>NZ_CP064187.1:3105000-3405000 GCF_015353075.1 Rhizobium sp. 007 | reverse complement strand
CCTTGTTGCGGTAAAGGCCGATCGTCCTGATGTAGTCGCGAAGGCGTTCCTCGCCGAGCGCCAACATCTTCTCCGGCGTATCTGCCACCTTGAAAAGCGCCCGCGTCGCCTTGTTGACACCGGCATCCGTCGCCTGGGCGGAGAGTGCCACGGCAACGACGAGCGTGAACGGATTGGTGTGTGCCAGCTCGCCTCTGGGTTCCGGCCGCTGGATCGAGAAGCGGCGGAATATCTCCTCGCGCTCGGCTTGCGAATACGCGGTGCGCACCGGGACGGCCTTGCGGCGGGTGATCACTTTCGAGTTTTGCGGTGTTTTGCGGACGGATTTGAGTTTCGGTTCGGGCATCGACAATCTATACTCATCAGCCATGACGGAAAGCAACGCCGGGCGGGCGAACGAACAGCCTGTTTTTGCAGCCGAACTTTTCCCTTATCGGTCGCTCGGCCGCAAGGGTTTCAGGGTGCTGCTGCTGATTTCCGGTGCCGTCTGTTTCATCTATGGGATATTCTTCGTCGTTACCGGTGCTTGGCCGATCGGCTTCTTCTTCGGGCTGGATTTCGCGTTGCTCTACGGTGCCTTCTGGCTCAACTACCGCTCCGGCAGGGCGCGCGAGGAAGTGACCGTTTCGCGCACCGATGTCGCGATCCGCAAGTTCGCGCCTTCCGGACGCATGGTGGAGCATCACTTCAATCCCTTCTGGGCGCGTTTCCTCGTCCGCCGCCACCAGGAAATCGGCATTCTTTCCATGCATATTTTTGGCGAGGGCCGGCGGACGGATATCGGCTCCTTCCTCAATCCGGATGATCGCGAAAGCTTTGCCAAGGCCTTCAAAGGAGCGCTTGCGACAGTCAAGCAGCGTATTTAAACGTTGCGCAAGAAACGGGTGGCTTGCGGTGCTCCCCTTGACTATCTCCTTGTTACAAGGAGAAGAACGATGAATATGATCGCCAATCTGAACAGAGACACCACGCCGGAGGGTCCGGACTACGAGACCGTCCGTCAGGTCATCGAACTTATCACCGAGGACTATCGCGACCAGCCGTCGCTGGAGGCGATTGCCGCGCGGCTCAACCAGTCGCCGACGCAGCTTCAGAAGACGTTTACCCGCTGGGCCGGGCTTTCGCCCAAGGCCTTCCTGCAGGCAGTCACGCTCGATCATGCCAAGCGGTTGCTGCGCAACGAAGACATGCCGCTGCTTGAAACTTCGATCGAGGTGGGTCTTTCCGGTCCAAGCCGTCTTCACGATCTCTTCGTCACCCATGAGGCCATGTCACCCGGTGAATGGAAGGCAAAGGGCGGCGGCCTGACGATCCGCTACGGCTTCCACCAGTCGCCCTTCGGCGTCGCGCTGGTCATGGCCACCGATCGCGGCCTTGCAGGCCTTGCCTTCAGCGATCTCGGCGACGAGGCCGCCTGTTTCGAAGACATGACCTGCCGCTGGCCGAATGCCCAATATGTCGAAGATCGGCAGGCAACCACGCCTTATGCAGAGCGCATCTTCGAGCCCGGAAAGTGGTCTGCAGACCAGCCTTTGCGCGTCGTGCTCATCGGCACGGATTTTCAGGTCCGCGTCTGGGAGAGTCTTTTGAAGATTCCGCTTGGCAAAGCGATGACTTATTCGGACATCGCTAAAGATATCGGCCAGCCGACGGCATCGCGTGCAGTCGGTGCTGCGATTGGACGCAATCCGATCTCCTTCGTTGTGCCATGCCACCGTGCGCTCGGGAAAAATGGCGACTTGACGGGCTACCATTGGGGTCTCACCCGCAAACGGGCGATACTGGGGTGGGAAGCCGGTCAGGCATGAATTTCGGCTAGTTCGAGCAGCGCCTTTGCGGCGCTCTCGTCGGTGATCAGCGTATTGCAGCCGATGCGCCGGATGGTGGCACGGATCGCGACGGCGCGATGTGCGCCCCCTGAAGAGAGCACGATGTGCCGTGCCTTCTTCAGGGTGTCCAGATCGACCGACATCACGCGGCTGTTGATCGAGTGATCGACGGTGTTGCCGTCCTTGTCCAGAAAATTGAACATCGTGTCGCAGACGCAGCCGGCGTCGATCAGCTGCTGCAGTTCGGCCTTGGAAATCCAGCCTTCCGACAGAGATGTCGAATGCGGGCCGATGTCGCCGCAGCTGACGATCGCAAGATCAAGGTCTTCCGCCAGCCGGTAGATCGTGTCCAGTCCGCATTTCTCGATCAGATTGCGCTTCGTCTCGACCGAATCCACGAGCAGCGGCGAGAGGAACATGTAGCACTCAGCGCCAAGTTGGCTTGCAAGCCGCCACGTATAGTCGATGGGGTTTGTCTGGTGCACGGCGACGATGCCGCCTAGCAGCGAGACCACCTTACAATTGGTGCGTCGGGGCGGCCGGAAGCTCGAAAGCGAAGCCGTCATCGTGCGCCCCCAGCCGACGCCGATCGTATAGTCGTCGGGGATCGCCTCGGACAGGAACTGGCCGAGCGCGAGCCCAACGCTCTTTGCGAGACTATCGACGTCGGAACCGACGGGAGCGGGGACAACGATTGCCTCGTCGAGCCCGTAGGCGCGCTCCAGCTTCACGGAAAGCTCGACGCAGTCGCCGATCGAATCGTTGATCCAGATCTGCACCTCGCTGCGCTTCATCGCCTCGTCGAGCAAGCGGATGACCGTCGTGCGGCTTATGCCGAGCTGCTCGGCGACGTCCTTCTGCGTCAGGCCCTGATTGTAGTAGAGCCACGCGGCGCGTAGCCTCAGCGAGGAGGCTTCTGAGTAAGCCGTGTGCGTGCCGCGTTTCAGCTTGGCCACATCTTCTCCTGCTTGAGTTTCACCCTACTTGCATCCGGAGGCGGAAAAAACAGGGCCATTTTCCTTGTTCCAAGCGATAATGACGGGCATGACACTTATGTCAATTGAAATGCACAAATGTCCTTGACTTTCTCATTTCGGAATGGCGATAGTCATTCCCGACACAGTCGTTTGTCCGAGGAGGACAATGTGCGGGCACATGGGAAGGCACGCGTTTTCGCCTGCAGCAAACTCATCTGTCTGTAGACTACCTCATTGCCGGGCGGAGCTCGCGCCGGTCCGCAGCTCAAGTTAGCAGTTCGAGTTCACAAGGGATTTTGACCATGACATCCAAGCTTGACCAACTCCGCGACATGACCACGGTCGTCGCCGATACCGGCGATATCGAGGCTGTCGCCCGCCTGAAGCCGGTGGATTGCACGACCAATCCGACCATCGTTCTGAAGGCGCTCGGAACGCCGATGTTTGCCGATGCAATCAAGGAAGCCGTCTCCTGGGGCAAGAAACAGGGCGGAAACAGCGATGCGGTTGGCGCAGCCGTCGCCGATCGTCTTGCGATCTCCGTTGGTGCCGCCTTGTCGAAGCTCGTGCCGGGTCGCGTATCGACCGAGGTCGATGCTGACCTTTCTTTCGACACTGAAGCATCGATCGCCAAAGCGCGCGGCATCATCGCCTCCTACAAGGAGCGCGGCATCGAGCGCGACCGCATTCTGATCAAGCTCGCCTCGACCTGGGAGGGCATCCGCGCCGCGGAAGTCCTGCAGAAGGAGGGCATTGACTGCAACCTGACGCTTCTCTTTTCCAAGGCCCAGGCCATTGCCTGCGCCGATGCGAAGGCTTTTCTGATCTCGCCCTTCGTCGGCCGCATCCTCGACTGGTACAAGAAGTCGACCGGCAAGGATTACACTGCGGAAGAGGATCCGGGCGTTCAGTCTGTCCGTGACATCTACAATTACTACAAGGCGCATGACATCAAGACGATCGTCATGGGCGCCTCGTTCCGCAACGCCGGTGAAATCGAAGCACTGGCGGGTTGCGACCGCCTGACCATCAGCCCGGCGCTGCTCGACGAACTCGCCAACGATCAGGGCACGCTGGTCCGCAAGCTCTCGCCGGACACGAAGAAGGCCGAGCCGAGGATCGAAATCGACGAGAAGACCTTCCGTTGGATGATGAACGAAGATGCGATGGCAACCGAAAAGCTTGCCGAAGGCATTCGCGCCTTCGCCAAGGACCTGACGGCGCTTCGCACGATGGTCCAGAAGGAATTGCAGCTCGCTGCTGCCTGACGTCTTCACAGAAAACGGCTGAAAGGCGCGGTTGCCAATGGCGGCCGCGCCTTTTTCGTGATGATATCAATGGCATAAAGCCTGAGGAAAGACATGGCGGATGACGATCAGCGCAGTTCGATAATGACCTATGCCGTCCGGCATCTGAGCATCATCATTGCATTCATCGTGGGCTTGGTAGTTTTCCTGCTTCTCACCTCCCGGGATGTGAACGCCAAGAACGTGCTGGTCGGCTGGAACGTGACGGCCATCGTTTTTACATGTATCAGTTGGCGAAGGATGCTTCGGGCGACAGTCGCGGATATCAGGAAGCGAGCGGAAGATCTGGATTTTTCCGACACCTTCGTACTGTTCCTGTCGATCGCGGCGGCGCTCGCAAGCATTGCTGGCATTGGGCTCGAGCTGCATTCCGTGAAAGAAGCGCCACCTGATGTCGCCTTCGCCAGGGCCTGCGCGGCGGTGGTCACGATCCTGGTTTCCTGGGTTTTCCTGCACACGCTCTTCACCATCCACTACGCCCATCGATTCTACGGCGGACCTGACAAGGGTGAAGGCCTGATTTTTCCGGACAGGATCGAAGAGCCCGTCTATTGGGACTTCCTCTATTTCTCATTCACGATCGGCGTCGCGGCGCAGACGGCTGATGTTGCCGTCTCCACCATGACGATGCGCAAGGTCGCGCTGCTTCATGCAGTGCTGTCGTTTCTCTTCAATACGACGATCCTGGCACTCGCGATCAATGTCGGAGCGAGCCTGCTCTAGGCAAGCCACGCCGTTCTTAGAGAACCGCTTGGCCGGCGATCAGTGCCAGGATCAGGAAGATCAGGAAGATGACGAGGGCGATGCCGAAAAGGACGCGCGCGATCGTTGCGGTGGCGGCTGAGATGCCGGAAAAACCGAAGAACCCGGCAACCAGCGAAATGACGAGAAATATGAGAGCCCATTTGAGCATGGATGTTTCCTCTGCGTTGGATACAGAAGAGGACGCAGGAAAGACCAAATTGTTCCGCCGCAGTTGTCTGCGACGGTCTTGATCACAACTGATACTGGTTGGAATATTACTCAACCATGATTGATCATCACGTGCCGGACGGCGGTGTAATCCTCTAGCGCATAGACGGACATGTCCTTGCCGTAGCCGGATTGCTTGAGACCACCATGCGGCATTTCGTTGACCAGCATGAAATGTGTGTTGATCCAAGTGCAGCCATATTGCAGGCGCGCGGCCGTCTTCATGCCGCAGCTGATGTCCTTGGTCCAGACGGAGGAGGCAAGGCCATAGTCGCTGTCGTTCGCCCAGGTGACGGCATCCTCGACGTCGGTGAAGCGCGTCACGGAGACGACCGGGCCGAAGACTTCGCGGCGGACGATCTCGTCATCCTGCGTGGCACCGGCGATGACGGTTGGCGTGAAGAAGAAGCCCTTGTCGCCTGAGGTCTTGCCGCCGGTTGTAATTTCCATGTGCTTGTGCTCGGCAGCGCGGGTGACGAAGCTTTCGACGCGGTCGCGCTGGCGCTTGGAGATCAGCGGGCCGATCTCGTTTTCAGTGTCCTCGGCCTGGTTGAACTTAATCGAGGAAACCGCCGAGGAGAGATCGGCGACGAACCTGTCGTAGACCTTGGCGTCAGCATAGATACGGCAGGCGGCGGTGCAGTCCTGGCCGGCGTTGTAGTAACCGAAGGTGCGGATGCCTGCGACGACCGCATCGATATCGGCGTCGTCGAAGACGATGACGGGGGCCTTGCCGCCAAGTTCCAGATGCGTGCGCTTGACGGACTTGGCGGCCGCCTGCAGCACCTTCTTGCCGGTCGCGACATCGCCGGTGATCGAGACCATGGCGATCTTCGGGTGGTTGATCAGCGCATTGCCGACACTTTCTCCGCGACCGAGGATGACGTTGACGACGCCCTCGGGCAGGATGTCAGCGAGCAGTTTCGCCGTCTTCAGAGCCGTCAGCGGCGTTTGTTCGGAAGGCTTGAAGACGACGGTGTTGCCGCCGGCGATCGCGGGTGCCAGCTTCCAGGCCATCATCATCAGTGGATAATTCCAGGGCGCGATCGAGCCGACGATGCCGATTGCATCGCGACGGATCATCGAGGTGTGACCAGGCAGGTATTCGCCGGAAACCGGACCGTGCAGGTTGCGGACAGCGCCCGCGAAGAAACGGTAGCAATCGACGATCGCCGGGATTTCATCATTGAGCACGGCGTTGATCGGCTTGCCGCAGTTCAGTGCTTCGAGCGTGGCAAAGCACTGTCCGTCTTTCTCTATGGCATCGGCGATCTTCAGCAGATAGCCGGAGCGTTCGGCGGGTGTCGTCTGCGACCAGCGCTTGAAAGCCTTCCCGGCGGCTTCCACAGCGGCATCGATCTGGCCGAACGAGGCTTCCGGCAGATTCAGCACCGTCTCGCCCGTCTTCGGGTTCAGGATGTGCTCTTCCGTTTCCGTGCCCGTTTCGAAGCGGGATCCAATCAGCATCTGGGTGTCCATGATGTTCTCCCTTTTATTTGCCGGCTCCGGCGATTTGGTCGCCGTCGCGGGTGAGGTAGTAGGCTGCCAGGATCGGCAGGAAGGTGACGAGCACGACGGCCATGGCGACCACGTTGGTGACCGGGCGCTGGCGCGGGCGGATGAGTTCTTCGAGCATCCAGATCGGCAGCGTCGATTGCTGGCCGCCGGTGAAGGTGGTGACGATGACTTCGTCGAAGGAGAGCGCGAAGGCAAGCATGCCGCCGGCAAGCAGCGCGGTGCCGATATTCGGCAGGATGACGTACCGGAAAGTCTGGAAGCCGTCGGCGCCGAGGTCCATCGAAGCTTCGATCAATGAGCCGGAGGTGCGGCGGAAGCGGGCGACCGCATTGTTGTAGACGACCACGACGCAGAAGGTGGCGTGGCCAAGCACGATCGTCCAGACCGAGAACGGGATGTCGAACAGGCTGAAGGCCGAGCGCAGCGCAATGCCGGTGATGATACCGGGAAGGGCGATCGGCAGAATGACGAGCAAAGAGATGACCTCGCGGCCGAAGAACTTCGTCTGGCTGACGGCGGCAGCACAAAGCGTGCCGAGCACCAGGGCGATAGCGGTGGCGATGCAGGCGACTTGCACAGAAAGGCCGAAAGCTGCCCAGACGTCACGCCGGTTCCAGGCCACGTCGAACCACTGCGTCGTCAGCCCCGGCGGCGGCCACTGGTAGCTCTTCTCCTCGGTGGTGAATGCATAGACGAAGATCAAAAGGATCGGCAGATGCAGGAAAAGCAGCCCGCTCGCGGCTGCGATCTTCAGGGGGAGAGGGGAGCGGTGTCCTCGGTCAGAGCGCATCGAAGGCCCCCTGTTTTTTTGCAAGCCAGAGATAGATGGCCATGATGACGATCGGCACGACGGAGAAGGCGGCGGCAAGCGGCACGTTACCGGCGGTGCCCTGCTGCGCATAGACCGCCTGGCCGATGAAGAGGCGGGAAGAACCGATGATCTGCGGGATAATGTAATCGCCGAGAGTCAGCGAGAAGGTGAAGATTGAGCCGGCGACGATGCCGGGCAACGCCAACGGGAACAGCACCGTGCGGAAGGTCTGGCCCGGCGTGGCGCCGAGATCGGAGGCGGCCTCGATCAGGTTTGCAGGCACGCGCTCGAGAGCGGCCTGCGTCGGCAGGATCATGTAGGGCAGCCAGATATAGACGAAAACGACGAAGGTTCCGAGATAGCTCACCGAAAGCGAATTGCCGCCGACGACCGGCAGCGTGAGAATGGCGTCGAGCAGCCATGAGAGATGCAGTTTGGCGAAAATCCAGGTGAGGATGCCTTCCTTGGCGAGGATCAGCTTCCAAGCGTAAACCTTGACGAGATAGCTCGACCAGAGCGGCAGCATGACACCGAGATAGAAAAACGCCTTCCACTTTCCCTGCGCATAGTGCGCGGCGTAGTAGGCGATTGGGAAGGCGATGACGGCGGATGCGATCGTCACCATGACCGCCATGACGACGGTACGGACGATGATGTCGAAATTGGTTGGGTTCAGCAGCTCGGCATACGTCGCGAGCGTGAACTCGTAATTGATCAAGCCGGAGAAATCGTCGATCGAGAAGAAACTCTGCAGCAGCAGTGCGATCAGCGAGCCTATATAGATGATGCCGAGCCAGAGCAGCGGCGGCGTCAGCATCAGCAAAAGCAGTAGCTTCGGATGGCGCCAAAACGCGTCCGACAATCCACCGAAGAATCCGCCGCGGCCGGGCAAGATGGAGGTCGTAACGCCAGGCTTTGTCAGGGCGAGCGCTGTCATGCTGCATCATCCATGTAATGCACGTCGGCCGGCTGCCAAGCCAGGCGCACGCTGGCTCCGATATCCGGCACATTGGCACCTGCGGGTAGTGTGACATGCAGGCGCGTGCCCCTCATGCCGACCGTCAGGCGAGTCGCGGCGCCAAGGAAACTGGTGTTTTCGACCGCCGCCTCCATGCCGTCGCCGGAGAGATGGATCGCTTCGGGGCGCAGGCTTGCCCAGCGCTTTTCGCCGCCGAGCGACGTCATTACATCTGGCGCGATGACATTCGAGGAACCAACGAAATCGGCGACGAAGCGTGTCCTCGGACGGCGGTAGATATCCTGCGGCGTACCCTCCTGCACGATGCCGCCGTTGTTGAAGACGGCGACGCGGTCTGCCATGGAGAGCGCCTCGCCCTGGTCGTGGGTGACAAAGACGAAGGTGATGCCGAGTGCGCGCTGAAGGCTCTTCAATTCTTCCTGCATCTGCTCCCGCAGCTTCAGATCAAGCGCGCCAAGCGGCTCGTCGAGCAACAAGACCTTCGGCTTGTTGACGAGCGCGCGGGCGAGTGCCACGCGCTGCCGCTGGCCGCCGGAGAGCTGGCCGGGGCGGCGGGCGCCGTAGCCCGGAAGTTTCACCAGCTCCAGCGCTTGTTCGGCCGCCTTGGTGCGCTCTGCCTTACCGATGCCCTTGACCATCAGCCCGTAGGCAACGTTGTCGAGGATGTTGAGATGCGGGAAGAGCGCGTAGTCCTGGAAGACGGTGTTGACGTTGCGGCGGTAGGGCGGGACACCGTCTGCCGTTTCTCCGAAAATCTCGATATGCCCATCCGTCGGCTGTTCGAAGCCGGCGATCAGACGCAGGCAGGTCGTCTTTCCGGAGCCCGACGGACCGAGCATCGCGAAGAACTCGCCCGGTGCGATTTCGAGATCGACGCCGTCGACGGCGCGAACCTGGCCGAAATGGCGCGAAACCTGCTGGAAACGGACGGCGGGTGTCATTGGGGTCTCCGAGTTATACATGATGCCCCGCATCCTCCCTGCCGGGCGCCTTCTCCCCGCAAGCGCGATGCTCTCGCCCCTCGGGGCGTTTCGGATAGCGGCGAGAGGTCTTGGGGCATGTCGCCTCTCCCTGCGTGTGGGAGAGGGTTAGGGGCAATCATTCTGCCTGGGTGTTGGCTATCGCCCGCCGATCACGCCGATATAGTCCGACACCCAGCGATGATACGGCACGCACTCACTCTGTGTCGTACATTTGGCAACAGGCGTCTTCCAGAACTTGATCTTGTCGAAGTGGTCGAAGCCGTTGGTGGTGCAGCCGGTATCGGTCAGCAGTTGGTTGCCCTTGCATGCTGCCGGAACGGAGGGGACGGCACCGAACCAGGCGGCGGCATCACCCTGGACCTTGGCGGACAGGGAATGCTCCATCCACATATAGGCGCAGTTCGGATGCTCGCTGTCGGCATGAAGCATTGTCGTGTCGGCCCAGCCGGTGACGCCTTCCTCGGGGAAGGTCGAGGCGATCTTCTGCTTGTCGGCCTGCATCAGGTTCACCTGGAACGGCCAGGAGCCGGATGCGACGACGCCTTCGTTCTTGAAGTCGTCGATCTGGATCATCGCGTCATGCCAGTAGCGGGAGACAAGCTTGCGCTGGCCGCGCAGCAGATCGAGGGCTGCCTTATACTGGTCTTCATTGAGTTCGTAGGGATCCTTGATACCGAGATCAGGCTTGTGGGCCATCAGGTACATGGCAGCATCGGCGACGTAGATCGGTCCGTCATAGGCCTGGACGCGGCCCTTGTTGGACTTGCCATCAGGCAGCGTTTCTTCTTCGAATACCACCTTCCAGCTCGTCGGGGCCTTATCCTTGAAGGCATCGGTGTTGTACATCAAAACGTTCGGCCCCCACAGATAGGGCACGCCGTAGTGGACGCCGCCGACGGTATGCCACGGAGCGCTCTGGAGGCGTTCGTCGAGGTTTTTGAAGCTCGGAATGAGATCGGTATTGATCGGCTGCACGCGCTTGCCGGCAACGAGACGCAGCGAAGCATCGCCCGAAGCGGTGACGAGATCGAAGCCACCTTCGTTCATCAGCGCCACCATTTCATCCGAGGTCGCCGCCGTCTTCACGGAAACCTTGCAGCCGGTCTTCTTTTCAAAATCGGTAACCCAGTCGTAATTCTTGTCGGTTTCGCCGCGCTCGATATAGCCGGCCCAGGCGACGATGCTGACCGCACCCTCACCCTTGTCCAAGGCCTTCAACGGTTCGGCAGCAGCCACCTGCGTCACGAAGCTCAAGCTTGCGAGGGCAGCAGTGCACGATTTCAGAAGGTACTTCATCGTCTGTCTCCCGGTTTGTGCCGCTTGTTGCGGCATTTTGTTCCCGGTTGAAAGGTGCGCTGAAATATCCGGTTTCGCAAATTCATTTATCAGAAAGACGATATCGGAAATTCCGATATCGTCATCGCGCACGGCCGGATCGCATCGCTTCCGCAATGCCGACGAAATCTCGCGCCGCTTGCGGCAGGCTGGAACCCTTGCGCCAGACCATGCCGACCTGGACGACTGGCAATGAACCGGAGACATCGCGGCTTTCGATCCGGTCGCCTTCCAGCGACCAGGGGCGGTAGACGAGATCGGGAAGCAGAGCGACGCCGGCGCCTGTTGCAACGAGACTGCGCACGGCTTCCACCGACCGGGTGCGGAAGGCGACATGCGGGCGGGCGCCGAGCGCCGACAGCAGCTTGCCGGTGTTCTCCTCGATCTCATCGACCGTCAGCATGATCAGCGGCTCGCGGGCAATGTCGGCAACCGAGATGATGTCGGCCGAAACCAACGGGTGGCCCATCGGCAGCCAGAGACGATAGGGCGAGGTTTCGAGGATCTCCGCCTGCAGCGCCATGCGGTCGCGCAGGTTGGAGATTACCATGACCGCGACATCGAGTTCACCGCCGACCAGCAGATGCTCCAGATAGCCGCCATTGTCTTCGATTGCACTAACCTCCACACCGGGGCAGGCGCGGCGGTACCGCGCCAGAAGATCGGAAAGAACATAGCCTGCGACCAGCGAGGTGACGCCGATATTCAATGTTCCGGAAAGAGCGCTTTGCAGGCTGGAAAAGCTGGCCCGGGCATCGGAGACGCTGGCTAGAATTTTTGTCGCATGCCGGAGGAACTGGTGACCGTTGTGCGTGATCGTCAGGCCGCGCGGGTGGCGTTCGAAGAGTTCGACGCTAAGGTCGGTTTCCAGCTCCTTCAGCGCTTCTGTGATCGAGGATTGCGAGATGGAAAGATTCTGCGCGGCGCGCGTCACCGAACCCTGCTCGGCAACGGCGACGAAATACTGGATCTGGCGAAGGGTGAAGGCCATGCGTGTTTTAGAGCACGGCCAAACGGATCATGGCAAGCACATCGGGTGGCGGACCTTTTTTGGTCTTTAGCCCGAATTGGTATGTTTCTCGAAAGACCACTTAAGCATTCCGAAACGTCGTTTGACTAGCTTCACTCGCATGTATTGCGTTGGAGTTTTTTCGATGGCGGAGCAGTTGGCGTGAAGGCCTTACTGCGCATCTTCCGGCCCTCCCGGAAATTGGTGATTGTAATCGGCGGATTGGCCTTGTTTATAGGCGCTTCCGGCGGTGTTGCCCTTTATATCGGCAGGGACAACATCATCGGCCAGGTGTTGGAAGAGGCGAACGGCGTCTCCTGCACCGATGTCAACCTGGTGACCATCAAGAAGCAGGATCGCGTCTGGATTCGCAAATACATCAAGACCGAGCCGACGGACGGCATGACACGGGTCAAGACGGCGCTCCGCGTGGCGCAAGCCATTTACGCGCAAGAAAGGCCCGATCTGGTACAGGTCGTGGTCCTCGATGAAAACGGTCCAACGCTGCGTTCGGATATTCGTGGCAGGGCGATCGGCGCCGATGTGGTTTATATCCCGCATCCCGACCAGTTGGTCGAAGGGCTGAACGGCAAACCCTATACTGCCCGCTATTACGATGGTCAGGCGAGCGAGAACGGCCTGTTTTTCGGCGAGCGCATCGATTTGCCGGACGAAGAAATCCAGGCGCTGAACGCCTCGTTCAAGCAACGCTCCGATTGCATTGATCCGACGGCTGTCGCTGCAACCGCAGGCGAGGGCAACGAAAAAGGCGGCGAAGGGGGCGCGCCACCGGATAGCGAAGCCGTTTCTCTGCCAGAAGGCATCAAGGCTGCTCCTGCCTCCGGCCATTGATCATTGGGCATGCGAAAGGCGGACGACCATCGGCCGTCCGCCTTTTCAATCTGCTCAGTCCGCCTTACTGCGGCGGGCCGGGAAGAGGATGATGTCGCGGATCGAGGCGGAATTCGTCAGCAGCATGATCAGGCGATCGACGCCGATGCCGAGACCGCCGGCGGGCGGCATGCCCTGGTCGATTGCGTCCAGAAATTCCTCGTCCAGCTGTTTTTCCTTTTCGCCGCGCGCGTGAGCCTGCTCCAGCTGTTCGACCATGCGCTTGCGCTGCTCTTCTGGATCGTTGAGTTCCGAGAAGGCGTTGCCGAGTTCCCAGGCGTTGCAATAGGTCTCGAAACGCTCGACAAGGCGCGGCTCGCCCGGCACTTCCTTGGCGAAAGGCGAGATGTCCTTCGGGAAATGCGTGACGTGCGCGGGCTGGATCAGCGTGCTTTCGACCTTCTCCTCGAAGATAAAGGCCAGGCATTCGCCCCAGGTTGCGTCCTTCTCGATTTCGAAACCGGCGGCCTTCGTGGCGGCGCGGGCTTCCTCGTCGGTCTTGATCGCCAGAAAGTCGATGCCGGTCGCTTCCTTGACGGCGTCAGGCATCGGCACACGGCGGAACGGGCCTTTGAAGGAGATCTGCTTGTCGACGAAGGTGAATTCCGTGCTGCCATGGACCGAAATGGCAAGCTCGGCGAACATGCGTTCGACGAGGTCCATCATGTCCTCGTAGTCGGCATAGGCCCAGTAGCACTCCATCATGGTGAATTCGGGATTGTGCCTTGTCGAGACGCCTTCGTTGCGGAAGTTGCGGTTGATCTCGAAGACCTTGTCGGTGAGGCCCGAAACCAGCGTGCGCTTCAAGAACAGTTCCGGCGCGATGCGCAGGTACATGTCGAGCTTGAGCGTGTTGTGATGCGTCTTGAAGGGTTCGGCGGTCGCACCGCCGTACACCGACTGCAGCATCGGCGTCTCGACTTCCATGAAGCCGTCATTCTCCATGAAGCGGCGGATGCCGGAGACAATCTTCGAACGCTGCTGGAAACGGAGCTTCGATTCCTCGTTGGTCATGATGTCGAGGTGACGCTTGCGGTAGCGCAGCTCGATGTCGGAGAGGCCATGCCACTTCTCGGGCATCGGCAAAAGCGACTTGGTCAGCATGGTGATCTGTTGCGCGTTGATCGTCAGTTCGCCGCGCTTGGTGCGGCGCACCACGCCGGTCACACCGATGATGTCGCCGATGTCGATCATTGGCAGCAGGGCGCGAGCCTCTTCCGGCGTCGTGTCCTTGTGGCTGAAGATCTGGATCTTGGCCGAAGCGTCATGGATGTCCATGAACATGCCGGAGTTGCGCGAGGAATAGACGCGGCCGGCGACGGTGACGACATCCTGTGTCTCGGTGTCCGGCTCCAGGCCCTCGTATTTCGCAGCGAGTTCGGCATTGGTGATCGTCCGGTGGAAATGCGCCGGATAGACATCGCCGACCTGTTCGCGCAGCAGCTTCAGCTTCTGGGCGCGGACTTCCGTTGCGTCGGAGGAAAGGGTCGCTGTTTCGGTCTTTTCAGTCATGATGCAAACGTCCGGTTCAATTCTTCGGGCCGACGAGGGAGGCGACCGCCTGAGACGCCAGTTTCAGGCGCTGGCGTACGACGGCCCGGCCGAGGATCGCCATGGAATCGAAGAGCGGCAGCGAGCGCGATGAGCCGGAGACGGCGACGAAAAGCGGTGCGACGACCACCTTCAGCTTCTTGCCCATGCGATCGGCAACAGCGCGCAGCTCGGCTTCGATCGACTCGACGTTCCATTCAAGGATCTTTTCGAGGTCCGGCTGCACCGTGTTGAGGATTTCCAGAATCTCTTCCGGCGGCGACTTGATCTTGACAAAGGCGGATGGATCAAGGTTCAGGTCCGACTTGAACAGGAACCCCGTGAGGTCCGGCAGTTCGCCAAGCCTGGAGATGCGCGACTGCGAGAGCGCAAGACCGGCCCTCAGGCGATCGTTTTCCATCGCCCACTGCAGGACGCGATGCTGGAACTCTTCTTCCGAAAGCTTCTCGCGGATCCAGCGGCCGTTCAGCCAATCGAGCTTCTGGATGTCGAAGATCGCGCCCGCCTTGGAGAGGTTCTCCGGGTCGAATTTTTCGGCGAGCTCGTCCATCGTCATCAGCTCTTCGCCTTCAGCGATCTGGACGAAGAAGAGGCCGAGGAAGTTCATCAGCGCCTCGGGGATATAGCCGAGCGCGGTGTAATAGGAGATCGAGGTCGGGTTCTTGCGCTTCGACAGCTTTGACTTGTCGGCATTGCGCATCAGCGACAGGTGCATGAACACCGGTGGCTCGAGGCCGAGATACCGGTAGATCAGGATGTGCTTTGGAACCGAAGCCAGCCATTCCTCGCCGCGGGCGACATGGGTGATCTTCATCAGGTGGTCGTCAACGACGTTTGCCATGTGATAGGTCGGCATGCCGTCGGCCTTCAAGAGGACTTGCATGTCGACCGCTTCCCACGGGATTTCCACGTCGCCATAGACCCCGTCGGTGAACTTGCAGGAGCCTTCGGCGGGGATCTTCATGCGCACGACAGAGGGTTCGCCTGCCGCCATGCGCGAGGTGACTTCTTCTGCCGAGAGGCTCAGGCAGAGGCCGTCATATTTTGGCGGCAGGTTTGCGGCGCGTTGCGCCTCGCGCATCTTTTCCAGACGCTCCGGCGTGCAGAAACAGCGGAAACCGTGGCCGGCGGCAACAATCTTTTCGACATACTCGCCGTAGATATGCTTGCGGTCGCTCTGGCGGTACGGGCCATGGGGCCCGCCGATGTCGGGGCCCTCCGACCACTTCAGGCCACACCATTTCAGCGCATCCAGGACCTTCTTTTCGAATTCCGGGGTCGAGCGCGTAGCATCGGTATCCTCGATGCGCAAAATGAACTCGCCGCCGTTTTTCTTGGCGAAAAGATAATTGAAGAGAGCGATGTAAGCGGTCCCGACATGCGGCTCGCCAGTCGGCGAGGGAGCGATTCGGACGCGGACGCCGGAAGCTGTCATTTTATGTGCCCGTCAAATAAATGCCGGACGGCTTTCCTGCGAAAGCGACGTTCGGCGGGAAGAATGCAGATCACTGGATCAGGAAACCGGCCGGATAAGGGCATTCTGCCCAGTTCATCCGCCGATTGTCCGTTTGGCTGGCCTTAAGGCCATATTCGACCGCGCACGTCAAGGAAAATGGGCGCCGGGCACTCAAAGCGCAGGCCAAACATAGAGAAGCACGGGCACGCTCACCACGATGATGATGAAGGATAGCGGTAGGCCCAGGCGAGGGTAATCGCTGAAGCGGTAGCCGCCGGGGCCGAAAACCAGCGTATTGCATTGATGGCCGATTGGCGTGAGGAAGTCGCAGCCGGCGCCAATGGCAACCGCCATCAGGAAAGCTTCCGGTTTGTAATGGAGGGCCTCAGCAAAACTCGCCGCGATCGGTCCCATGACAAGGACTGTGGCGGCATTATTGAGGAACGGCGTCACTGCCATGGCGGTCACCAGCATCAACGCCAGCGCGCCGAATGGCGGCATCTGGGCAGCGAAATCGCCGAGCCATCCGGCAATCAGATCGCTGCCGCCCGTGGTCCGGAGCGTATCGGATACCGGGATCAGTGCTGCAAGCATGATCAGGATCGGCGCATCGAGCGACTTATAGACATCGACGAGCGGGATCACGCGAAAGACGACCATGGCGAGCGCTGCGCAGAAAAAGGCGACCGAAACCGGCGTGAGGCCCGCGGCAGTCACGCCCATGGCGGCGGCGAGGATCAAAAGGGGCACATAGCCTCGGCGTGGCGTGCCAAGCATGATGTCACGTTGGGCAAGCGGAAGGCAGGAAAATTCCTGCAGGAAGCCAGGCAGGTTCCTGCGGCTTCCCTGAAGCAGGAGAACGTCGCCGGCCCGAAGCGTCACCTCGCTCAGCCGCTCGGTAAGTTTGTGGCCCTGGCGACTGACGGCGAGCAGGTTGACCCGCCGCCGGTTCCACAGCGAGAGCTGGCGCGCGGAAAGGCCGATCAGCATCGATTCCGCGGTGATGACGGCCTCGATCGACACGAGATTGCCTTCCGCCCGCGCTTCCGGGATGGGCTTTCCGGAGAGCTTCAGCTTCGCACGGGTCACCACGCGATCGAGTGCATCCGGCACGCCTTCCAGCAATATCGTATCGCCGGCCTTCAGCATCACGTCGGGAAAAGGCGACATGCGGGAGTGGCCGCGCAGGATCGCCGTCGCCACGACTTCGCCGTCGCCGAGTTGAAGGAGTTCGTTCAGCTTCTTGCCGTCGAAGCTCGATCCTTCGACAACCGTCGCCTCCGAGAAATAGGTTTTGAGGTCGAGCGCCTCCTCGAGCGAGGGATTCTCGTTCTGCCGTTCCGGCACCAGCCAATGGAAGAAGATCAAGAAGACGACGCCGACAAGGGTCAGGGTCGCGCCGACAGGCGTGAAATCGAACATGGTGAAGGGCGCACCGGTGATCTCCTCGCGCAATCGCGATACGACGATGTTGGGCGAAGTGCCTATCTGCGTCATCAAGCCGCCGAGCAAGGCAGCAAAACTCATCGGCATCAAATAGAGCGATGGTGATTTGCCGGTTTTCCTGGCGAACTGGAAGGCGACCGGAATCATGATCGCCAAAGCGCCGATATTCTTGATGAAGGCAGAGAGCACCGCAACAACGATAAGCAACAGGGCGAGTTGGAGATGCGG
Organism: Rhizobium sp. 007; assembly: GCF_015353075.1. Lineage (NCBI taxonomy): Bacteria > Pseudomonadati > Pseudomonadota > Alphaproteobacteria > Hyphomicrobiales > Rhizobiaceae > Rhizobium > Rhizobium sp. 007. The sequence goes on along the minus strand of NZ_CP064187.1, from coordinate 3,387,708 downwards.
CTTGGCAAGATTGGGAAAGAAGCGCTTGATCGCCATGTCGACGATCCCCGAGCGGGCGACCCCGGTGCTGACGACGAGGGCGCTGCCGACGATGATGACGATGTCGTCTCCGAAGCCGGAAAACGCCTTGCCGAAAGGAACGAGACCGGCTGCAACCGCAAGAACGAGGGCGCAACAGGCCACAATGTCGTAACGGAACCGGTCCCAGATGAAGATTGCCATCATCAGGCCGATCACGCCGAAGGAAAGGATCTGTTGGGTCGTCATACCGCTCTGAAGGTTCGGGCTGATTGCCGGATGATACTTGTACGCTTTCCTGGAGCAATCAATGTCATGCAGGATGCAAAGTTCCTATCCTTCACCTCGCCGGCGCAAATGGTCTTTTCCAGCATCTCGCCGGACAGGGCGGTATCGTTCGATACACGCCCATTTGGGCGGGCGCCGCCCGTTTAGCGCCGGACATCACGGCAGACGATCAGCGGCTGGTTTCGGCGATCACAGGGAACTCCAAGGGAGCGGCCTGAACAAAAAAGCAAAGGGCGCGTTTTTGTCGCGCCCCCCGTTTAAATCTCGTCAATGCCCGCTGGCTTTCTTCCGCATTCGGGCGTTTCTTGCAAACATGTTCAGCACTTCAACCAGCGCCGAGAAGGCCATGGCGGCATAGACATAGCCCTTCGGTACATGGAACCCCATACCGTCGGCGATGAGTGTGGTGCCGATCATCAGCAGGAAGGCCAGCGCCAGCATGACGATCGTCGGGTTTTTCTCGATGAAATTCGCAAGCGGCGTCGCGGCGAACAGCATGACAGTGACGGCGGCGATGACGGCGATGACCATGATCGGCAGGTGCGGGGTCATGCCGACGGCGGTGATGATGCTGTCCACCGAGAAGACGAGGTCGAGCAGCAGGATCTGGCTGATCGCCGCCGCAAAGCCCGTCGTTGCCGAACTCGCGATGAAATCCTCGTTGTGATCTTCCGGATCGACACTGTGGTGAATTTCCTTGGTGGCCTTCCATACGAGGAACAGGCCGCCGGCGATCAAGATCATGTCCTTCCAAGAGAAGCCATGACCGAAAGCCTCGAAGACAGGTGTCGTGAGCTGGACGATCCAGGCCACGGTACCGAGCAATGCAAGACGCATGACGAGGGCGAGGCTGATGCCCACTTTGCGAGCTTTATCACGATGCTCGACCGGCAGCTTGTTGGTGAGAATGGAAATGAAGATCAGGTTGTCGATGCCGAGGACGACTTCCATGACAACCAGGGTCACCAGAGCCACCCAGGCTGCCGGATCCTGAACGAGCATGATGATATCTTGCATAAGTTATTTTCCCTCGCGCCATAGAATCTGACGCCCGCAATTTAAGGTGAAGGCGCCAAGAAACAAGCGCGCAGGGGAATATACGAAAGCGGAAAGGCTTTTATTCCTTCACCGGTATCCAGATTTCCGTGATGCCCATGCCGGTATGGGGATCGAAGCGCTCGTCGTAGCGTTCGAACATGTCTGGCATCTCGGCGTGCTTGAGACCCGAGGCGGGGAGCCATGTCCCGAAGATATGATGCATCGTTGCCGCAATAGCGGAGACGTGGCCGCGATGGGTGAAGACAGCGTAGCGCTGACCGGGCACTTTTAGCGTCGTAAAACCCTCCGGCAGGTCGCCGGCATCTGTGACTTCGGCACCTGCCATATAGCGGAACGTTTCGGTTTCTCCTTGGATATGTGTGCAGATGCCATAGGCGACATTGCCGCGCTGGCCGGAAATATTGCCGAAATAAGAGTTGAATTTCTGCCAAAGTGAGGGAATCGCGGCATTGCCGCCGTAGCCATAGGCCTCTTGCAGTCCGGCAAAAAGCATTGCCGGCAGGGTTTCGAAGCGGGGTTCTTCAAGTTCGTTGAGGCGTGCGGGGTCCATTTTGATCGGCTCCACTAAAGCGAGGTTGCGGACGTGCCCCTGCTTGCGAGCCGCGTCCGGCGTGATGCCGAACTGGTCGCGAAAGGCACGGGTGAAAGCCTCGTGCGAGCCGTAACTCGCGCCGAGGGCAACCTCGAGGATGCTCGATGAACTGCCGATCAGGGCCAATGCGGCGGCGCTCAGACGACGTCCGCGGAGATAGCCGCTGATCGAGTGGCCGGTGACGAGCCCGAAGACGCGCGACAGATGATAGCGCGACAGACCTGCGGCATCCGAGATATCATCCAGCGAGATATCGCTGGCGGAATGGCTTTCAATAAACCAAATCGCCCGTCCAATGGCACTCATGCACACTTCCTTGGTTGCGGTCTCCTGATTAGAGTAAAACCGGCAAGCAGGTTTGATCGCTTTTGCTGGATTTTAGTGCAACGCCGAAAGAAATCGAAGACGTTCAGGCTGGCCGGTTCTGGTTAACGCCATAGGCGGCAAGGAAGACGCGGATCGCACCGCGGATGATGCGGCTCATCTCCTCCTCGGAGGGAGGACCCGCCATGTCGCCCAAGAGGCGCAGCTTGAAGAAGCCTCCGCCGCATAGTTCCAGGAACTGGCGAGCGGCAAGCTCGACATCCTCGATCACAAAATGCCCGGCGGCGACCTGCGCCTTCAGATAGTCGGTGAGGACGGTCCGGATGTTTTCGGGGCCGGTAAAGAAGCGTTGACAAAGGTGCGGCATGCGGTCGCGCACTCCGATGACGGTGCGTATGGCATTGATGACCTTTTCTTCGGTTGTGTGCCGGACGAAGGTCATGCCGAAATCGTAAAGAGCCGTGTCCGGATCGGGATTGGCATTGAGAGCCGCACGCACGCTGGCGACAAAAGCGGCGCGCTCGGTCTCCATCATCGCAGTAAAAAGCTCTTCCTTGTTGGCGAAGTAGACATAAAGCGTTCCTTTCGAAACACCAGCCTCGCGCGTCACATCGTTCATGCTCGCGGCATCGAAGCCGAGTTTCATGAAGACACGCTTCGCCCCTTCAAGGATCTGCCTGCGCTTTGCCGGATCCTCTCCTGCCGCCCATCGGCCGCTTGCGGCCGGGGCTTCGATCGTATCTTTGAAGATTTCTGTCATTGTCTCCTTAACCACGTTCGCAGATGCGAACATACAAAATCGAACCGCCTGGTTCGATATAACTTGATATGACTTTAAAAAGGTCTTATGTCAACTGAACCGAACCGTTCAGTTCGATCAACGTCACTCGATTTACCCGGTCTTTGCTCATGTCGTCCAACCAGAAATCGAATGTCGCCCGCATTGTCAGCGATTCCGCAAGGGACGAGACGGTGCCGGACGCCGTTGTCCCTGCCGAACCGGCGACTGCGGAAGCTCCGCGTGCCCCTCAGACTGCTCCCGATACGCAGACCGCTCCGGCTGAAAAGAAGAAGCGCCGCAGCCTGGTGCTACCGATCGTGGCGCTCGCTATTCTTGCCGGCGGTGCGTCATACGGCTACGAGTGGTGGACGAACGGCCGTTTCATGGTCTCGACCGACGACGCCTATATCGAAGGCGATATCGCAACGATCTCGCCAAAGGTCACCGGCTATGTCGCGAAGGTGAATGTCGTCGCCAACCAGCAGGTGAAGGCCGGGGACGTGCTCGCCACGCTCGACAATGGCGATTATCAAAATGCCCTCGATCAGGCCGAAGCCCAGATCGCTACGGAGAAGCTGTCGCTGAGCCGCATCGACGCGCAGATCGAAGGAGCCAAGGCAGCGCTTGCTCAGGCCCAGGCCTCCAAGGTGGCTCTCGAGGCGGCAGTCCGTGGCGCCGAGATCACACAGAAGCGCCAGGCGGACCTCCAGGCGAAGTCGGTCGGCACTACGGCCGATCTCGACACTGCCAATATTGCTCTCGACCAGGCCAAGGCCAATCTCGTCGGCGGTGACGCCAACATCAAGTCGGCGGAAGCAAACGTCACCATTCTCGAGGCGCAGCGCAGGGAAGCCGAAGGTTCGGTTCGCACGCTCGAGCTTCAGCGGGACAAGGCAGCCCGCGATCTGTCCTTCACAATCCTCAAGGCACCGTATGATGGCGTCGTCGGCAACCGCTCTGTTCAGGAAGGCGATCTCGTTTCGCCCGGCCAGCGCCTGATGGCACTGGTTCCGGTGCGTCAGCTCTTCATCGACGCCAACTTCAAGGAAACGCAGATCCAGCACCTGGTTCCGGGCTCGAAGGTCAACGTGCATGTCGACGCTTATGACGACCATCCGATCGTCGGCACCGTCGAGTCGATTTCGCCGGCCTCCGGCTCCGTCTTCTCGCTACTGCCGCCGGAAAATGCGACGGGCAATTTCACCAAGATCATCCAGCGCGTCCCGGTCCGCATTGCGCTGCCTCAAGATGCGCTCGACAGCGGCCGCTTGCGCGCCGGCCTGAGCGTCGTCGTCGATGTCGATACCCGCACGGCCCCCGGTAGAGAGCAGGCAGCAAAGTGATCAGCCAGCCGGAGTAGGCCAATGGCTACCACCGCTACAGCAGGCGCCATTCCGGTCGCCGGTTCCGAAGAGCGAATGGACCCGCGCAAGCTCATCGCATTCTTTGCGATGGTGCTTGGCATGTTCATGTCGATCCTCGACATCCAGATCGTCTCCGCATCGCTCGCGGAAATCCAAGCAGGCCTTTCCGCCGGCTCGGATGAGATCGGCTGGGTGCAGACGTCCTACCTGATTGCGGAAGTCATCATGATTCCGCTGTCGGGAACGCTCGCTCGCATCATCTCGACACGCTATCTTTTCGCTATTTCGGCTGCTGGTTTCACGCTGTCGAGCGTGCTCTGCGCAACGGCAACGAACATTGACCAGATGATCGTTTACCGCGCCATCCAGGGCTTCATCGGCGGCGGTATGATTCCGTCCGTCTTCGCGGCCGCCTTCACCATCTTCCCGCCGTCGAAGCGCAGCATCGTCTCGCCTATCATCGGCCTGATCGCCACCCTTGCGCCGACCATCGGCCCGACCGTCGGCGGTTATCTCAGCCACGCCTTCTCGTGGCACTGGCTGTTCCTCGTCAACGTCATTCCCGGTATCCTGGTCGCCACCATCACCTGGAATTTCATCGACTTCGACAAGCCGGAACTGTCGCTCTTCAGGAAGTTCGACTGGTGGGGCCTTATCTCCATGGGCGTTTTCCTCGGTGCGCTGGAATATGTGCTGGAGGAAGGCAATTCGAACGACTGGTTCAACGACAGTTATATCGTCGCCGGTGCTGTGGCTTCCGCGGTAGGCGCGATCATCTTCTTCTATCGCGCTTTCACCGTGGACTTCCCGGTCGTCGACCTCAGAGCCTTTACCAACAGGAATTTCTCCTTCGGTTCGGTGTTCTCATTCGTCATGGGGATCGGGCTATACGGCCTCACCTATATCTATCCGGTCTATCTGGGGCGCATCCGCGGTTACGATTCGCTGATGATCGGCGAGACCATGTTTGTCTCCGGCCTTGCGATGTTCCTCACTGCGCCGATTGCCGGCCGGCTGTCGACGAAGATGGACCTTCGCCTGATGATGGTGATCGGCTTTACCAGCTTCGCGGCCGGCACCTTCGTCATGACCCACCTGACCGAAGACTGGGATTTCTACGAGCTCTTCATCCCGCAGATCCTGCGCGGTTTCGGGCTCATGATGTGCATGGTGCCGATCAACAACATCGCGCTCGGCACGATGCCGCCTTCACGTATCCGTGGTGCCTCCGGTCTGTTCAACCTCACTCGTAACCTCGGCGGGGCAGTCGGCCTTGCGGTGATCAACACCGTTCTCTCCAACCGTCAGGACGTGCACTACGAGCGGCTGCGGGAAAACATGGATTGGGGTAATCCGGCCGCGATCGACCAGATGAACAACCTCACTGCCAACTTCAACTCCTATGGCTTGGACGGTGCTTCGGCCGCGATCAAGCAGATGGTCGGGCTTGCCACCAGACAGGCGATCATTCTGTCCTTCAGCGACGTATTCCTGATCCTGACCGTACTTTTCATGGCCATGATCCTCGGGGTCGCGATGATCAAGAAACCGGAACCCCAGGGCGGCGGCGGTGGCAGCGGAGGCCACTGAGCGTTCGAAGGTTCGAAATGACGGCCGGCTTGGGAGACCATGCCGGCCTTTTTATGGGTGCTCGACAGCCGTTTGAAATTTTTGATTTACGTACATCAAATTTGGCGATAATGGTTTCATCAGGAGGAGCGATGAGGCCTACAGTTCATGATATCGCCGCTGCGGCGGGGGTCAGTCTGGCGACCGTTGACCGCGTGCTGAACCAGCGCCCCGGTGTCCGCCGCATCACGCGCGAAAAAGTGGAAACGGCAATCCGCGAGATCGGCTATGTGCGCGATGTTGCCGCCGCCAACCTCGCTAAGGGCCGCACCTATCCTTTGGTTTTCATCCTGCCCGCCTCGGACAATTCCTTCATGCACGGGCTGCACGCCGAGATCCGCGAAGCGATGATCCGTTCGCCGTCCGAGAGGACGAGTATTCGCACAGTGGAGGTTGCCGCCTTCGATCCGGCCGCTCTGGTTACGGCGCTCGAAAAGCTTGCCGATGAACGTCCCGCCGGGATTGCGCTTGTCGCCACCGACGCACCTGAGGTCGTCGCTGCGGTCGACAGGCTCGTGGCCGACGGGATTCCTGTCGTCACGCTGGTTTCAGACCTCACCGGTTCGCGCCGGCATCATTATGCGGGTGTCGACAATATCGCCGCCGGAAGAACCGCAGCGCGTCTTCTCGGACGCTTTCTTGGCGATGCCAAGGGCGAGGTGGCGGTGCTTGCCGGCTCCATGCTGGTGCGCGACCATCGCGAGCGGCTGGAAGGCTTTGCCGCGCTGATGGCGCAGGAGTTTCCGAAGCTCTCCATCCTGCCGGTCCTCGAAGGCCGCGACGATCCGGAACTGGCGCATATGCTGGTCGCCGACGTCTTGTCCAAGCATGAGCGGGTGATTGGCGTCTACAGCCTAGGCGCCGGCAACCGTGGCCTTGTCAGGGCGCTCAAGGCGAGAGCCTCAAGCCGCCCGCTGACAGTCGTCGCCCATGAATTGACCGTCCATACGCGTGCAGCCCTCATCGACGGCACGATCGATGCGATCCTCAATCAGAACGCCGGCCATGAGGTCCGAAGTGCGATCCGGGTTCTCAAAGCAAAGGCCGACGGGCTTGCCGTCATCGATGCGCAGGAGCGGATCCGGCTCGACATATTCCTGAAAGACAATCTGCCGTAACGGCAAGGAGAATGACATGTATCTGGGTCTCGATCTCGGAACCTCGGGCGTCAAGGCGATGCTCATCGACGGCGATCAGAAGATCATCGGCTCGGCGAATGGTTCGCTCGATGTTTCGCGGCCGCATTCCGGCTGGTCGCAACAAGAACCGTCGCATTGGATTCGCGCAACGGAGGAGGCTGTTGCGGGCCTGAAAGCGAAACACCCGAAAGAGCTCGCGGCCGTCAAAGGCGTCGGCCTTTCCGGCCAGATGCATGGCGCGACGCTCCTTGATGCCGACGATAGGGTGCTGCGTCCCTGCATTCTCTGGAACGATACGCGTTCTTATGTCGAGGCAGCGGCGCTGGATGCCGACCCGAAATTCCGCAAGCTGACGGGTAACATCGTATTTCCCGGGTTTACCGCACCGAAACTTGCCTGGGTCGCCAAGCATGAGCCCGGAATTTTCGCCAAGGTCGCCAAGGTGCTGCTGCCGAAGGACTATCTGCGGCTCTGGCTGACGGGCGAGCACATTTCCGAAATGTCGGATTCTGCCGGTACGTCCTGGCTCGATACAGGCAAACGCAAATGGTCGTCTGAGCTTCTTGCCGCGACGGGTCTCGACGAAAAGCAGATGCCGGCGCTGGTGGAAGGCACCGCGCAGGCAGGAAAGCTGCGCGGCGAACTCGCCGCCAAGTTGGGTATTGCAAGCGACGCTGTCGTTGCCGGCGGGGCAGGGGACAATGCAGCGTCTGCTTGCGGCATGGGCACGGTTAGCGATGGCGCGGCCTTCGTCTCGCTCGGCACGTCCGGCGTTCTCTTCGCGGCGAATGCCGCCTACCTGCCGAAGCCAGAGAGTGCGGTCCATGCCTTCTGCCACGCACTACCCAACACCTGGCATCAGATGGGCGTTATCCTTTCGGCCACCGATGCGTTGAACTGGCATTCGAACGTCACTGGTCAGTCCGCTGCCGATCTCACGAACGAACTCGGCGAGACGCTGAAGACACCCTCTGGTGTCACCTTTCTTCCTTATCTTTCAGGCGAACGCACGCCGCACAATGATGCCGTCATCCGTGGCGCCTTCATCGGCCTCGAACATGAGAGCAGTCGGGTTGTGCTGACACAGGCGGTGCTCGAAGGTGTGTCGTTCGCAATCCGCGATAATCTCGAAGCGCTGCGTTCGGCAGGCACCAATATATCCCGCGTCACCGCCATCGGCGGCGGCTCGCGCTCGCGCTATTGGTTGGCGTCGATCGCAACGGCGCTCGGCCTTCCGGTCGATCTGCCCGCCGACGGCGATTTCGGCGCGGCCTTCGGGGCGGCGAGGCTTGGGCTGATCGCGGCGACAGGCGCCGAGCCAGTTTCAGTCTGCACGCCGCCGAAGACGGCAAAAACGATCGAGCCGGTCGCGGCTTTGAGTGGTGCCTATGAGGATGCCTACAGGCGCTATCGGTCGTTTTATCCGGCGATCAAATCACTGGCGCATTGAGGTCGAGGCTGCCCCTCATCCGCCTGCCGGCACCTTCTCCCCGTTGGGGAAAAAGTACTTGCGGCGGCGCCTTGTCCCCGCTCTCCCCAGCGAAGAGAGGGTAGGGTGAGGGGGCGCCTGGCTGCATAACCAACAAGAGTGAACCCAAGGAGACAATACCATGAGCACCGGATTTTTCGGCGATATCCAGAAAGTGAAATATGAAGGCCCGGACAGCACCAATCCGCTGGCCTTCCGCCACTACCAGCCCGACGAAATTGTCATGGGCAAGCGCATGGAAGACCACCTGCGCTTTGCGGTTGCCTATTGGCATACCTTCACCTGGCCGGGTGGCGACCCCTTCGGCGGCCAGACCTTCCTGCGTCCCTGGTTCGAAGACACGATGAAGGCAGCGAAACTGAAGGCCGATGTCGCCTTCGAATTCTTCCAGCTGCTCGGCACGCCTTATTATTGCTTCCACGACGCCGACGTTCGCCCGGAAGGTAACAGCTTTGCCGAGAACACGAAGAACCTCGACGAGATTGTCGACTACTTTGCCGAAAAGCAGGCTGCGACCGGCGTCAAGCTGCTTTGGGGCACGGCGAACCTCTTCTCGAACCGCCGCTTCATGTCGGGTGCCGCGACCAATCCGGATCCGGATGTCTTTGCATTTTCGGCTGCGACGGTGAAGACCTGCATGGATGCGACGCAGAAGCTCGGCGGCGAAAACTACGTGCTTTGGGGTGGCCGCGAAGGCTATGAGACGCTGCTCAACACCGACCTCAAGCGCGAGCTCGATCAGCTCGGCCGCTTCCTCAACCTTGTCGTCGAATACAAGCACAAGATCGGCTTCAAGGGCACGATCCTCATCGAGCCAAAGCCGCAGGAGCCGACCAAGCACCAGTACGACTACGACGTCGCGACCGTCTACGGCTTCCTGAAGAGGAATGGCCTGGAAAACGAGGTGAAGGTCAATATCGAGCAAGGCCACGCGATCCTCGCCGGCCATTCCTTCGAGCACGAGCTGGCACTTGCCAACGCGCTCGGCATCTTCGGCTCGATCGACATGAACCGTAACGATTACCAGTCCGGCTGGGATACCGACCAGTTCCCGAATAACGTGCCGGAAATGGCGCTGGCCTATTACCACGTCCTAGCAGGCGGCGGCTTCAAGACCGGCGGCACGAACTTCGATTCCAAGTTGCGCCGCCAGTCGCTCGATCCGGAAGACCTGCTGATCGGCCATATCGGCGGCATGGATTGCTGCGCTCGCGGCCTTAAGGCGGCCGCCAAGATGATCGAGGACAGGGCGCTCTCCAAACCGCTCGAGGATCGCTATGCCGGCTGGAACGCCGCCGAAGGCCAGAAGCTCTTGCGCGGCGAATACTCGCTTGAGCAGATCGCCGAGTGGGTTGAAACCAGGAACATCAACCCGCAGCCGAAATCCGGCAAGCAGGAACTGCTGGAAAACGTCGTCAACCGCTACGTTTAAGCAATGCGGGACGGCTGCAGCTTTCATTCGGCTGCCGCCGTCCTTCTTACTTCCTTGTCCAGTTGCGCGAGGGCGCAGAGACCGAGTTGCGGACCACCAGATCGGGTCTGAGCAGGATTTCCGTCTCGGCGGGCTGACCGTCTGACAGGAGCTCGAGCAGGAGTGCCATGGCATGCTTGCCGATGGCAGTGCGTGGCTGGCGGATCGTTGTCAGCGAGGGTGACATGAAGACGGCTTGAGGCACGTCATCGAAGCCGGTCACGGAAAAATCCCGAGGAATATCGTAGCCGCGCGCGCCGAGGCCGATCATCACACCGATGGCGGTCTGGTCGTTGACGCACATGAAGGCCGTCGGCAGGGTATCGCGCATAAAAAGCTGTTCGACCGCCAGCCGGCCGCTTTCGATCGTGCCGTCGCCTTCGAAGACAATTCGAAGGTCGGGACTGACGCCAGCGGCATCCATTCCGGCTTCATACCCCATGCGCCGCCGGCTGTAGGCGAGACGGGTGCGCGAATCGCCGATGAAGGCAATCTTCCGATGGCCCTCGGCAATCAGCAGGTCGACGGCCTTGCGGGCGCCCGCGATGTCGTCCACGCCGACATAGGGAATGCCGCCGTTGAAGACCGGCTCGAAGACGCCGACGCTGGGCGGCAGGCGCGCGGTCATGGTCTGGTGGCCGAAGGGCAGGATGCCGGTGAAGAGGATCAGCCCGGCCGCCTGATTGGAATTCAGGAACTTCAGGTATTCGAGGCCGCGCTGCGCATCGTTCTGTGTATGGCCGATGAGAATGCCGTAGCCGTGCGCGCGGGCTTCATTCTCCAATCCGACCAGGATGTTGGAGAAATTCGGGTCGCCGATGTCGGGCGCGACCACGAGAATCATGTTCGAGCGGCCGAGCCGCAGGCTGCGCGCCATCGCATTCGTCGTGTAGCCGGTGATGGCGATTGCCTGGTTGACCTTGAGGCGTGTCGAGTTCGCGACCTTCTCGGGCATATGGATCGCGCGGGAGACCGTTGCAATCGAAACCTGGGCAATTCGGGCGACGTCTTCGATTGTTGCGGGGGTGGAATTCGACACTGCGCTCTGCCTTGGGTCTCGTCTTGACCGGGACACTACACAGACTTCCCCGAAGGTCAAAGGCGACGCTGAAAAATTCTCATGTATGCTATGATGTAAACCTTTACATCGCCAATGTAAAGGTTTACACAGTCGCATAAAGCGGACGGGAGCCGTTGGGGAGGGAATAATGGGTCCGGAGACCGTCGAAGGTGCGGCGCTGCTGTCTGCAAGGCGAATTAGCAAATCTTTCAGCGGCGTGCAGGTGCTCTTCAGCGTCAATTTCGACCTTCGCGCCGGCGAAATCCATGCGCTGATGGGCGAAAACGGCGCCGGCAAGTCCACCCTCGTCAAGATCCTTTCCGGTTTCGAAGAGCCAAGCTCCGGCGAAATCCTGCTCGACGGCGAAGCTGTGAAGCTGCCGCCCAATGGTGCCGCAGAGGCGCTCGGCATCGTCATCATTCACCAAGAATTCAATCTCGCCGAACATTTGACCGTCACCGAGAGCCTGTTTCTCGGCCGCGAAGTCACGCGTTTCGGCGTGCTCGACCGCAAGTATATGCGCGCCGAGGCGCGGCGCGTCCTTAATCTCCTCGGCTCGCATGTCGACGTGAATGCGCAGATCAACACGCTGTCGATCGCCGACAAGCAGATGGTAGAGATCGCCAAGGCGATCAGCCGCAATGCGCGGATCGTATTCATGGATGAACCGACCGCGGTGCTATCGCGCGAGGAGATCAACTTCCTGTTCAAGCAGGTGCGCAAGCTTCGCGACCAGGGAACGAGCTTCGTCTTCGTTTCCCATAAGCTCGACGAAGTCATGGAACTGACCGACCGGGTGACGGTGCTGCGCGACGGCCAATGGGTGAAGACCTCGCCTACCTCGATCCTCGACGGCGAATCGATCGCTCAATTGATGGTCGGGCGGGAGCTCTCCAGCCTTTATCCCGCCAAGAACGAGCCCGATGTCGACGAAGAGGTCGTCCTCAGCGTCAATTCCGTGTCGACCCACTATGTCCGCGATGCCAGTTTCGAGGTCCGGAGAGGGGAGATCCTCGGGTTTTCCGGCTTGATCGGATCCGGCCGTACCGAGCTTATGGAGGCGATCATGGGTTTGCGCTCGCGCGCATCGGGGGAAGTCACGGTCAACGGTCAGTCCGTGCCTCCGCACGACGTTCATGCCGCAAATCGCGCTGGCTTGGCCTACATGACCAAGGACCGCAAGTCCAAGGGACTGCTTCTCAACTCCGGCATGGTCGCCAACCTTACGCTGCAATCCTTGGACAAGCATGGCCGGTTCGGCTATTTGAGCGCTGCGAGCGAAGCCTCTGCGATGGCAAGGGCCCGGCGCCGCTTCGACATCCGCGTCAGGGACGGCAATATCATTGCCGGCCGCATGTCCGGCGGCAACCAGCAGAAATTGCTACTGGCGAAAGTCATGGAGATCGAGCCGCAGATCATCATCATCGACGAGCCGACCCGCGGCATCGATGTCGGCACCAAGCAGCAGATCTATCATTTTATTTCGGCACTGGCCCGCGATGGTCATTCAATCATCGTGGTTTCTTCGGAGATGCCGGAGGTGATCGGACTTTGCACGCGTATCGCCGTGATGCGCGAAGGTCGGATCGTCGGCATTCTGGAGGGCGATGAGATCTCCGAACAGGAAATCATGCGCTACGCGGCGGGATTGAAAAAAAAGATTGCTGCCTGACTAGGCGAAATAATCCGGTCGAGGCGTAGCGGCGAATTCCCAGGGACAATGGGACGGGAGGTTGGTTTTGAACATGAGTATAAGCGAGGAAAGCAGCGAAAGGGAAAGCCGGCGCCGTTCCTGGCGCGATGTCGATCTTCGGGCGGTCGCGCCCTTCGCGGCGCTGGCGTTGCTTCTCGTGGTTGGGGCGCTGGTCAATCCGAATTTCATCGGCATCACGAACCTTGCCAATGTTGCGACGAGAAGCGCTTTCATTGCCATCATTGCCGTGGGCGCGACCTTCGTGATTTCGGCGGGTGACTTGGACCTTTCCGTGGGGTCGATGGTCGCTTTCGTCGCCAGCCTGATGATCCTGTTCATGAATTCCGGCGCGATCGCCGATCCGGCGCTGATGCTGACGGCTGCCATCGTGCTCACGATCGTGATCGGGGCGTCATGCGGCCTTGCGAACGGTCTCATCACCACCGTTGGTAAGATCGAGCCTTTCATCGCAACGCTCGGCACCATGGGCGTTTATCGCGGTTTGACCACCTGGCTTTCGCAGGGCGGCGCCATCACGCTGCGCGAGCCCGAGCTGCAGTCACTCTATCGCCCGGCCTATTTCGGCTCCATCCTTGGCGTGCCGGTTCCGATCGCCGTGATCCTTGCCGTCACCGGCGTTGCAGCCTTCGTCCTCTACCGTACCCGCTATGGGCGGCATGTCGTGGCGGTCGGCTCCAGCAGCGATGTGGCGCGTTATTCCGGTATCGCCGTCAATCGCGTGCGCACCATCGCCTTCGTCATCCAGGGCCTGTGCGTCGCCATCGCCGTGCTTCTCTACGTGCCGCGGCTTGGCTCGACCTCGGCGACGACGGGCATCCTTTGGGAACTGCAGGCGATCACCGCCGTGGTTGTCGGCGGCACGGCGCTCAAGGGTGGCGCGGGCCGGGTCTGGGGCACGATCTGCGGCGCCTTCATTCTCGAACTCGTCGGCAACATCATGCTGCTTTCGAATTTCATCAGCGAATACCTGATCGGCGCCATCCAGGGGGCGATCATCATCATCGCCATGCTGGTTCAGCGGTCGCTGGTGCGTAAATCGTGAATAGCCGGGTTTATGGGTCGCCCGGTCCTCGATCGACTAGGCCCAGTCATTATTTGGGAGAGAGAAAAATGCGTAAAAAAATTTTGGGCCTGGCCGTCGCCGCCATGGCGGTCCTCACGGGCGTCTCGTATGCCCAGGACAAGAAGGTAACGATTGGCGTTTCCATTCCGGCAGCCGACCATGGCTGGACGGCCGGCGTCGTCTTCCATGCAGAGCGCGTGGCAAAGCTGCTGATGGCCGAACATCCGGGCCTGAACGTCATCGTCAAGACCTCGCCAGATGCCGCAAGCCAGGCAAACGCCGTGCAGGATCTTGCGACACAAGGCATTGATGCCCTGGTCATCCTGCCGTCGGATCCGGATCCGCTCGTCAACGCCATCAAGGAAATCAAGGACGCCGGCAAGTTCGTGGCGCTCGTCGACCGTGCGCCGAGCAACAACGATGATTCCGTTCGCGACCTCTACGTCGCCGGCAACAACCCGGCGCTCGGCGAAGTCGCCGGCAAGTACATCAAGGAAAACACGCCGGATGCAGAGGTGGTCGTCATCCGCGGCCTGCCGATCCCGATCGACCAGCAGCGCCAGGACGGCTTCGACAAGGGCATCGCCGGTTCGAACGTCAAGGTTCTTGACCGCCAGTACGGCAACTGGAACCGCGACGACGCCTTCAAGGTCATGCAGGACTATCTGACGAAGTACCAGAAGATCGACGTCGTATGGTGCCAGGACGACGACATGGCCGTCGGTGTGCTGCAGGCCATCGAGCAGGCCAAGCGTACGGACATCCAGTACGTTATCGCCGGCGCCGGCTCCAAGGACATGGTCAAGAAGGTCATGGACGGCGACAAGCTGATCCCCGTCGACGTTCTCTATCCGCCGGCGATGGTCGCCACGGCGATGGAAATGACGGCAGCAAATTTCTACGATCAGGTTCCGGTGCGCGGTACCTATATCCTCGACGCGACGCTCATCACCAAGGATAACGCCAAGGACTTCTACTTCGCGGATTCTCCGTTCTGATCTTCCGACTGCAATGCGCCCATTCGCAAGGATGGACGCATTTTCTTTGCTTGCGCACGCGCTGCGGTCAAGAATGCGGCACGTACCTCTTGCGGCCTCCAGACAGGCATGATTAGTTCGCTTCAGACTTTCGGCTTTTCAGCTGCATCTGCGCAAGGGCGTGGGCGCCTTGCTCCCGCCAAACCGCGTGCTGGAAGTCATCATAAACGTTTACGGTCGATCATCAGGGAGGATTCTGATATGAGGACGATCAAAGGGCCCGGCCTATTCCTCGGGCAGTTTGCGGGCGATGCCGCGCCTTTCAATTCATGGGATGCGATCACCAAATGGGCGGCTGATATCGGCTACAAGGGCGTGCAGGTTCCGACCTGGGCCGGTCAGTTGATCGATCTGAAAAAGGCTGCCAGCTCCAAGGATTACTGCGACGAATTCGCCGGCAAGGCGCGGGAAAACGGTATCGAGATCACCGAGCTTTCGACCCACCTGCAAGGCCAGCTGGTGGCCGTGCATCCTGCCTATGACGAGGCCTTTGACGGCTTTGCCGCACCGGAAGTGCGCGGCAATGCGAAGGCGCGGCAGGAATGGGCGGTCGAGCAGGTGAAGATGGCGCTGACGGCCTCCAAGCACCTCGGCATCAAGGCACATGCGACCTTTTCAGGAGCGCTTGCCTGGCCCTTCATCTACCCGTGGCCGCAGCGTCCGGCCGGTCTTGTCGAAACGGCCTTTGACGAGCTTGCCCGCCGCTGGAAGCCGATCCTCGACCATGCCGACTCGTGCGGCGTCGACGTCTGCTATGAAATCCATCCCGGCGAGGATTTGCATGATGGCGTCACCTACGAGATGTTCCTGGAGCGGGTCGGCAACCATCCGCGCGCCAACATGCTCTACGATCCATCGCACTATGTCCTGCAGTGCCTCGACTATCTCGACAACATCGACATCTACAAGGATCGCATCAAGATGTTCCACGTCAAGGATGCGGAGTTCAATCCAACCGGGCGTCAGGGCGTCTATGGCGGATATCAGGGCTGGGTCGATCGCGCTGGCCGCTTCCGCTCGCTCGGCGACGGCCAGGTGGATTTCGGCGCCGTCTTCTCGAAAATGACGGCCAACAATTTCGACGGCTGGGCCGTTGTCGAATGGGAATGCGCGCTGAAGCATCCGGAAGACGGTGCGCGTGAGGGTGCTGAGTTCGTCAAAGCACACATCATCCGCGTCACGGAGAAGGCCTTCGACGATTTTGCCGGCAGCGGTACGGATCAGGCGGCGAACCGCCGCATGCTCGGGCTCTGAGCCTTGCTCCTTTCTTCTCCCTGCGGGAAGAAGATGTCCGAAGGACAGATGAGGGGGCGCAGCGGAGCGACGTCTTGAGCACACAGCGAAAGACTACGTCCGCCGCACCCCCTCATCCGGCTACCGCGGCACCGTCGGCAAACAATCATTTCTTTGGAGGAACCTATGGCAATTGAAGGATCAACGGAACAGGCGCGCGAGCCGCGCATCCGCCTCGGCATGGTCGGCGGCGGAGCGGGTGCTTTCATCGGCGCCGTGCATCGCATAGCGGCTCGCATCGACGATCAATACGAGCTCATCGCAGGTGCGCTGTCGTCGACGCCGGAAAAGGCGATCGCATCGGGCCGCGATCTCGGCCTCCACCCGTCGCGCACCTACGCGAGCTACCGGGAGATGGCGATCCGTGAGGCGAAGCTTAAGAACGGCATCGAGGCGGTCTCGATCGTCACGCCGAACCATGTTCACTACGATGCCGCCAAGGAATTTCTGCGCCGGGGCATCCACGTCATCTGCGATAAGCCGCTGACATCCAATCTTGCCGATGCCAAAAGACTGAAGAAGGTCGCCAACGAGAGCGGCGCGCTGTTCATCCTGACGCACAATTACACCGGCTATCCGATGGTCCGTCAGGCGCGCGAGATGATTGCCAATGGCGAACTCGGCGATATCCGCATCGTGCAGGCCGAATATCCACAGGACTGGCTGACAGAGCCTGTCGAGCAGAGCGGTGCCAAGCAGGCCGTCTGGCGCACCGACCCGGCGCAGTCGGGCGCAGGTGGTTCGACCGGCGATATCGGCACGCATGCCTATAACCTTGCCTCCTTCATCACCGGCCTCGAGCTCGATAGTCTCGCGGCCGATCTCGATAGTTTCGTCGAAGGCCGTCGCCTGGACGACAACGCTCACGTGCTTCTGCGCTTCAAGGCAAAAGGCAAGGAGAAGCCGGCCAAGGGCATGCTCTGGTGCAGCCAGGTGGCTCCCGGCCATGAGAATGGGCTGAAGATCCGCGTCTACGGCACCAAGGGCGGCTTCGAGTGGGTGCAGGCTGACCCCAACTATCTCTGGTACACGCCGTTCGGCGAGCCGAAGCGGCTGATTACCCGCAACGGCGCGGGTTCCGGTGCCGCCGCTGCCCGCGTCTCACGCATTCCGTCCGGCCATCCGGAAGGCTACCTCGAAGCCTTCGCGACGATCTACACGGAAGCGGCGCATGCGATCAATGCGCACAAGAATGGCAAAGCGGTCGCCAAGGCCGTGGTCTATCCGACCGTCGATGACGGCGTGAAGGGCGTTGCCTTTGTCGAAGCCTGCGTTGCTTCGTCGAAGCGGAATGGGGCTTGGGTCAAGGTCTGATAACCAGGTCTTGGGCGAGCCCCTCATCCGGCTGACGCCACCTTCTCCCCGCGAGAGGGGAGAAGGTATGTGTCGCATCGCTTCATTAGAACGTGCGCTTGCGTGAGAGACGTTCCCTCGCCCCGTTTGCGGGGAGAAGTTAGCGTGAGGGGCGGCGCCTAGTCTGGCTATACCCGTTAGGTCCGCTATCCGTCTGCAACGTTGCAGGATTGACATTTCCACTCTGTACAACGCCGGTTCCTTTGGTTAAACCGCCGCTCGAACGACCAGTCCAGTACCAGACGGGGTTTTCAGATGATCGAGGCTAAGACACTCGCCGCCCGCTTTCCGGGCGATTTCACCTTTGGCGTCGCGACGGCTGCCTTCCAGATCGAAGGTGCCAGTAAAGCGGATGGGCGCAAGGCGTCGATCTGGGATGCCTTCTGCAACATGCCGGGTCGTGTCTATAACCGCCATAATGGCGATGTTGCCTGCGATCACTACAACCGGCTCGAACAGGACCTTGACCTGATCAAGGACATGGGTGTCGAGGCCTATCGCTTCTCGATCGCCTGGCCGCGCATCATTCCGGATGGTACCGGGCCTGTGAATGAAGCCGGCCTCGATTTCTACGACCGCCTCGTCGACGGTTGCAAGGCGCGTGGCATCAAGACCTTCGCGACGCTTTATCATTGGGACCTGCCGCTGCTGTTGGCAGGCGACGGCGGCTGGACGGCGCGCTCCACGGCCTACGCCTTTCAGCGCTACGCAAAGACCGTCATGGCGCGTCTCGGCGACCGGCTCGACAGCGTCGCGACCTTCAACGAACCATGGTGCATCGTCTGGCTCAGCCATCTCTACGGCATCCATGCGCCGGGCGAGCGCAACATGCAGGCAGCGCTTCACGCCATGCACTACATGAACCTTGCGCACGGACTTGGCGTCGAGGCGATCCGCGCCGAGGCGCCGAAGGTACCAGCCGGCCTGGTGCTGAATGCGATGCCCGTCATTCCGGGATCGCAGAGCAAGGCGGATATTGCAGCCGGCGAACGCGCGCATCAGTTCCACAACGGCGCTTTTTTCGATCCGGTCTTCAAGGGCGAGTATCCGAGCGAGTTCGTGGAAGCGCTCGGCGACCGCATGCCCATCATCGAAGATGGAGACATGAAGATCATCAGCCAGAAGCTCGATTGGTGGGGTCTCAACTACTACACGCCGCTGCGTGTTGCCGACGACCCGGCGAAGAACGGCGATTTCCCCTGGACGGCCGAAGCGCCGCGTGCCAGCGACGTGAAGACAGATATCGGCTGGGAGGTTTATGCGCCCGGCCTCAAGCACGTCGTCGAAGACCTCTATCGTCGCTATGAACTGCCGGAATGCTACATCACCGAAAACGGCGCCTGCTACAACCTGGATGTGGTCAACGGCGAGGTCGATGACCAGCCGCGCCTCGATTATTACAGCGATCACTTGGCGGTCGTTGCCGACCTCATCAAGGACGGCTACCCGATGCGCGGTTACTTCGCCTGGAGCCTGATGGACAACTTCGAATGGGCGGAAGGCTACAAGATGCGTTTCGGCCTCGTGCATGTCGATTACGACACCCAGGTCCGCACCGTGAAGAAGAGCGGCAAGTGGTACCGGCAACTGGCAAGCCAGTTTCCGGCGGGCAATCACAAAGCGGGTTGAATACCCTCCGCCTCTTGATGAGAAGGCCCGAAAGGCCGGATGAGGGGACCGTATGGGAGACCCGTCCTCCTTGCTGTTCGTCGTTCGGTCGTTCGCTCCTTTCGTCGCTCACCCCCATCGCCTCGCTGACGCTTGGGCACTTCTCCCCGCTGGGGAGAAGAAGCAAGCGGCGCGCGTTTCGTGAACCAGACAATTGCACAATGGGTGGTTTTTTGCCGCGCTGACCGATTCAAAGAAAAAATCTCTCTGTCAATCGCGACTGGAACTCCGCCATAAAGCATTACATCCCTGCGCATGGCAGCCATGCGCCGATCAAATTGAATCTTCCGGTTGTGCGATGATAAAGACTGCCTCTCTGTTCCGAATGCGTTGCCGAATGCCGGCCTGATCAGACGCGCCGCGTCCCCAGCCATTCAGCGATTGCGGACTTTTTTGAACATCGAGAGCATCCATGCATTCCGACTCTTCAAGCGCGGCCAATGCCGCAAATACCGTCCTCTTCGAAGACGTATCGAAACGCTTCGGCGCCGAGAACAAATCGTTTACCGCACTTGATGCGGTCGATTTCGCCGTCGCACGCGGCTCCATTACTGGCATCATCGGGCGTTCCGGCGCCGGCAAGTCGACGCTGATCCGTCTTGTCAACGGCTTGGAACGTCCAACGAGCGGCAAGGTCATCGTCGATGGCGTCAACGTTCCCGATCTGGACGAGGCTGGCCTGCGTGCGCTCCGCCGTTCGGTCGGCATGATCTTCCAGCATTTCAACCTTTTGTCCTCGCGCACCGCCTTCGGCAATGTGGCGCTGCCCCTGGAAATCGCTGGTTTCGACAGGGACGCCATTCGCACGCGCGTCGAGCCGCTGCTCGATCTCGTCGGGCTTTCCGACAAACGAGACCGCTATCCGGCAGAGCTTTCCGGTGGCCAGAAACAGCGCGTCGGCATTGCCCGCGCGCTCGCCACGCAGCCAAAGCTTTTGCTTTCCGATGAAGCGACCTCCGCGCTCGATCCAGAGACAACCCAGTCGATCCTCGAGCTCGTGAAGCGCATCAATGCAGAGTTGGGGCTTACCGTGCTTCTGATTACCCACGAGATGGAGGTCGTCAAAGCGGTGACCAGCGACGTTGCGGTGATCGACAAGGGTATCATCGTCGAGCGCGGCCGCACCTTCGATGTCTTCACCCGGCCGCAACATCCGACGACGCGCGCATTGCTTTCCGGTTTGCCGGGCTCGAAGCTTCCGGCAGCGCTCGCAGCCGGCCTGCGGCCGCACAAGACACAAGGCGGTCGCGTTGCCGTGCGCATCACGTTCTTCGGGCGCACTGCGGAACAGCCGCTGATCTCGCAGCTTATCCAGACGTTGGGTTCGGATATCAACATCATCGCCGGAACGGTCGACGAGATCGGCGGCGAACCCTACGGCTCGCTTATCATCGCCTATGCAGCGGATGATGCGACTTCCGCGAAAGCGGATGAATTCTTCAAGGCGAACGGTCTCGTTGCGGAGGTGCTCGGCTATGTCTCCTGATCTTCTGCTTCTCATCGGCAAGGCAACGCTCGATACGCTGCGCATGGTGGCGATCGCCGGCTTCATCGGCTCGCTGATCGGGTTGCCGATCGGCGTGTTCCTGGCGACTAGCGGCCGCGGCGAGCTCTTTCCGGCGCCTTCCGTGAATCGCGTCGTTGGACTGATCGTCAACGCGACGCGCTCGACACCTTTCATCATCCTCGTCGTCGCGATCATCCCTTTCACGCGCCTCGTCACCGGCACGTCGATCGGCACCAAGGCAGCGATCGTACCGTTGACGATCGCAACCATTCCGTTCTTCGCGCGACTCGTCGAAGCCGCCATTCGCGACGTCGACAAGGGCCTGATCGAAGCCGCCCGCGCCATGGGCGCGACCCCGATGCAGATCGTGCGCAAGGTACTTCTTGCCGAAGCGCGTCCGACGCTGACACTGGCGCTCACAATGACGCTGGTCAGCCTCATTGGCTATTCGGCGATGGTCGGCGCCGTGGGCGGCGGTGGGCTCGGCGATCTCGGCATCCGCTATGGCTACCAGCGCTTCATGCCGGATGTGATGCTGGTCGTCGTCATCGTCCTGATACTGCTCGTCCAGGCCGTGCAGAGCGTCGGCGATGCGCTTGCCCGCCGCTTCGACAAGCGATCCCGCAAGAATTGATCGAATTGCCCTATAACCCAAGGAGAGAAAACCGATGAAGAAAATCATCCTCGCGGCCGCCTTCGCAGCGGCCTTTGCGACTGCTGCCGCGGCCGAAACCATCAAGATTGGCGTGACGCCGGGTCCGCATGCACAGATCATGGAGAAGGTGAAGGAAGTTGCAGCGCCCAAGGGCCTCGACATCGAGATTCTGGAATTTTCCGACTATGTCGTGCCGAACCAGGCGCTTGCCGATGGCGAGTTGAACGCCAACTCGTTCCAGCACAAGCCCTATCTCGACAACCAGGTCGCCGATCGCGGCTTCAGGATCATTGACGTCGCCTATACAGTCAACTTCCCGATGGGCGTCTATTCCAAGAAGGTGAAGAGCCTGGACGAACTCGCTGATGGTGCTACCGTGGCGATCCCCAACGACCCGACCAATGGCGGCCGTGCTCTGCTGATCCTCGCCGATAAGGGACTGATCAAGCTGAAGGATGGCGCGAGCCTGAAGGTCGGACCTGCCGATGTCACGGAAAATGCCAAGAATCTGAAGTTCGCCGAACTCGATGCCGCCCAGCTGCCGCGTTCGCTGGACGATGTAGATGCCGCTGTTATCAACACCAACTACGCGTTGGAAGCCGGCCTTGATCCCTCGAAGGATCCGATTGCCCGCGAAGGCGAAAAGGCGCCCTATGTCAATATTCTGGCGGTCAACGAGAAGGACAAGGATCAGCCTTGGGTGAAGACGCTGGTCGAAGCCTATCACAGCGATGCCGTGAAGCAGTTCATCGCCGATACTTTCAAGGGATCGGTCATCGCAGGCTGGTAAGCGGCGGCCAAAACCGTTATGAAATCAAGCCCTTCCCGTTCCGCGGGGAGGGTATTTCAATGCCCAGTGATTTTCATGGAGAAAAATCACCCGGATGAAGCCTTGTACCGTTTGCTTTAACCGTTTTTGAAGCCTTGACTGGCAAAGTCCCCCGTTATCGGGGAGTAATGTATGCCTGCGTTCTTTAGGCAAAAAAATCAGGCTTCGGGGATCGGCCGCCACGCGACTGTTACGGGTGTGCTTTTTTCCTTTGCGGTTATGGTCGCGGTCGTTACCGTCATGGTGCTGACGGCGCTGTCGCGCGTCACCGATAACGCCAATATTCTCGACGACGAACGTTCGCGTGAAACCACGGCCGGGGCGTTCAAGACATTCGAAGCGCAACTCGGCGCGACGCTGAACGACTATGCCGCCTGGGACGATGCGGCCGTCAATGTCTATGCCCCCGATGGCATGGCATGGACGATCAGCAACTACGGCGAAATGTCCTCCAACAGCGCGCTTTTCGACGTAGCGATCGTCATAGATGACGACAAGAAACCGCTGATGGTCTATCGCGACGGCCAGCCGATGGAGGGCGCGCTTGGCGATTTCTTTGCGCCATCGTTCTGGACGTTGTTCGACAAAGTGAAGGCCGCCGGGCTTGAATCACCGGAAGCCGTGGGTTTCGTCGGCACCAAGAGCGGCATCGCGGCAGTCGGCGTTGCGCTCGTGCGCGAAAAATCCGGCACGCTGAATGCACCTGCGGGGCAGCGCCGCTATCTGATTTTTGCCCGCCATCTGAACGACGAGACGATCAGGAGCCTCGGGGAGACCTATGTTATCCAGGGATTGAAGCTGGTGCCAGCTGCTTACGACGCGCAATATTCCGTGGCGGTCGATGATGCCGCCGGCAAGGCGCTCGGCAAACTCGTATGGATTTCGCGTTCGCCGGGCGACATCAGCTATGCACAGGTGCGCCCGACGGTTGTGAAGGCACTCGGTCTCGTCGGGCTGTTCTTCGCTGGCCTGCTCGTGATCGGCTGGCTCGCCGGACGCCGGCTCAAGGCGGAGGAAAACAATGCCCGCGAGGATGCGCTCCGCGATCGCCTCAGCGGGCTGTCGAACCGTGAAGGCCTTGGGATTGCTGTCGATGACGTCGTTGCTAAGGCGAAGCAGACCGGTAAGAACGTACTGCTTCTCTATCTCGACCTCGACGGTTTTAAGGAAGTCAACGATAGCTACGGGCATGGCACCGGTGATCAGTTGATCCGCGCGGTGGCTGCCGGCCTCAAGGTGCTGATCCCAAAGGCCGCGGTTCTGGCGCGCATTGGCGGCGACGAATTCGCGATTGCTTTCCTGTCTGAAGGTGGCAACGCCGATGCCCTGCAGCTTTCGGAACAGATTCTGGATTTCCTGGCGGAGCCGCTGGAGATCGGCCGGCGCGTCGTCGTCATCGGCGCCAGCATTGGCATCGCGATGGCTGCTGGCGGGACGATCGGTCGCGAAGAATTGGTCCGCCGTGCCGATCTTGCGATGTACAAGGCCAAGGAAGCGGGCCGGGCCCGCATGACGCTTTACGATCCCGCGATGGATGCCGACCGCGAGGAGCGCAATGCGCTTGAACTGGATCTGCGCGTTGCGATCGAAAGCGGCGATCTGACGCTTGCCTATCAGCCGCTGATCGATGCCTCTACACATGAGATGAACGGCGTCGAAGCGCTGGTGCGCTGGAATCGTCCCGGCCACGGACCTGTATCGCCGGAAGTATTCATTCCGATCGCCGAAACCAGCGGGCTTATCGAGGCGCTCGGTCTCTTTGTGCTGCGCAAGGCCTGCGAGACCGCCAAGCAATGGCCGGAGCTGCGCGTTGCCGTAAACGTTTCCCCCGGCCAGTTCCGGAATCCGGCCTTTACCGACTATGTTCGCTATGTCCTGAAACAGACGGAGATCGAGGCGGAGCGTGTAACGCTGGAGATCACCGAAGGATACATGATCCAGAATCCGCAGCGAACCCGGCAATCGATCGAGCGGCTGAAGACGCTCGGCGTCAAGATCGCGCTCGATGATTTCGGCTCGGGCTTTTCGTCGATCGGCTATCTCCGCCAATTCGGTTTCGACCGCATCAAGATCGACCGTTCGCTGGTCGAGGGCGTGACCGAAAGCGACAGCCAGCGCGAGATGTTGCAGGCAACCGTCGCGCTTGCCCGCTCACTGGATATTCCGGTGACGGCCGAGGGTATCGAGACAGAAGAGCAGGCGCTCGCCGTTCGTCTCTTTGGTTGCGATTGCCTGCAGGGTTATTTCTTCAGCAAGCCGGTGCCGGCAGACAGGATCACCGAAATGCTTGAAGCACGCCGTGCCCTGGACGCGATGCCGCGCCAGATAACCGCTGCCTGAACCTAAGTCCCGATGTGCTTCTGGCCGCGTTTCTTGGCAAGCGCGATCTGCAGTTGCCGCTGGCGATAGCGCAGCCGGTCGTCTTCAGTGCGCGTGTGGTAGCAGCTGCTGCAGGAAACGCCTTCCTCGTAAAGCGGCGACGTGATCTCTTCTGCGGTGATCGGATTGCGGCAGGCATGGCAGAGCTTGTGCTCGCCTTCCTTCAGTCCGTGCTCGACCGACACCCGCTCGTCGAAGACGAAACAGGCGCCATCCCACAGACTTTCCTCCCGCGGAACTTCCTCCAGATATTTCAAGATGCCGCCCTTGAGGTGGTAGACCTCCTCAAAGCCCTGCTCCTTCATGAAAGCCGTCGCCTTTTCGCAGCGGATACCACCGGTGCAGTACATGGCGATCTTCGGCTTGTTGTGCAGGCCGGTGTTCTGGCGCACCCATTCCGGAAACTCGCGGAAGGTCTTGGTTTTCGGATCGACGGCGCCACGGAAGGTGCCGATCGCCGTTTCGTAGTCGTTGCGCGTGTCGATGACGATGGTGTCGGGATCGGATATCAAGGCGTTCCAATCCTGCGGCATCACATAAGTCCCAACCACCTTGTTGGGGTCGATATTCTCGACGCCCATCGTGACGATCTCTTTTTTGAGTTTCACCTTCATGCGCAGGAAAGGCATTTTGGATGCGCGGCTTTCCTTGTGTTCCAGGGCGGTGAATTCCGGCTGCGCCCGCAGGTAGGCGAGCACCATTTCGATGCCAGCATCCGGCCCGGCGATCGTCCCGTTGATACCCTCATGCGCCAGGAGCAGCGTTCCCTTCACGCCGTTTTTTTCGCAAAGCGTCTGCAGCGGCGCGCACAGGCTTTCGAAGCGCGGCACGGAAACAAAATGATAAAGCGCCGCCACGAGGAACGGGCTGGTGTGATTGATGCTGTCGGTCATGCGCGCTGAAATACAGTCTGCAGCGTTTTCGCGCAAGCGTCGCCATTGCGGCCGCAGCTAAGGCTCGACACTTGTCGAATTCAGTTCCGGCTCAACTGCCAGAGTGCTTCAATCCGGTTGGCCTCGCGTTGCGGTTTGTAGGCAAAGACGCGGCCGGCGTCGGCGAGCGCGCTTTGCCGCTCTTCCTGCTGGCGGAAGATGATGGCATCGAGCAGGTGGGCGAGATCTTCATTGCGCGTAAAGAGCTGCGGCTCGGCCTCGACCAGTTGCGAAAGCACCGAGAGATCGTTGACGTGGCCGAGCCGTTCTGCGAGATCCTTGGCTGCATCTTGCTTCGCCTTCATCGCGGCGGGCCACAGATTGCGCAGCAGCGTGTGATAGAGCCGGTAGTCATAGGTCCGCTTGCGCAGTTCATGAAAATCCTCGACCGCTGCCGTATCGTGGCATGCATCGAGCGCTGTCCGCCCTCTTCGCAAAGTTCGCTGCCAGCTTTTAGCAAGCATGCGGGCGTTTCTACGCGGGTTGTTCTTGAAAGAAACCTTATCGACTGCGGCGATCGCGTCCTTTAGCGAGATGGCCGTGTCGTGAAGCTTCTGTTCAAGGCCGCTTTCGGCCTCCGCCATCCAGTCACGCCGTGCTTGCAAAATGGTGACGACGCGGCTGAGCGCTTCGCTCTCTACGTCGCCGCGGGCGCCTTTTTGCAAATATTCGGCAGTGCCGATCAGGGCTGCTGCGTCCCGGATCGATGAAAGCGATTTTGCGGTGTCGCGCAGCCTGGCATTTTGTCGCTTCTGAAAGTTCGGCACCTCTTTCGCCACGAGCCGGTAAAGAGAGCGCAGCCGCTTCACGTTCTTGCGAAAATCATGGACCGCCTCATGCGCGCCGTCCGGCCGCTCCTCGAGAACGGCAATGGCACGTTCAAGCTGTTCCGTTGCCACTCTTCGGAACTCATCAGTGAAATCGAAATCAGGCCGTATGCGAAAGGGCATCCTGATCGTACTCGAATTCGGTCGCGAGCGCTTGGTTGGAATAGCGGAAATCGCCGGTCACTTCGCGGCCAAGCCAGGCGGGGCGGGAGGGATCGTCATTTTCGGACTTCATCTCCACCTCAGCGATCACCAGACCGCGATGCGCACCGGCAAAGACATCGACTTCCCAGACGAAGTTGTCATGCGGAACGCGGTAACGCGTCTTTTCGATCACCAGGCCAATGGTGCTCTGCATCAATTCTTCGGCGTCAGAAACGGGGATTTCGTATTCGAACTCGTCTCGCGTCACGGTACTGCGGCCGATCTTGATCGTCAGCCGCGCGCGCTTTCCATCAAGGATGCGCACACGCACGGACCGGTCGTCCATCGAGGCGATGTAACCTTGTCTGAGGATCGATTTCGTCTCGGCCTTCGCGCGCCAGCCGTCGTTGCGTACCAGAAATTTCCGCTCGATCTCTTTCGCCATTTCAGTGAACCTTTTGTGACGATCGCGGTACCGTAACGTAAAACTCCCGGGAGGGATACCCATCTTCTTGCCGCATCTGTTTTGTCTCGACAAAGAGGGTTCAGAGAGGTATTCGGGAGCCCAATTCAATCGTTTAAGGAACCGTGCGGCCATGGGCGAGAAGACAGAAAAGCTCCTTTCCATCCTCAAACTCCAGCCAGTTGTTCCGGTGCTGATCGTCGATGACGTGAAGTCCGGCGTTTCGCTGGCGCGTGCGCTGGTCGCCGGCGGCCTGAAGGCGATCGAGATCACCATGCGCACGCCTGCAGCACTCGATACGGTCCGTGCCGTTGCGCAGGAGGTCGAAGGTGCGGAAGTCGGCGCAGGCACGATCCTGAATGCCCAGCAGTGGGACGCGGCCATTGCTGCCGGCTCGAAGTTCGTCGTCAGCCCGGGGGCCACGCAGGAACTGCTCGACGCCGCTTCGGCATCGCCGGTTCCGCTGCTGCCGGGCGCTGCTACGGCAAGCGAAGTCATGGCGCTTCGCGAAGAAGGCTACCAGGTGTTGAAATTCTTCCCGGCCGAACAGGCGGGCGGTGCCGCATATCTCAAGGCGCTTTCCTCGCCGCTCGCCGGCACCGTTTTCTGCCCGACTGGCGGCATTTCGCTTAAAAACGCCAATGATTACCTGTCGCTGCCGAACGTCATCTGCGTTGGCGGATCCTGGGTGGCGCCGAAGGAACTCGTCGCTGCGGGCGATTGGGACGGCATCACCAAGCTCGCCTCGGAAGCGGCTGCGCTGAAGGCCTGACATTTTCCTGATCGCTTCAGGATGCCGGCGGCTTCGCCGGCATTTGTATTTGTCGATCCGCTTCCTATCTTCAGGTCTGCCTCAACAGGGAGACGATGAAGGATGTTCGACGCGAAGAAGCTTCTTGACCAGTTCCTGGGATCGCAAATACCGGGCGTCGGCGGAAGTGTCCGCAACCGGGCCGGCGATGCCGTCCAGTTGGCCAAGGATAATCCGTGGAAGGCCGGAGCGCTGGCGACCGTGTTTCTCGGAACGAAGACGGGCCGCAATATTGCCGGCAACGCGCTGGCAATCGGCGGGCTCGCAGCTATCGCCGGCCTCGGATACCAGGCCTACAAGAATTACCAGGCGGGCCAGGCACCTGCCACGCCTTCGGATGCCCCTCCGCCCTCGACGCCGGTTCTTCTGCCGGCACCCGCCGATTCAGGTTTCGGTCCGGCTTCGCCTGCTGGCAGCAACGAATTTGCTCTCGTGCTGATCCGCGCCATGATCGCGGCGGCCAAAGCCGACGGGCATATCGACGACGCCGAGCGAGCGCATGTCATGGACAAGATAAAGGCCGCCGACGTCAGCGGCGAAGCCGCGTCCTTCATCGAGCACGAGCTTGCCTCGCCGACCGATCTCGACGCGCTGGTCGCCGCCGCCACTACGGAGGAACAGAAGGTCGAGCTCTATACGGCTTCGCGCCTGACGGTCGAGCCGGACTCGCGGGCCGAACGCGGCTATCTCGATCTTCTTGCCGGCCGTCTTGGCCTTGCCGATGCGCTTGTGGACCACATCGAAGCAACGGTTTCCTCCGCCAAGGTTTCCTTGTCACGGTGACATGCAGGCTGGTTGCCTTTCCAGGGCGGCTGGCCTATCCACTCTTCCGACGAGAGGAGTGAGCATGCGCGATCTATCGAATTTCAAGGTGCCGGCACCTGATTATGTGACACTGAAAGGGCGCTACGTGTCGGTCGAGCCCTATGTTCGCGCGGAGCACCTTCAGGCGCTCTGGGACGGCCTCGGCGGCATGGGCATCAACCCGCTGCTTCTCTACTTCGCGCAGGACGATTTTGCCGGCATCGACGATTTCGCCAAGTGGCTTGAGAACGCCTATACCAAGTCTGGCTGGCTCACCCACATCTTCCGCGATACCTCCACCGGCAGGATCGTCGGCATGGCCAATTATATGCGTGCCGACCCGGCCAACGGCGTCGTCGAAATCGGCGGCGTGGCGCACGGGCCGGATATGAAGCGTTCGCCGCTTTCCACCGAAGCGCATTACCTGATGGCCAAGCATGTCTTCGAAGACCTCGGGTACCGCCGCTACGAATGGAAGTGCGACAACAACAACGAGGCCAGCAAGACGACGGCCGCGCGCTACGGCTTCAAGTTCGAAGGTGTTTTTCGTCAGCATATGATCGCCAAGCGCCGCAACCGCGACACGGCTTGGTTCTCGATGATCGACAGCGAGTGGCCGCTGATCAGCGAGGCTTTCGAGACCTGGCTTTCGCCGGAGAACTTCGATGCCCAAGGCAGGCAGCGCCGGCGCCTGCAGGATATCCGTTCAGATCTTGAAAAGGAAAGGCTCGCATGAGCCCCGAAAGCCGTTCTCAGGCGATCGCCGCCGCGACCATCCTCATTTGCGCGGGACTGGTCATCTATTTCCTGCCGACGCTCGTTCTTTGGATCGGCAGCTATTCTCCCGCGCTTGCGGTCATTGCCGGCGCGGCGCTGCTGCTCGGCTTCTTCGCGATATTCTGGCTGAGGGCGCACTATCAGCGAGGCAGGGGGAAATAAGAGCCTACCCCTGAAGCGAGGCGCCGAGCAGCAGCACGCCCATGCAAATCACCAGGACGGCGCCCAGGATTTCGATCGCGTTGCCAATCCAGATCGATCTCGCTGAGCCACGGCCGGAGATGCGGACGGCGGTGCCCTTGGCGGCGACGGCAAGGATCGCGAGGATGGCGACCGTGATGGCCGTGCCAAGCGACATGGCGAGCACAGAAAGAATGCCGCCGAGATAAAGGCCGTTCAGCAGCGAAAAGGTCATGACGAGCAGCGCGCCGGAGCAGGGGCGAAGGCCGACGGCAACGATCGCCGACCAGGCTTCCCGGATACTGAATTTGTCGCCGCCCAGCAGCGACGGGTCCGGCGCATGAGAGCGGCCGCAGGTTTCGCAGGCCATGCCGGCGATGAAGTTATGTCCCGCCTTGCGTGCCTGCTTCTCGCCGAAGGCATAGGCTTCCCTGCGGCTTTCATTGTCCTTCCAGTCGAGCATCATGCTGACCGGACCGGCAGAGGTCTCCACGACTTCACGCTTTGGCAGGCCGTTGATCATCGAACGCAATTTGCGAAAAAGCAGCCAGCCACCGAAGGCGATGACCATGACGAAGCTTGTGATCTCCATCGCATTCGTCGCCTGCGTCAGCGTTATGCCGCTGCCACGCAGGATGAGCCAGGCACCGCCGACGAGCGCCACTGCCACTGCACCCTGAATGAAGGCTGAGATGAAGGAGATCACTACGCCGCGCTTCAGCTCGATTTCGTTGGCGATCATGTAGGAGGAGATCACTGCCTTGCCATGCCCAGGACCGGCCGCATGGAAGACGCCATAGGCGAAGGAAAGGCCGATCAGCGACGCAAGCTGCCACGGGTCTTCACGCATTGCCTTCAGGGCATCCGTCAGCGCGCGGTAGAAGGCCTGCTGTTCGTAATTGATGTAGGCAAGCAGCGGCGCCAGCGGCCCACCTGTCGGCTGGAAACTTGGCTCCGCAGTTCCAATCCCGAGCGGCGATTGCGCATGCGCCACGTTCATGAGCGCCAGCGCCGCGAATGCGGCCGTTGGAAGGAACAGCAAAGCGCTCCGTTTCAGCATGAAACCTCCAGCCTGGTGGCAAAGAGCTTGGACATGTCGGTGCCGGTCGGATCGTTGAAGAAGGCGTCGGTCAGCGACTGCTTGTTTTGAGAAATCACCTGATCGGCGTCCGGCCGCAGCACATCATGCTTGCAGTTCTTGAAGCCGTCCCCGACTGTTGCCAGCTCCTTGTCCGTCGGGAAGTCGATCGAGGTGTAGAGCGTGGGGTCGTAGACGCCGAAGGTGAGTTTGCCCTTCAGTGGCATCTTCTCCGCGGGCTTTACCGCGAAGAACATCAGAAGCTGACCTTCCTTGTAGTCGACGTGAATGATGTCCGGCTTCTGCACGGTCACGTTCTTCCCGTCGATCGTCAGATTCATGTAGTAGTCATAGTCCGAGAGCGACTCGCGGACAGTCTTGCCGACTTCGGCGAGCTCGTTCGGCTCCAGCTTCAGATCGGTGTTCTTGTCGAAATCCATGACGACGGAGGAGGAGAACACCTCGTCGAAACGCCAGACGTTTCGCAACTCCTGAACGCTCCCGTCGGGCGCTGCCACGACTTCGAGCCGAGCTTCCACGAAAATATGCGGGTGTGCCATGGCCGCGGCCGGCGCAAGTAAGATCAGCGCGGCCATCAGGTAAGTGGATTTCTTCATGTGTCTGGTTACCGCTCTGCCCAAATCGGTTGGTGTCTTCTTGCCGGAGAATGGGACGGAATTGGGACCTGCCTCAAGGTGACAAAGTGAATCAGGCCGGCTTCAAGCCTGCTTCTTGAACCAAGCATGGAGGTAATCCACGAAGATGCGGACCTTTGCCGGCAGGTAGCGCCGATGCGGATAAACGGCATAAATCCCGCGATCGGTCGGTATGTAGTCGTTGAACAGCGTCACGAGCCGGCCGTCCTCGATCGGCTTACGAGCGATGAAGTCCGGGATGACCGCAATGCCGATGCCGGAAAGAGCCGCGCGCAATGTCGCATGTGGGCTGTTCACCTCGATCGGTCCGGAAACCGCGACGGCGAAGGACGTGCTGTCCGGATTGTAGAAACGGACGCTTGCCTGCGTGCGCGAGTTCGTATCCACGATGAAGGGAACGTTGGAAATGTCCGTCGGATGTTCGAGGTTCGGATAGCGCTCGAGAAACTCCGGCGTGGCGCAGACGTGGACGCGGAAATCCGAGATCTTTCGCGCGATCATTCCCGAATCTTCTAGCTTCGTGACGCGGATCGCCAGGTCGAAACCTTCTTCGATCAGATCGACGAATCGGTCGTCTGCGGCGATTTCCAGCTGCAGATCCGGATTCTCCTTGGCAAAATCGATCAACGACTGACCGACATCGGCATCGACAAAGGTGCGCGGCACCGAGATCTTCAGCCGGCCTTTGAGTTGCGCGTTGTTCTCGCGGACCAGATCGGCGAGGTTGTCGATCTCCTTCAGAATGTCGGAGGCGGTGCGGTAATAAGTATGCCCGGCCTCGGTCATCGAAAACTGCCGGGTGGTGCGATTGAGCAGCAGGGCGCCCAACTCGTCTTCCAGCTCGCGCACATATTTGGAAAGCAGCGCCTTGGAGCGGCCGGTGCGCCGCGCTGCGGCGGAAAAACCTTCCGCTTCAACGACATCGATGAAGGCGCGTATGCGCGTCAGTGTGTCCATGGCCATCTCCCGTTGTTGCGGAAGATTGAACAAATTGCGCGCAGTTGTTCAATTTATTTTTTGAGCGAAGGGCAAAAAAATTCTTGATTATGACTGCGAATATTCTTATCTCGTCCTCAGCCCAAAGTCGCACGTGCCCATGGGTGTCCGCCGACCCTCGATTAGGTGAGGTCATCGGTAAGGTACCTGGAACTAACCCCTCCAGTCGCTATTCCGGCCAACCGGGAAATGCGAGGACGCCTAAGCAACGACGGTGCGGGCCTTTCTGGTGTCTTCCGGCTTTCCATCAGCCGGGGTTACTGAAGAGGCACACCTTCATTGCCGGAAGTGCGGTTGGGATTTTCCCTCCAATCCATGGCAGACAAAGCCGAACTATGCCGCTGTCGTGGCGTTGGTTCAATATTTGCGCATCGAGCGCTTGCTATGGTTCCGGGGTCTCCACCGGCTGGTTCCAATGCGAGCATTCGTATGCCCTTTGTCCTCCGGTTTTTGCCGGAGCTCTGGAATTGGAAGAGGGAATCGATATGACCACCCAGCGCATCCGCGACTTTCTCGCAACCCGACGTCCCGACGGTCCCTGCCTCGTGGTCGACCTCGACGTCGTGCGCGACAATTTCAACGCCTTCCGTCATGCGATGCCGGACAGCGCGATCTACTATGCTGTCAAGGCAAACCCGGCTCCGGAAGTGCTGAAGCTGCTGGCTTCGCTCGGCTCCAATTTCGATTGCGCGTCTGTCGCTGAAATCGAAATGGCACTGGATGCCGGTGCGACCGCTGCGCGCATCTCCTACGGCAATACGATCAAGAAGGAGCGCGACGTCGCCCGCGCCTGTGCGCTCGGCGTCAGCCTCTTTGCGGTCGACAGCCACGAGGAAGTCGAGAAGATCTCGCGCGCCGCTCCCGGCGCCCGCGTGTTCTGCCGCGTGCTCACGGATGGCGAAGGCGCCGAATGGCCGCTATCGCGCAAGTTCGGCTGCGTCCCGCAAATGGCTGTCGATGTTCTTGTCTATGCCCATCAGCTCGGCCTCGAATCCTATGGCGTCTCGTTCCATGTCGGTTCGCAGATGACCAAGGTCGATGCCTGGGATTCGGCTCTTGCCGATGCCAAGCGCGTTTTCGTGCAGCTTGCCAAGCAGGGCATCCATCTGCAGATGGTCAACATGGGCGGCGGCTTCCCGACGAAATACCTTCGTGACGTTCCGTCGGCCGAGGCTTATGGCCGTTCGATCTACCAGAGCCTGCGCGATCACTTCGGCAACCAGATCCCGAAGACGATCATCGAGCCGGGCCGCGGTATGGTCGGCAATGCCGGCGTCATCAAGGCTGAAGTGGTGCTTGTCTCGAAGAAGTCGGACAACGACACGGCCCGCTGGGTATTCCTCGACATCGGCAAGTTCGGCGGTCTCGCCGAAACGATGGATGAGGCCATCCGCTACCCGATTCGCACCGAACGCGACGGCGACAACATGGAGCCTTGCGTCATCGCCGGCCCGACCTGCGATTCGGCCGACGTGCTCTACGAGAAGAACCTCTACCCGCTGCCGGTGAGCCTCACCATCGGCGACGAGGTTCTGATCGAAGGCACCGGTGCCTATACGACGACCTATTCGGCGGTTGCTTTTAATGGCTTTGAGCCGCTGAAGGCCTACGTCATCTGATCCAGCCGGCCCCGTAGCCAATCGGGGCGGCACCTTCACAATTTCCTTTCGACACCGTCTGAAACGGTTTTGAGTTCGGGAGGCCAAGATGGCCGCTGTTCTTGATTCTGTCCGCGCATTCTTTGCGCCCTCCGTCTTCACCATCGATTCCGAGAATCCGTCGGATGTCGTACCGCGCGAGAACCTGCTCGATCGCGCCATGGGTCCGAACCGCCGCAAGAAGTCGTCGGAGAAGATCCGGCGCGGCCGCATCCCGGCAGAAGGCTTGGCACTTGTCGCGCGCGACCGCGACGGCCATGTCATCGGCACCGTCCGCCTCTGGAACATCGAGGCTGGCGTCAACACCGACGGCACGTCGATCAATGCGTTGCTGCTCGGCCCTTTGGCCGTCGATCCGACCTTTGAGGGCAAGGGTGTCGGTTCGGCGCTGATGCGTGCGGCGATTCTCGAGGCCAAGAACCGCGGACATGGCGCGATCCTGCTCGTCGGAGATGCTGCCTATTACGAGCGCTTCGGCTTCTTTGCCGAGAAGGCTTGCCATCTCGTCATGCCCGGCCCGTTCGAACGCTCGCGCTTTCTGGCGCTGGAGTTGACGGAAGGCTGGCTTGACGGCGCAGCCGGCATGATTGTTCCCTCGGGGCGCATGCTGGCCAAGGCGCCGCTCCGGAAGGCCGCCTGACGGGTCGAGCCTCTCCCTGAAACGGGAGGGGCTTTTTCTTTTAAGCCCTTATGCGCCCCTGCGCGACAAGCCACTGGACCGCCTCCTGCACAGCCTGGAGGGAGCTGTGGCGCGGCGTGAACCCCAGCAGACGCCTTGCCTTGTCCATTGAGCAATTCGGGCTCCGGGCGATGTGCTCCCACGTCGCCCTTGCGTCCTCGGCGCTTTCCATTTTCGACCATTCGTCATAGGGGAAAAATTCGAGGTTCGGCTCATGACCGAACCAGCGAAACATCGCTTCGGCATATCCTCTCAACGTCAGTGCCTGGTCGGAAACCGCGTGGAAGCTTTCTCCGGTTGACGCTTGCCAATTGCTGATCGCTGCCATGAACATGCCTGCCACATCGTCAGCGTGAACATGATGAACGGTCTCCAAACCGAGATTCGGCAATCTCAGCGTCTCGCCGCGCGCAATCGTCGAAAAGACGGAAATGTTGAAATGTCCGGCGGGGTTGAGTGGAGGCCAGCCCGGTCCAACGATATGGCCGGGATGGATGAGGGTTGCGGGAAAGGCCCGCCGTCGTGCCTCGCCTAGAAGATAGTCCTCGATTGCCTTCTTCTGCTCGCCATAGTCTCCAAACGGCGTTTTCGGCGCATCCTCGCGCGTCGGAACCGAAATGGAATGGCCGTGCGTCCAGATGGTGCCGGTGTGCAGAAAATGGCCGACATGGCCATCCAACACTCCCGCCAGATGGCGAGCGCTCTCCAACGTGAAACAGATCATGTCGATGACGATATCGGGCCTCAGTGCGCGGACGGCGGGGCCGAAGCTGCCTTCCTCCTCCATCGGCGCCCTATCCATCTGCTGCCGTTCGACGCTCTGCCATGTTGCGTGGGGACAGTAGGGGTCCGCTTTGCCGCGGCTGATTGCAACGACGTCATGCCCCGCCTCGACAAGACGCGGGACGAGATATGTGCCGACATGGCCAGTTGCTCCGATCACGATTACGCGTGCCATCGTTTTTACGCTCCTGCCGTGTGTTGAGCTGGTCCGGCCAGTATGTTGGGCGGCCGGTCGATAGGGCAAGCAGGATCATAAACTTTCACGTCCGCGTGAATCGGCACTTCGGGCGGATGAATTCTGCGTGGGATTGCGATAGCTCATGGCGATGACCAGAGCCTTCCTCATATGGTTTGCCCTTTTCCTTTCCGCCGCGCCGGTCTCAGCCCAGCAGGAAAACGATCGCCTTGCGTCGCTGCTCGACAACTTCGCTTCCCGCGAGGAACTGAAATCGCTGAAAACCATCATCATTTCACGTGACGGAAAGATTGTTGCCGAGCGCGGCTATCGCGGGCATACAGCGTCGGAATCGACCAATATCAAGTCCGCCTCGAAAGCGATCATCTCCGCCCTTGTCGGCATCGCCGTCAGCAAGGGTGTGCTCGAAGGACCGGATCAGAAGATTGCCCCGATCCTGAAGGCGGATCTGCCGCAATCACCCGATCCGCGGCTGAACGAGATCACCATCGGAAACCTGCTGTCCATGCAGGCGGGGTTGGGCCGTATGTCGGGACCGAACTACGGACGCTGGGTTGCAAGCCGAAACTGGGTGCGTTTTGCACTCTCGCAACCCTTCGACGATGAGCCCGGGGGCCGAATGCTGTACTCGACCGCCTCGACACATCTCCTGTCTGCAATCCTGACGAAGGCGAGTGGTAAGACAACCCTTGCCTTGGCACGGGAATGGCTCGGGCCAGTCGAAGGCTTTCGGATCGGCGCCTGGGAGCGCGATCCACAGGGCATCTATCTCGGCGGAAACCAGATGGCCATGAGCGCCCGCTCGTTGCTTGCTTTTGGCGAGCTCTATCGCAACGGCGGCAAGACGCGGGAGGGGCGACAAGTCGTTCCCGCCGAGTGGATTGCCGCGTCCTGGCAGCCGCGCACCAACTCGCGCTTTTCGGGCGATGCCTATGGCTACGGATGGTTTGAGCGCAATCTCGGCGGCGAGGACGTGCATTTCGCATGGGGCTACGGTGGGCAGATGCTCTACATCGTGCCGTCGCTCAATCTGACCGTGGTGATGACCTCGCAGGAAAGCGGGCCATCGGCCCGCAACGGCTATCGCGATGCCTTGCACGGCGTGCTGGGCGAGATTGTCGAAAATGCCCGGACATCCTGACCGGAAGGGATGGCGAAGGCACTCAGCCGTCACCATCGGAAGAGTTTGAGCGGTCAGGCCGAGATATCGACGACGCCGCAGTCGCCTGCTTCCGAGGCGAAGGCGAGCAGCTTGCCGTTCTTGCTCCAGCTCATCGCGGTGATAGCGCCCTTGCCGGGGCGGCGGATCAGCGCCTCTTTACTGTCTGCAATCCGCACGGCAAGGATCATGCCGTCGATGAAACCGATTGCAAGGATGTCCTCAGCCGGATGGAACTTGACCGCGGTCGCCATGATGTTGGCGCGCGTGCCGAGCTCCAGCGGCGCCTTGCCCATCGGACCGTCCTTGCCCTGGAAGGGCCAGACGATCGCTGCTGGCGCGCCAGACGAGGCGAGCCACTTGCCCTTGGCGGACCAGGAGAGCGACTTCACCTTGGCCGGATAACCGGTCATGCGCATGTGACGCGCCTCAGCCCCCGGCTTGGCGTCAAGCTTCCAGCCGTGCAGGGCGTTTTCCTGCATGGTGGTCACGAGGAAATTGCCGTCGGGCGAGAATGTGACACCCGTATGCGCGCCCTTCCATTCCAGATCGACCGGCTTTGCGTTCATGCCAACCCAGTGCAGCGATACTCCGTTGTAGCGCGCTGCAGCGATGCGCATGCCTTTCGGTGCAAAGGCAAGGCCTTCGACCGTCCGCTCCTCTGTGATTTCCTTAGTGTCGCCATTCGAAAGACGAACAAAGGCGCTCTTTCCATAGGCATAGGCGACGGCACCCTGCGGGCCGGCCGCCACCTGCGAAATCCATTTGCGCGGCACGTTAGCGATCTCGCTGACGCCGGCGTCGGCCGCAATGCGCAACACCTTGCCATCTTCGCCGCCGGAAATCAGGCTTTCGCTATAGGGATCGCGGATGCAGGTGAGCATGCCCTGATGGGCTTCGCAAACCTTCTCGCCGCCATCCAGCCGGTGAAGCGTGCCGGCGGCGTTCGCAAAGAAGGGGACATCACCTAAAAATTCGACGGCCAGAATGTGGCCGTCGAGATCAAGCGGGGCAACTGTTGGCATCAGGCCGCGGCCTCGCATGCCTTGAAGGAGGCTTCGAGCTTTTCGCGGTCGAGTTCGCGGCCGATGAAGACGAGCCGCGTCTCATGTTTCTCGCCATCCTTCCAAGGGCGCTGGTGGTCGCCCTCGACGATCATATGCACGCCCTGGACGACATAACGCTCGGCATCGTCCTTGAAGGCGATGATGCCTTTAAGGCGCAGGATGTTCGGACCCTGCGTCTGGGTGATCTTCTGGATCCAGGGGAAGAAGCGCTCGGGGTTCATCTCGCCGCCGCGGAGCGACACCGACTGCACCGTCACGTCGTGGATCGGCGACACCGCGCCGTGGTGATGATGGCCATGGTCGTGATCATGGTGATCATGATCGTGATCATGCGCATGGTGATGGTGGTCGTGATCGCAATCCGGGCCACAGACGTGATCGTCGTGCTCCTGCTCCAGGAAGTGCGGGTCGTTTTCCAGCGCGCGTTCAAGGTTGAAAGCGCCCTGATCAAGCACGCGGGCGAGATCGACGCCGGAGCGGCTCGTCTTGTAGACGCGAGCCGACGGGTTGATGGCCCGGACGATATCCTCGATCTGCGCCAGTTCTTCCGGCGAGACGAGATCAGTCTTGTTGATGAGGACGACGTCGGCAAAGGCAATCTGGTCTTCGGCCTCGCGGCTATCCTTCAGACGCAGCGGCAGGTGCTTGGCATCGACAAGGGCGACAACGGCGTCGAGCTCCGTCTTGGCGCGCACGTCGTCATCCATGAAGAAGGTCTGGGCGACCGGCACCGGATCGGCAAGTCCGGTCGTCTCGACGATGATGCCGTCGAAGCGTCCGGGGCGGCGCATCAGGCCCTCGACGACGCGGATCAGGTCGCCGCGCACGGTACAGCAGACGCAGCCGTTGTTCATCTCGTAGATTTCCTCGTCCGACTCGACAATCAGGTCGTTGTCGATGCCGATCTCGCCGAATTCGTTGACGATGACCGCGTATTTCTTGCCGTGGTTTTCGGACAGGATGCGGTTAAGCAGCGTCGTCTTGCCGGCGCCGAGATAGCCGGTGAGCACGGTGACGGGGATGGGTTTCTGCTGAGTCGAAATTGCGTCGGTCATGAGAACCTCGAAGAATGGGCTTGCCGCCAAGGGGGCTTTAAACGGACGGTTCCATATAAGGATTTGGACGCGTCAGTTCAAAGGTTTTATAATGTTATAAGATCACATTGTTTTCGGATCGCTCTATTTGAGTTCGGATGTGTCAAACGCATCCACATCCTGCAGCAGCTCCATCAGCCCCTTAACCGCATGGCCGACCAGCGCTTCGCCTTTCTCGACCGTTGCGGCAGCGGCGTTTCCGGCCGCGCCTTTGACGTTCAGATCGAGCATCTTCCAGCCGAAGGCGTGCGGCCCGTAGGCCCGTAGATGCTTGAAGCGGCTGGCAAATTCCAGCTGCCTTGAAGCGAAGTTCTCAGCCTTGGACATGGCGACCCTACCGGGATGCAGCGCCAGCATGACCGAGGTTTCGATATCGCCGCCGTGGATGTCGATCGCCTTGTTTTCAGCTGAAATCACCTCTTCCGGCACGCCGAAACGGGTCCAGCTGGTCGCAACGGCCAGCAT
Organism: Rhizobium sp. 007; assembly: GCF_015353075.1. Classification (NCBI taxonomy): domain Bacteria; kingdom Pseudomonadati; phylum Pseudomonadota; class Alphaproteobacteria; order Hyphomicrobiales; family Rhizobiaceae; genus Rhizobium; species Rhizobium sp. 007. The sequence continues at coordinate 3,348,227 of NZ_CP064187.1, read as the reverse complement.
GTTGAACTTCACCCGCGCTTCGGTTGCGACGATTGTCATCAGCGGTGAATTTCCGCCGTGGGCGTTCAACATCACCAGTTTGCGGCAGCCGAGATCGCGCAGCATTCCGGCAATTGCGAGCCAGCGGTGGATCGCTTCGCTGTAGGTCAGCGTCTTCGTACCTACGACATCCATGTGTTCGATCGAGTAGCCGACCGGTTCTGTGGGCAGGAAAGTGACCGGCAATGTTGAGGGGAGGGCAGCCTTTAGCCTTTCGACGATGCCTTCGGCAATCAGCGTATCGGTTTCGAAGGGCAGGTGCGGGCCGTGCTGCTCATGCGCGCCAAGCGGCAGAACCGCGATCCAGTTCCGGCGATCTTCGGCCGAAAGTGCGGCATCGTTGTCTGCGAAGTTCCGGGCAGGCGCTGTCATCCGGTTTCAATGCCCCTTGTTTATGACGTGAACCTGCGCAATGTCATAACGCAGCGTTGTCACGGCTTAAAGATCAAAGGGATGGCGATGGGGAAGAAGCACAAAGACGGCAAGAAAAACAAGTCCAAGAAAAAGGACCAGACCGAATATACGCTTGCCGATCTTTCGCCGGCTTTGACGCAGGCTGCGCGGTCGATGCGCACGGTCCTCTCCCGTAGTCTGCTTGAAAGCGGCCTTTACGCCGGCCAGGACGGCGTCATTCTTTCGCTTGCCGAAACCGACGGGATGACGGCAGGCGGCCTTGCTCAGAAGCTCGGCGTCAAGGCGCCAACGATGACTCGCACCATAGGCCGCATGGAAGCCCAGGGCTTCCTGGAGCGCAAGCCGGATGCGGAAGATGCGCGGCTGACGAAGGTCTACCTCACCGAACTCGGGCGCGGCAGCGTGAAGGCGATCGAGATGGCGGCGTCGGCCTGCGATCGGACGGCTACGCTTGATTTTTCGGAGAAAGAAATCCGCAACCTCGTGCGCCTTCTAAAGGCGATCGACAACAATCTCCAGGCAGAAGCAGTGCCGTTCGAAGAACCCGACGAAATTTGACGGTCAATTAAAATTCGGTTTGCCTCTCCGCGTTTAATCTTTTAATTAAACATTTTAAGGGGCGCTCTTTTTCCGGTTCCGCGATGCGCTCCACCATCTCGCGCGTTGCCTGGGGAGGATGCGTGGCTCAAAAGATCAAACTTTCGACAATTGCCGAAACACTCGGCATTTCAACGGCAACGGTATCGCTAGCCTTACGCGACAGCCCGCTCGTTGCGGGCAATACGCGGGAAAAGATCAAGGAACAGGCGCGCGCGCTCGGCTATATCTACAACCGCCGGGCCGCAAGTCTGCGTACGTCTCGCTCGGGCATCGTCGGCGTCGTCGTGCACGACATCATGAACCCGTTCTACGGGGAAATCCTGAAGGCGATCGAGAGCGAGCTCGATCGCAGCCGTCATACCTTCATCCTGTCCAACCACTACGATTCGGTCGAGAAGCAGCGCACCTTCATCGAGACGCTGCTGCAGCTCGGCGGCGATGGCGTCATCATGTCGCCCGCAATCGGCACGCCGCCGGAGGATATGCAGCTTGCCGAGGCCAACGGCATGCCGGCGATCCTTGTCGCGCGCTCGATGGAGGGGATGGACCTGCCGACCTATCGCGGTGACGACAGCTACGGCATTTCGCTTGCCACCAATCACCTGATCGGGCTCGGCCACCGCTCAATCGCCATGATCGGGGGAACGGATCAGACCTCGACCGGCCGCGACCGCTATCAGGGCTATGTCAATGCGCTGCGCAAGGCTGAGATCGAAGTCGATCCCAACCTGCGCATTCCCGGTCCGCGCTCGATGCAGGGCGGGTTCGAGGCGGCTGTGCATTTCCTGTCGCTGCCGCAAAAGCCGTCGGCCGCCGTCTGCTGGAACGATCTCGTTGCCATCGGGCTCATGAACGGCATTGCCCGTGCCGGTCTTGTGCCAGGCAAGGACATCTCGGTTACCGGCTATGACGATCTCGAGGAAGCCTCGCTCTCGACACCGGCGCTGACGACGGTCTGGAATGGGCAGGCCGAAGTCGGCCGCCTTGCCGCCCGGGCGCTTCTCGATCGCTTGGCCGGCAGTCACGAGCCGGACGGCATCCACCTGATCAAACCCGAGATGCGCATCCGCCAGTCGACAAGCCCTTACAGACCCCGCCAGTAAGACAAGAGGAAAAGCCATGTCCCGCATCGCCATTCTCGTTCCCGGGAAGATACACGAGCGTGTTCTTGCGACCTTGAAGGACCGTTTCGAAGTTGTCGCCGTCGAAAAAAGCGAGACGTTGGAACTCGACGCCGAAACCGCAAACCGCATTCGCGGCGCGGCCGTCAGCGGCGCGTTTCCCGGCAGGTGGATGGATCAGCTGCCGAGCCTTGAGGTGATCGCGAGCTTCGGCGTCGGCTATGACGCCGTGGACGTCAAGCATGCTGCGGAAAAAGGACTGGTCGTCACCAACACGCCGGATGTGTTGAACGACGAGGTCGCCGATACCGCGATCGGCCTGCTGCTCAACACCGTCCGCGAACTGCCGCGGGCGGAGAACTGGCTGCGTGAGGGCCACTGGACGACGGGTTCGGCCTATCCATTATCGCGCTTTTCCTTAAAAGGACGGCATGTCGGTCTCTACGGCCTCGGCCGCATCGGCCAAGAGATCGCCAAGCGCCTCGAACCGTTCAAGGTGAAAATCAGCTATCACACACGCACGATCCATCCAGATATCGCCTATGATTATCACCCGACCCTGAAAGGTCTCGCCGGCGCTGTCGATACGTTGATTGCGATCGTTCCGAAGACGCCTCACACCCACAAGACGATCGATGCGGAGATCCTTTCTGCACTCGGCCCTGACGGCATTCTGATCAATGTCGGCCGAGGCTGGACGGTGGATGAAGCAGCGCTCGTTTGGGCGCTGAAGAGCGGCGCACTCGGCGCTGCGGGCCTTGATGTCTTCTACGGCGAGCCGGTGGTCCCGGCGGAACTCTTCAGCTTGCCGAATGCGGTGCTGCTGCCGCACGTCGCCTCCGCCTCGATCCCGACGCGCAACGCGATGGCCGATCTTGTTGCCGGCAATCTGATCGAATGGTTTGAGAAGGGCAGGCCGCTAACCGCGGTGCCGGAGACGCCTTCGGCAAGGTAAGGGGCTCAGTCAACGATGCGCCGCGCCATAACGACATCATCGATTTCCTCGCCCTCGTGAATAATTCCGCCCGGAATTCGCCCGACTTGGCTGAAGCCCTCGCGCTCGTAGAAGCGGATCGCGGGCGGGTTCTGCGCGCTTACGGCCAGCTCCAGCTGTCTGATGCCGACCTCTCGAGCGTGCCCGGTCAGTCGTTCCAGTAGCGCCGAAGCGGCGCCCAAACCGCGAAAGCTCTTATGCACGTAAACCATAATAATCGTGGCACGGTGGGCCATCTTGCTCGATTGCTGCCGCATCAAGCCCATCATGCCAACCGGTTTTTCTCGGTGGAATGCGACGAACACTGCATTGTTCGTGAGGCGGTGACGCCATTCATCGTTTGTTAGGCTCTCCCAATCGGCGGCGGTGCTCGCATAGGCCGCGGGCTCGGTCTGCAGCGCCTCCAAGCGGATTTGCCGAAAAGCCTCAATATCCTCGGGGCCGAGGAGCCGTATATTGATCTGCCCGCCGTGAGCCACTGTCGATACCTGTCGTTCTGTCGTGCAACCGGAGCGCCTAGGCCTTAACCTTCATGGAGACATTCTTAGTCGCCGCATATTCCCTTGCCGCATCCCCGAAGGCCGCAAAGATCTGGTTCGAGGGCTTGTCGGTTTCGGCCCAGTATTCCGGATGCCACTGCACGCCGACGGCAAAGGCTTTGGCGTCGATGACGGAAACGGCTTCGATCGTCCCGTCTTCGGCGATCGCCTCCACCTGTAGGCGAGGCGCCGTCTTGGCGATTGCCTGACGGTGCAGCGAGTTCACCAGGACTTCGCCTGGACCGATGATGCGGGCGATGCAGGAGCCTTCCTTGACGAAAACGCTCTGGCGGATAGCATACATTCCGTCGCGATCGACATCGGCTGGCTTCCTGTGGTCCCAGATGCCCTCCTGCTCGTGGATTTCAGTGGCAAGGGAACCGCCGAGCGCGACGTTCAGCTCCTGTATGCCGCGGCAGATCGCCAGCAGCGGGATGGCTCGATCGATTGCACGGCGGATGAGGGGTATGGCCGTTGCGTCACGCGCGGGGTCGAAGGGGCCATCGCTCTCGCGAGCCTCTGCAGCGTAGAGCGATGGATGGACGTTGCTCGCCGAGCCCGAAACCAGCAGTCCATCCACTCGGTCAAGGATTGCGTCCGTGTCATAACCTTTTTCGAAGGCAGGAATGATGAAGGCCATGACGCCCGCAGCGTTCAGCGCCGCGCGTACATATTGATGCTGGACGGCATGCCAGTCGGCGCCATCGAGGGTGCGGGTATCGGCAGGAACGGCGACGATCGGCTTCATCATTTTTGGTCCGGAACGCTCTCGATTTTTCTATTGTGAAAACCGAGATCGGCCTCAAAGTCAACTTCTCCACGCAATGGCGGGCCAAATTGCGGCGATCTGCGCCATTCAAGCATAGAGACCTTGCTAAACTGCTGATTTTCGATGGAAACACGTCATTCGCCAAATTGCTGCCGTGATGCCAAAGTCTGATCGACTAAAGCTTGAAACACACGCGGCCGCATGCTTAGCTCGCCTCCATTGCTGCGGGTAGGGATGAAATTGTCCGCGCATGCCATCTATACGGGAGGTTTTTGATGGATCGTCGTTCGTTTATTAAGAAGGCCGGAACTGCGGGGGCAGGTGCCGTTGCGGCAAGCGCACTCGCCGCGCCGGCAATCGCGCAGGAGAATCCGAAAATTTCGTGGCGCATGACCTCTTCGTTCCCGAAGAGCCTGGACACGATCTTTGGCGGTGCGGAAGATATCGCCAAGCACGTCGCCGACGCGACCGACGGTGCCTTCAAGATCCAGCCTTTCGCAGCCGGCGAAATCGTGCCCGGCCTGCAGGCGGCCGACGCCGTCAGCTCGGGTACCGTTGAATGCTGCCACACCTGCTCGTACTATTTCGTCGGCAAGGATCCGACCTATGCAATCGGCACGGCCATTCCCTTCGGCCTCAACGCCCGTCTCACCAACGCCTGGTTCTTCGAGGGCAATGGCATCAACCTGATGAACGAGTTTTATGCCACGCAGGGCATGTTCGGTCTTCCGGCCGGCAATACCGGCGTCCAGATGGGTGGCTGGTTCCGCAAGGAAATCAATACGCTGGACGACCTCAAGGGCGTCAAGATGCGTATCGCCGGTCTTGCCGGGCGCGTCATGGAAAAGCTCGGCGTCATCCCGCAGCAGATTGCCGGCGGTGACATCTATCCGGCGCTCGAAAAGGGCACGATCGACGCGTCCGAGTGGGTCGGTCCCTATGACGACTTGAAGCTCGGCCTGCACAAAGTCGCCAAGTACTACTACTATCCGGGCTTCTGGGAAGGCGGTCCGGCGATCCACGCTTTCTTCAATCTCGAAAAGTGGAACAGCCTGCCGGAGCACTACCAGACGATCCTCGCCGACGCCTGCACCTATTCCAATACCAGGATGATGGCGAAATACGATATGAAGAACCCTTCAGCGCTGAAGCAGCTCGTCGCCGAAGGTGCAACACTGCGTCCCTTCAGCCAGGAAATTCTGGAAGCCGCGTTCCAGGCTTCAACCGGTCTCTATGGCGAGCTCTCGGCTTCGAACCCATCTTTCAAGAAGATCTATGACGACCAGACCGCATTCAAGCGCGATGCTTACCTCTGGATGCAGCTCTCGGAATATACGTTTGACACATTCATGATGATCCAGCAGCGATCGGGCAAGCTCTAGGCGGCTTGGGAACCCGTCTGCGCGTTCATCGCATCGCCGACAGAAGCCCCGGATGGAAATCCGGGGCTTCTTCATTTGCATTCAATTGATCTTTGGAGGTTGGCTGAGATCGGGTGGCGGTGCTGGTTGTGCCGGATTGGCCGGCGCGGGCGTCGCAGGGGCTGGCTGCTGACCGGGCAGACCGTTCAGTGGCGGCAGGGTGAGACCCGGGATCTGTGGTGTACTGCCGCCACCGCCAGGCGCGGGCGGCAGCGAGAGCTGATTGCCGCCGAAGCCGGGTATTTCGATCTTGATCGTGTTGAGGTCCACGGCCGGACCCTTGTTCAGCCAGTAGGTCACGGATTGCGGCCAGAAGATCACGATCGCGACGAGGATGAGCTGCATGACGACCCATGGGATCGCGCCCATGTAGATATCCCGTGTCTTCACGTCACGGCTGGCGATGGAGCGCAGATAGAACAGCGCGAAGCCGAAGGGCGGGTGCATGAAGCTCGTCTGCATGTTCACGCAGATAAGCACGCCAAACCAGATCAGATCGATACCGAGCGCCGAAGCGACGGGTGCCAGCATCGGAATGACGATGAAGGCGATTTCGAAGAAATCGAGGAAGAAGGCGAGGACGAAGATGAAGAGGTTGACGAAGATCAGGAAGCCGACCGGACCGCCCGGGATGCCGGACAGCATGTGCTCGATCCAACGCGAACCATCCATGCCCTGAAAGACGAGGCTGAAGCAAGTCGAGCCGATCAGGATCATCACCACCATCGAGGTGATATGCATCGTCGATGTCATGGCTTCGCGGACCAGCGGCCAGGTCAGGCGGCGGTGGAGCGCTGCAAGCACGATCGCGCCCACGACGCCGAGGGCGCCGGCTTCCGTTGGCGTCGCAAGCCCCATGAAGATCGTGCCGAGCACGAGGAAGATGAGGATAATGGAAGGCACCATGCCGGCCAGCACCTTCATCAGCAGTGCCCAGTTGAACTCGCCGCGCACCTCCTTCGGCAGCGGCGGCATCAAGCCTGGCCGGAAGATGGACAGGAACAGGATGAAGCCAAGGAAGATCGCGACCTGCAGGATCGAAGGGCCGATGGCGCCGAGATACATGTCACCGACTGATCTGCCGAGCTGGTCGGCGAGAACGACGAGCACGAGGGAGGGCGGGATGACCTGGGTGATCGTGCCCGACGCGGCGATGACGCCGGTCGCCAGCCGCGGATTGTAGCCGTAGCGCAGCATGATCGGCAGCGAGATCACGCCCATGGTGATGACCGATGCCGCGACGGTGCCGGTGATGGCGCCGAGAACAGCGCCGACGAGGATGACGGCGTAGGCGAGACCGCCAGGAACGGCGCCGAAGAGCTTGCCGGTTCCCTCGAGAAGATCCTCCGCAAGGCCACACCTTTCCAGAATGGCGCCCATGAAGGTGAAGAAGGGTATGGCAAGCAGCAGGTCGTTGGAAACGATGCCGAACACGCGAAGGGGCAGGGCCTGCAGGAAGGCCTCGCTGAAATGGCCGGTTGCTATGCCGATGACCCCGAAGAAAAGGCCGACGGACGCGAGCGAAAAGGCGACCGGGAAGCCGTAGAGCATGAAGATGACCATGCCTAGAAACATCGCCGGCGGAATGATACCGAAGTCAAACAAGTCCGTTCCTCCCGGAGAGCTTTATTGCAGGGGCTTTTCGTATTTCGTTTCGAGCTGGATGTAGCCGCGCACCGCGGCGATCCTCTTGATGAGTTCCGAAATGCCCTGCAGTGCCAGGAGTGCGAAACCTGCGAAAAGAATAAGCTTGACCGGCCAGCGGATGAGCCCTCCGGCATTGGCGGATATCTCGCCCTGCTGGAAGGCGATCACGAAATAGGGCCAGCACAGGAAAGCCAGGAAGGAGCAGGCCGGGATCAGGAAGACGATCAAACCGATGATATCGATCCAGATTCTGGCCCTGTCGGAAACCGATCCGTAGATTAGGTCGACGCGCACGTGCTCATTGTTGCGCAGCGTATGAGCCGCCCCGAGCACGACGACGTAGGCAAAGAGATACCATTGAATCTCCAGCCAACCATTCGAGCTGTAATTGAACAGATAGCGGACGATTGCATTGCCGGCGCTGATGAAGCAGCACGCAAGCACCATGTAATCCGCGATTTTCCCTATGAATTGGCTGACGCTGTCGATCAGCCGGCTGACGCTTAGAAACGCCGGCATGCCTTTCCCCTTACTCTGCCTTTGCGGCAAGTTCTCACTTTTGAAATTTGTGTAAACTACGGTTTCCGAAATTGAAAGAATAAACGGCCGTATAGGATTTTAGTCGTAGACATAGAATGCGGCGGTTTAGATGCTGGCTGTACAACCGGCAACTTAAGCGCGGATCATTTTTCCATGAACTTCACTTCATAGCTGTGAAATTCGCCATTAATCTTGAAATTCTCTCTTGGGTTTTAGAAAAAACAACCAAACAGATAGGGTCAAGGCAATCAATTTTTAAAAGGTTCCCCGTATCATCCCGGCGCACAGGGAAAGTATGGATGAAACCACATAGCCCGAACAGGGTCCCTATCGATGTGTATCTGTCGTTTGTGAGTTCTCTTTCGGGGAACCGCATGACGCTGCTCGCCGGCGTCATCGTGCATGTGGCAACTTTCCTGGCGGTTGCAGCCAAAACACAGTCTTCCATCTATGTGCTGCTGTCGGCTGCCGCCCTCCTGGTCTTTTGCGTCCGCATGATCACCTTCCGGCGGTTCGATCGCGTGGAAAAAGAGAAACTGTCGCGCGCCGGCATCGAGCGCTGGGAGCGCGTTCTCGTTGCCGGTGCGGCCTGCACTACAGCCATCCTCGGCATCGGCAGCGGCTATGCCATCTTCGTCGTGCATGATTCCTTCGCGGAGCTTGCCTGCATTTCCGTCACCATGGCGACCATGGTTTCCGTCGTCGGCCGCAACTACGGCTCGCGGCTGGCAGTTGACCTGCAGACTTTCTCCTGCTGCCTGCCGATGATCGTCTGCAGCCTGATGGCGTTGGATTTCTATCGCGGCATCCTCTCCATCTTCCTTATTCCTTTCTGGCTGACGACGCGGGCGATGGCGAACGGCGTGCGCGAGTTCCTTTATGAGAACGTCATCGCTCACAGGCAGATCTCGCTGATTGCCGATCGTTTCGATACTGCGCTCAACAATATGCCGCACGGTCTCGTGATGGTCGATCCGTCGAACCGTATCCAGGTGATCAACCGGAAAGCCTGCGAGCTTCTCAAGATCGGCGATCCGGACCGGTTGAAGGATCGCGACCTCGGTGCCGTCCTGCGTTACGGCGCGCGCTATAGCTTCATGGATGCCTCGCAACCGGAACTGATCCTGCGGCAGCTGACACAGGTTGCCGAGGAAGGCCTATCGCGCACCCTGATCCATTTTCCTGAAAGCCTATCGCTGGAATTTTCCGCGAAGCGTCGTGCCGACGGCGGCGCCGTTCTGATCTTCGAGGATGTGTCGAGCCGCGTGAAGGCGGAGCAGAAGATCCTGCATATGGTCCGCTTCGATGCTCTGACCGGCCTGCCGAACCGAGAATATTTCGGTCATCTCGTAAAGGAATATATCGAGCGCCACCCGAAAAGGCGTGGGCCGCTTGGTTTCATGGTCCTCGACATCGACGAGTTCAAGCACGTTAACGACATGCGCGGCCACATCACCGGCGATCACCTGCTCTGCGCGATCGCGGCGCGGATCAAGGACGAAGCAGGCAATGCCATCATCGGCCGCCTCATGGGCGACCAGTTCGTCATCTTCTTCCCGCATGCCAAGAACAACGAAGCGCTCGATGCCGAAATCCGCCGGATGCATGCCGACATTCAGGGCAATTATGAAGTGGACGAGGTCACCTTCCTGGTGTCGCTCAGCGCCGGCTACGCGATCCTCGAAAGCAATGCATTTGCAATGGAGGAGTGGAGCATCAAAGCGGACCTCGCCCTCTTTGAAAGCAAGTCACGACTGCGCGGCGGCATCACCGGCTTCGAACACGAAATGGATGGCCGCTACATCGAGCAGCAGAAGCTGAAAGCAGACTTGCGCGAAGCGGTGGCTGCGGGCGCGCTCAGCGTCGCGTTTCAACCGATGTTCAAAGCCGATGGGACACGCATCGAATGCGCCGAGGCGCTGGCGCGCTGGGTCCACCCGGAAAAAGGCGCCATTCCGCCGGACGTTTTCATCCGCCTCGCCGAAGAGATGGGCATCATATCGGACATCACGCGGTTCATCCTTTTCAAGGCCTGCAGCGAATGCATGACCTGGCCCGACCACATCGCGATATCGGTCAATCTCTCGGCACGCGACCTGCGCGACAACGATATCCTCACCGTCGTTTCGGAAGCGCTTTCAACATCCGGCCTCAAGGCGTCGCGGCTGCATCTGGAAATTACAGAAAGTTGTCTCATCGACGAGCCTGCGGCGGTGCGCGCCATCCTCGCGGAATTGCGCTCCCACGGCATCACCATAGCGATCGATGACTTCGGCACGGGCTTCTCCAGCCTTAGCTATCTCGACACGTTGCCGCTCGATATCGTCAAGATCGATCGCTCCTTCGTTCGCAATATCGCAGAAGACACGCGCCGTCTGAAGCTTTTGTGCGGTACGGTCAATCTCGCCCGCGAGCTCGGGCTCAAGATCGTCATCGAGGGTGTGGAAACTGTTGAGCAACTGGCATTGCTCAACAAGCATCGCAGCGCGGATCTCGTGCAGGGCTATGTCTTCTCTGCGCCGGTGCCCTCAAAGGAGATCGGCATCCTTTCGCAAGCACTCAGCCGTCGCGTCACCCAGCGCCGCCGCAGCAAGGTCGCCTGAGCCCGGATTGCCGCCATCGAAACACGAGCCCAATTATCCGGGTCTGTTAACCTTAATAATTCAAATACGTCCGAAACTTTTGATACTTCTTGCTCTTTGCGCGCCCAGATATGATTAATGGCCCGTTAACGGCGGGAACATCAATGGCGTCAATCCCTTTGAATACAAGTGACTTTTCAAGAAAGCTTCTCGAAATTCTGGACAATGTCGAATATCGCCGCATCGAAAGCAGCGAGGACATGGAGGATGTCGAACGGTTGCGATGGAAGGCCTACAAGGCCCATGATGTGCTGGCGCTCGCCCCAAAAGGGCTGTTGGACGATACCGATTTCGATAGCCATGCTTATGTCTTCGGTCTCTACTATTACGGCGAACTGGTCAGCACGGTCCGACTTCACTATGTAACGCCGGACCATCGCGTCAGCCAGTCCGCCGGCGCCTTTCCTGAGGCGATCGATTCGCTTCTGGATGCAGGGCTGACCTTGATCGATCCAGCGCGCTTTGCGGCCGATCCGGAAATGACCGCCGACCTGTCGTGGATTCCCTACCTGACGCTGAGGCCAAGCATCGTTGCGGCGGCGCATTTCCGTGCCGACCGCGTTCTTCAGTTTTGCCGGCCCCCGCATGCCGCTTTCTACAAGCGGGTCTTCTATGCAGATACCATCGTGCCCGGCCGGCTGGCGAAGAATTACGGAATCGACATGACGCTGATGGCGACGAATGTGATCGAGGTTGGTCGAAAGCTTCTGACGCGCTATCCCTTCTTTATTTCCAGCGCCAGCGAACAGCGCATGATGTTTTCCCGCGGCCCCGACAGCAGGCTGCCATCGCTCACCATCATCCCGACCGCGCGCTTCGTGCCGGAAGGCCAGTTCGGCACCGATCTGCCGCTCTGAGGCCGCGCTCATGAAATGCCGCAAAGCGTACCGGCTGCGGCATTCTCATGCATTGCGCTTTTCCCAGGCTTTGTGTAAGCCCTGAATGGGATCATGGCATTCAGGGAGACGAAATTTCATGGCCGAAGAACACAACGGACCCGTCGAAGTCGGCGCGCCGATGGACTACAAAGAACATGAACAAACCTACAATCTGTTCATTTCGGCTGCGAAATACGGCACGATGTTCCTCATCGCCCTGCTGCTTGGCATGACGGCCGGTTTTTTCACCAGCAGCGGCTTTCTCGGCGGCCTCCTGGTTTTTCTCGTCATCTTCGTTGCCGGCATCGTCCTGCTGCGCTGACTGCAGCAGGCGAGGAGCGGCATTTCCGAAATTTTCGAATAGGTGCTTGGCCTGAGCGGTGAGCCCGCGGTGGTTTGGCTGACCCGAGGAGGGGGCAGTTGGGCAATATCGTTTTCATTACAAAAGAATCGAACGGTTCCGAGACACGCGTTGCGGCGTCTGCCGAAACTGTAAAGAAGATGGGGAACCTCGGCTTCGACATCGTGGTCGAGGCAGGTGCTGGGGTTTTATCGCGCATACCGGACAGCGAATTCGAGGCTGCAGGGGCGCGGATCGGCTCGGCTGGCGATGCGGCAACCGCGGATGTGGTGCTGAAAGTGCGCCGCCCGACGGAGGCGGAGATTGCCGGCTACAAGAGCGGCGCGGTCGTCATCGCGATCATGGATCCCTATGGAAACGATGAGGCGATTGCCGCGATGGCGAAGGCAGGGCTTTCAGCCTTCGCGATGGAACTGATGCCGCGCATTACGCGCGCCCAGTCCATGGATGTTCTTTCCTCACAGGCAAATCTCGCCGGCTATCAGGCCGTCATTGAAGCGGCGTCTGTCTATGATCGCGCCCTGCCGATGATGATGACGGCCGCCGGCACCGTTCCGGCCGCCAAGGTCTTCGTGATGGGTGCAGGTGTGGCAGGCCTCCAGGCGATTGCGACGGCGCGCCGCCTCGGCGCTGCGGTCTCGGCCACCGACGTTCGCCCCGCCGCCAAGGAACAGGTCGCCTCACTCGGCGCCAAGTTCATCGCCGTTGAAGACGAGGAGTTCAAGGCAGCCGAGACGGCGGGCGGCTACGCCAAGGAAATGTCCAAGGAATACCAGGCGAAGCAGGCAGCCCTCGTTGCCGAGCACATCGCCAAGCAGGACATCGTCATCACCACGGCACTGATCCCCGGACGCCCTGCGCCGAAGCTCGTATCGCGCCAGATGCTGGCTTCGATGAAGCCCGGCGCCGTTGCCGTCGATCTTGCGGTCGAGCGTGGCGGCAATATCGAGGGCGTGGTTGCAGACGAGGTCGTCGATGTCGAAGACGTCAAGGTGATCGGTTTCGCCAACCTGCCGGGCCGGGTGGCCGCCAGCGCTTCGGCGCTCTATGCCAAGAACCTCGTCACCTTCCTCGAGACCATGCTCAACAAGGAGACGAAGAGCGTCGTCCTCAACCTCGACGACGAACTCATCAAAGCGACCATGCTGACCTATGCAGGCGATGTCGTGCATCCGGCATTCGCCGGGACGAAGAAGGGGATAGCTGATGGCCAGTGAAGCAATGGACAAGGCGCTGGAGCAGCTTGACCAGGCGGTCAACGCAGTCGTGGCGGCGGCCGCGCAGGCACCGGAAGCGGCAAGTGCGGCAACGGCGGGGCGATCGATCCCTTCATTTTCCAGTTCGCGATCTTCGTGCTGGCGATCTTCGTCGGTTATTACGTCGTCTGGTCGGTGACGCCGGCGCTGCATACGCCGCTGATGGCCGTCACCAACGCCATCTCTTCAGTCATCGTCGTCGGCGCGCTGCTTGCAGTGGGCATTTCGGCAAGCGGGCTTGCGACCGGTTTCGGCTTCGTCGCGCTCGTTCTCGTCTCGGTCAACATCTTCGGCGGTTTCCTCGTCACGCAGCGCATGCTGGCGATGTACCGCAAGAAGGACAAGTGAGGCCGGACGAATGACCAATATCGCAGCTTTCCTCTACCTCGTCTCCGGCGTGCTTTTCATCCTGGCACTGCGCGGCCTCTCCCATCCGGCCACCAGCCGCAAGGGCAATCTCTACGGCATGATCGGCATGGGGATGGCGATCCTCACGACGCTGGTGCTGGCAACGCCTTCTTTTGCCGGCTTCGTGCTGATCGTGCTCGGACTGGCGATCGGCGGCGGGGCGGGCGCCTATATCGCCCGCGTCATCCCGATGACCTCGATGCCGCAGCTGGTGGCGGGCTTCCACTCGTTGGTCGGCCTGGCCGCCGTGCTGGTTGCCGCCTCCGCGCTTTATACACCGGCCTCCTTCGGCATCGGCGATATCGGCTCGATCCATGGCGAGGCGCGTATCGAGATGGCGATCGGCGCCGCGATCGGGGCGCTTACCTTTACCGGCTCGATCATCGCTTTTTTGAAGCTTGACGGGCGCATGTCCGGCAAGCCGATCCTGCTTGCCTTCCGGCATATCATCAACATCGCGCTTTTGGTGCTGATCGTCTTCTTCATCATCGGGCTCGCGCAACCGAAAGCCATTTCGATTTCTGGGCGGTCGTGGCGCTTTCGCTGGCGCTCGGCGTGCTGCTGATCGTGCCGATCGGGGGCGCCGACATGCCGGTCGTCGTCTCCATGCTGAACTCCTATTCGGGGTGGGCGGCAGCCGGTATCGGTTTCACGCTCGGCAATCTCGCTCTGATCATCACCGGTGCGCTGGTCGGCTCTTCGGGTGCGATCCTGTCCTACATCATGTGCAAGGGCATGAACCGCTCGTTCATATCCGTCATTCTCGGCGGCTTCGGTGGCGAGACCTCTGCAGGGGCTGCGGACAATTCCGACAAGACCGTCAAGCTCGGCTCGGCAGAGGATGCCGCCTATCTGATGGCGAACGCTTCCAAGGTCATTATCGTGCCGGGCTACGGCATGGCGGTTGCCCAGGCGCAGCACGCGCTTCGCGAGCTGGCCGACAATCTCAAGAAGGCCGGCGTCGAGGTCAAATACGCAATTCATCCGGTCGCCGGCCGCATGCCCGGCCACATGAACGTGCTGCTGGCCGAAGCGAACGTGCCTTATGACGAGGTCTTCGAACTCGAAGACATCAACTCCGACTTCGGCCAAGCCGATGTCGCTTATGTCATCGGTGCCAACGACGTCACCAATCCAGCGGCGCGCGATGACAAGACCTCGCCGATCTACGGCATGCCGATCCTCGATGTCGACAAGGCCAAGACCTGCCTCTTCGTCAAGCGTTCGCTCGGCTCCGGCTATGCGGGCATCGACAATACGCTGTTCTACAAGGATGGCACGATGATGCTGCTCGGCGATGCAAAGAAGGTCACCGAGGAGATCAACAAAGCGATCGGCCACTGAGCCAAGGCCCGGCTTCGAGCCGGGCTTTTATTTCAAGCGATGCCAGCCGAAGAAAAAGGCCCGCCTAAGCGAGCCTTTTTCCATCTCCGCCGACCTTGTCAGGTAGCAGCGGGCGCCAGCGTCATTTTCTCCACGCCGATTGCGAGATTGAGGCCCTCCTGGGCCTGCACATTCAGCGGTTGCAGCATGAAAGCCTTGTTGGTGCCACCGGCGATCACCTTGGCACCGGCACCTGCGCCCAGGCTGGCATCGGCGCCGATCCCGTAGTATTCACCGGCAAGTGCAAATTCCGGAATGTTTGTGCCGGTCTTGGCAAGAACCTGCCAGATCATAACGCTTTTGCCGGTCTCGCCGATATCCAGGCCAAATTTCTCGATCTTGCCGGCATAGACGGCTTTCGGGCCGCCTCCGGCAGGCGTGTAGGTGCAGATCAGATTCTTCTGCGAAGTGATAATCAGCCCCTGACTGCCTTCCGATCCGCAGACCAGACGGCCGAGGCTGATATAGTTCGCAGCGCCTGCCGGGCTTGCAAAGACTGCTGCCGCCGCTGCCGTTGCTGCGATCATCATGTGCTTGAACATGGCCGTTCTCCTTTCGGATGACCTATCGGAAACGAATTGATCCTTTTGATTGTTCCGGCCGTTATTCGCGCTCCAGCGCGCTACGCGGTGCTGTCAGGGTCCAGATCAGGCCCTGCGGCAGGTAGTCTACCTGCACCGATCCGCGGAAGGCCGCTGCAGCATGCGTCTTGATGACAGTGGTTCCAAAGCCGGAGCGGGACGGAGTAGCGACTTCGGGACCGTTCCGTTCCTCCCAAATAAAACGGAGCATTGCCTCGGACTGATCCTCGACCTGGATATTCGCCCAGGAGAAGGAGACGCGGCCCTGCGGCACTGAAAGCGCACCGTATTTCACCGAATTGGTAGCCAGTTCATGCAGCGTCAGGCCGAGGTTCTGGACCGCCTCCGGCTTGACCACAAAATCCTCTCCGGAAATCTCAAGCTGTTCTGCCGCCTGCGGGAAGGCCTCCAGGTGAATGTCGATGACCCGGCGGAGCGAGGCACCGGACCATTGCTCGCTTGTCAAAAGCTCGATCGAACGGACGAGCCCGTCGAGGCGATCGGAAACGGCCGACTGGAAGCCTTCGACGCTGTCGGCCTGTTTGGCGAGTTGGCGCATCATTGCCTGGGCCAGCGTGAGCAGGTTCTTCGTTCGATGCACGAGCTCATGCATAATGAAATGCAGACGGTCTTCCGTCTGGCTGCGATCGAACGAGGCATTGGACAGAGCAACGGCGACCTGGTTTGCCTCGATGACGCTGGTATCGATCGGCGCCACGATTTGGCCCTCGCCCATGCTGCTTGCCATGTCGGCGATATCGCGGATCGTAGTGCGCACCTGCCGCGCCACGGCATAGGCCGCGAGCACGGCGACCAGAAGCAATGCGATGCCGCCGACGATCAGGAAACGCCATGTCGTGAGGATCGATGCCTGCGCCGTGGCAACCGGTCCCCAGACCACCGTTTTCCAGGACCAGCCGGGAATTTGGGCATAACCGAGGAGTTGATTCGGCAGAATATCCTCGTCCTCGAAGACGCCGCGCGAAGCGATAAGCGACGGCAGGATGCGCGTGTCGAACGGCGTTCCGGGGGCAATGCTTGCCATGCCGCTCGAAGCCACCACATGGCCGCCCTGATCGATCACCGCAGCCGACCAACCCGACGCAAGCCCTTCGGTCGTGACAAGTCTGGCGAGGTCCTTGGCGTTCTGGGTTACGATCAGGGCCGCGACTTGACCTGCATCCAGCGGCATCGTGACATTGTAGACCCACTCGCCGCTTGTCGCTCCCTTGAAGACGTCGGATGCTTCGATACGGCCGGACTCGATGGCCGATTCCATTGCCGGGATATTGGCTGTCTTGCTGAGCGGCGTGCCGAAATCTCGGCGCGTGTTCAGTAGCTGCTGACCGCTTCGGTCGACGGCGATCACGTAGAGTGTATCGCCGCGCAGGGCCGTTTCGGTCCGCTCATGAAACGAGGCGAAGTCGTTGTTCTCGAGTTCGGGCGAGGTTGAGAGCAGACGAAGTGTCGTCGCCATGTCCTGCAACTGCCGGTCAATAGAGCGAGACAGGGTCAGCGCGTCTTGCGCCGTCTCGCGCCGCAGCGTCGTCCGCTGATTGTCCTCGAGCTGCAAAAGCAGGAGTGTGACGAAAGCAAAGATCGGCACGGCGATCGAGACCGCCATGGCAACCAGATAGGTGCCGATCGAAGCCTTGGGAAACAGCCGCGTGCGCAGACTCATGGGCATAATCTTTGCAGGCTTTCGAGGGCGAATGGCCCGGCCGGATTTTCGCAAACAGTTACGAAAGCAAAAAACTGCATCGCCGTTAGTGCCCTCAACGCGTTCGGATTCCCGATAGCCTGCTATCGAAGCAAGGACATGTTAGGGGCAGGGGAAAGTGGTTGCAACACACTAAAACATGCTGACGGAAGAATTGTAATGGTCATACAATTGTGCCGTCAGGCGAACCGGGAGAGCCGAAATGATCGGAGGCTTGCGTCAGTTGCGCCTGACAGAATCTCGTTTGCCGCCAGCGTGCCGACCAACGGAGCAAGCGTCACGCCGGAATGCATAACGGCGATGTAAAGGCCGCCGATGCCGCAATTGCCGATGATCGGGAAGCCGTCTCGCGGCGTCGGGCGATATCCAACAGTGAGGAAATCCATTGTCAGCGCGTCGCTTTCCAAAAGGCTGGCTTTGACCTTTGCAAAGAGAGCGGCCGCGGTCGCCTGGCGGTCTTCGCCCGGATCGCTGCCGCCGAAGTCGCTGCCCGCGATGATGCGCCCCTCGGTCGTCTGGCGCATATGCAGTTCCGTCGCAATCACCAGGCCGTTCAGCCGTTTCTCGAACGGGCGGGAGTGAACGATCAGGCCGGGCGGCGCGTCAATCGGCAGCGTGATCCCGGCTGACGCGGCTATGGGAACGGATCCTGCGCCGCAAGCGAGGACGACATGATCCGCATCGATCAGACCTTGCGACGTCACGACGCCGGCAATGTGATCTCCGCTACGGATGAGGCTGCGAACGGCAGCGCCGATGAATTTCGCGCCTCGCGCTTCGGCATCCGCCAGCATCATGCGCGCGGCTGCGATCGGCTCGACTGCGCCTTCCTCAGCGACAGCGAGGGCGAAATCGGGTGCATTACTGAGATAGGGTTCGCGGCGGGAGATCTCACTGCGCTCGATGCGCTTGATGCCGTAGCCCCAGCCGCCGTGCTCCTTCGCGTAAGCTTCGAGTTGATTGCGGGGCAGGTCCCAGCAGATGCCGCCGCACCAGGAAAGCGGCAGGCCCGGAAGCTCCGCAGCGAGCCGCTTCCACTCCGCCATCGAGCGGCGCCGGAAATGAAAGTAGAATTCGGGGTTTCCCCAGCTGGCATTGATCCAGGCGAAGGAATTGGGCGTTGCGACGCCGCCGGTTTCTTCGGCGATGACCGTCACAGCAGCACCGGCCTTCGCCAAATGCCAGGCGATCGAGGCGCCTATGATACCGGCGCCGACGACGATCACATGCCGTTTCGCCGCCATCGCTGTTTTCTCCGTGATCTGCAGATATCAGCCGCTGGTTGCAGCACCGACGCGGGCCAGGCCGTCGCGGGCCGGCTGGTATTTCGGGTCCAGGCCGATCGCGTGGCGATAGGAGCGGGCCGCCTTCTCCTTGTCGCCGCGGCGCTCATAGACGAGCGCCTGGTTGGCCCAGGATTCGGCGATGTTGCCGTTGAGCTCGATCGCATGGTTGAAGTCGGCGAAGGCAT
Source organism: Rhizobium sp. 007 (assembly GCF_015353075.1). Lineage (NCBI taxonomy): Bacteria > Pseudomonadati > Pseudomonadota > Alphaproteobacteria > Hyphomicrobiales > Rhizobiaceae > Rhizobium > Rhizobium sp. 007. The sequence continues at coordinate 3,329,443 of NZ_CP064187.1, read as the reverse complement.
TGTCGTCGTCATTCAGCGCGAAATAGGAAATGCCGCGGCCGTTATAGGGCTCGGGCGAATTCGGTGACAGCGAGATCGCCTTCGAGAAATCGTCGATCGCTTTGTCCTGCTGATTGCGCTTCTGGAAAATCAGGCCGCGATTGTGATAAGCGCGGCCATCCGTCGTGCCGAGCTGGATTGCGCGGGCGAAATCGTTGAATGCCGCATCGTCCTGGCTGGCCTGGCGATAGACGTTGCCGCGGCCGATATAGGCGACGTCGTAGCTCGGGTTGATCTGCAGCGCGGCGTTGTAGTCGGCGATCGCCTGTTGCTGCTGGCCCATGTTGCGATAGACGAGCGCGCGGTTGGCATAGGCCTGGAAGAAGCGCGGATTGATCTGCAGGGCGGTATTGAAGTCGTTCAGCGCGGCCTTGAACTGACCGGCACGGCCATAGGCCGAGCCTCGGACGTTATATGCTTCCGGATCACGCGGATTGGAATTGATCACCGAGGTCAGCGAGGCAATGTTCTCTTCGGAACCCTGAGCCTTGTCGAGGCGGATCACAGCATCGGAGGTGTTGTCGGTCTGGCAACCGGCAAGGCCGATTGCACCAAGGACTGCAAGCACCGGCAGCAGCGTCGCTTTCGGCGCGCGCAAGGACCGGGGCGAGGTGAACAAGAAATCAGCCATTCGTGCGCTTCCCCCATGCGTCATATCCGGGGGCAATCGGATATGCGATCTTCAGCAGCAAAAATAAAAAGGCGGCGGCGACACGTAATCGCCCCCGCCAACATGCATCTGAAAACGTCGAAATAACGACGGCACCGTTTAGCGTGCGACCAGACCTTCGCGCTGTGCCCGCTTGCGAGCCAGCTTGCGAACGCGGCGAACAGCTTCGGCCTTCTCGCGGGCGCGCTTCTGCGACGGCTTCTCGTAGTAGTCGCGCATCTTCATTTCGCGGAAAATGCCTTCGCGCTGCATCTTCTTCTTGAGAGCGCGGAGAGCCTGATCGACATTGTTATCGCGGACGAGTACCTGCACGAGAATCACGTTCCTTTGGTTTTGGTTGACACCAGCGGCGGCACAGCGCCAGGGCAAAATTATACGGTTCGCGCGACCGGAGCCTCGCGATTGGTGATGCGGGATAACAGATCGATGACACGAAGTCCAGACTGATATGGCGATCTGCGGAAAAAATGGCCGATAAACCTTCCGCCTGCTTGGCGGATGCGGTGCCCAGAAATGCATTTGCTATTGCGGTATGCAGAAATACCCCTATATATGAGCCTATCGAATATTGCTTGTGACCTTTGTCACGCGCTGAGCGCTCTGTCAGATTTCCTCTCAACTCTCGATAAGAGCCGGCGAATAATTTCCCGGCAGTGCAGCGATTGAAAGGAGATCGTTCATGAATTCAGGCACAGTTAAGTGGTTCAATAGCGCCAAGGGCTTTGGCTTTATTCAGCCGGACGATGGTTCGACCGACGTATTTGTTCACATTTCCGCCGTGGAGCGTGCCGGCATGAGCGCGTTGTCCGACGGGCAGAAGGTACGCTACGATCTCGTCCGGGACAAAAAGTCCGGCAAGAACGCAGCGGATAATCTTCAGGCCGCGTGATTTGTCATTTGCCACGGCTGACCACGGATGTACTGGCAGCGGGCTGAATGACGGGAAGAGGTCGGGTAAAACGCCCGGCCTTTTTGACATTTTGAAAGAGCACCGTGATGCCAAAGCCGAACTATAAGGCAAAGCCGACCTATAAAATAGGTGACTTTGTCGTGCTGAAGTCCGGTCTCACCCGAACGGCCGCTGCCGACAGGCGATGCGAGGTCGTCGGCATCCTGCCGAACGACCATGGACATGTACAGTACCGTGTTCGGTTCGAGGCCGAAAACTTCGAGCGCAGGATAACAGCGCTTGATATCGATGCGACCGAATCGCCGCCGCGGATTTCAGGCGCTCACGTAGCCCAAACTTCCAATGCCGAGCCTTGGCTGAAGACGTCCAGCATCAAGGTTCGAAAGTAACGCCTCCCCTCGTTAACGATACGGCATGCCATTGCCGCGAAAGGATAAGATTTTGCAGGTTCTCGTCAGGGACAACAATGTCGACCAGGCTCTTCGCGTTCTCAAGAAGAAGATGCAGCGCGAAGGTCTGTTTCGTGAAATGAAGGCGCGCAGCGCCTATGAAAAGCCATCCGAGAAGCGCGCCCGCGAAAAGGGCGAAGCTATCCGCCGTCAGCGGAAACTCGCGCGCAAGAAGATGCAGCGCGAAGGTTTGCTGCCGATGCCCAAAAAGGCCGCAAACACACGTTGAGTGTCGCTTGCGAGCGTGGTTTTCAAAATCGCGAACCATCCAAGGAAAAGTGAATGACTGCCACAAAGGACGCATTCTTCAACGCCACGAAGATGTCGGCCCGCGACAAGGCGGAAGCCACGGATCACACGGCGCGGGCGATTATTGCAGACGAAGCAAAACTGCGTGAAAAAAAGACGGAGAAGCTGAAAGCCCTCCGTCTGCAGCGGCAGGCCGAAGCTGAGCCCGAACTTCCGGCTCCGAAAAGAAAGCGCAAGGTTTCAGTCAAATCGGCCGGCCAATAGGTCTTTGCAAACCGTGGTCCTTCCCCTTGAAGGCGTCTGCCTGTCCGATTCCCACGCGCTCCAACACAATCTCTCTTTATGCTGCGTGCCAGTTCTGCGACAGGATGGCGTTCGGCGCTAAAGCGGCGTAGCCTTTCTTCGCTGCTCAGCGGCTTGCAGCGTAGGGGGCGCCATCGGTTCATGACACGCGCGCAGCAAATCGGTGTCATCATCGGCTTGGCGATTGTTGCCGTGCTCACGCTGCTGCGGGCCAGCGATCCACAGCTGCTGCGATCGATCCGCGATGTGACCTTCGACGAATACCAGCGCCTATCGCCGCGGTCCTTCGAAGAGCTGCCGGTTCGGGTAATCGATATTGACGAGGCATCGCTACGCGAATTCGGCCAGTGGCCGTGGCCGAGAGACAGGCTGGCTCTGCTCGTCGACAGGCTGTCCGAGATGGGTGCGGCGGCGATCGCTTTCGACATTCTCTTTGCCGAGCCCGACCGGCTTTCGCCACGTACTGTCGTCGGCAATGTGCCCGGCATCGATCCGTCGCTGCTGTCGCAATTGCCCGACAATGACGAGATTTTCGCCGATACTATTGCCGATAAGCCTGTCGTGCTCGGCTTCGGCTTGACCAACGAGGGAACCTATCGCCCGTCCGTCAAGGCAGGCTTCGCCTTCACCGGCGAGAGTCCCGTCGGCGCACCCCCGCATATCAATGCCGCAACGCCGTTACGTCCGCGCCTTGAAGCGAACGCCGCCGGCATCGGTCATATCAGTCTCAATCCGGGCAGCTCTTCGTCGGTCGTGCGGGCAGTTCCGCTGTTTCTGACGGATGGGGAGCAGCTTTATCCGAATCTGGCGCTGGAGGCACTGCGTGTTGCGCAGGGTGTCTCGACCTATGTGCTGGCGGGTGCTCCGGATGCGGCCGGCGTCATGGTCTCAGTCAAGACAGGCGATTTTGTCGTCCCCGTGACGGCGGCCGGCGAGTTATGGCTCTATGTCAGCCCAGACCGTGCGGAGAGATATGTCTCCGCGCGGCATGTGCTTGCAGAAAAAGGTGCCTCGGCCGAAGTCAGCGCGGCGATAAACGGAAGTATCGTCTTTATCGGCACATCGGCCGCGGGGCTGCAGGATATCCGTGTCACGGCGCTTGGAGAAAATGTGCCGGGGGTTTCGCTGCACGCGCAGACCCTCGAGCAGATTTTGAACGGCCGCTATCTGTCGCGGCCGGACTGGGCGGATGGCCTGGAGATATTCGCCATCGCAGTGCTTGGCAGCCTTTTGGTGATCCTGACGACCTTCGTTAGCCCGGCGGTAGCCCTAGCCTGTGGTTTGGCGATTACTGCGCTTGCTGTTGTCGCCTCGTGGCTCTGCTTTTCCTACGCCGGGCTTCTTTTCGATCCGTTGGCTCCGATCATCAGCGGATCAGTGACGCATTTCGCCGCGACGTCGTTCCGCATTCTGGTGATCGACCGGGAACGGCGCGAGGTTCGCCGCGCCTTCGGGCAATATCTGTCACCATCGCTTCTCTATCGTATCGAGCATACGCGCGACGCACTGCGCCTTGGCGGCGACGATCGGCAACTAACGGTCATGTTCGTCGACGTGCGTCATTTCACCGAAATCAGTGAGCGGCTTACGCCGAGGGCCGTGGTCGGATTCCTGAACACGCTGCTCGACGCACTGAGCCGCCATGTCGTCGCCAATGAGGGCACGCTCGACAAGTTCATCGGCGACTCGATCATGGCCTTCTGGAATGCGCCAGTCGATGTCGCCGATCACGAGACGAAGGCGGTGCGCGCCGCTCTGGCCATGCGGGAAACGCTTGCCGAGCTCAATGCTGCCGATGCCTTCGGCTTTGGCAAGGATCAACCGGTGGGCATCGGCATCGGTATCCATACCGGTGTTGCCTGTGTCGGAAATATGGGAGCCGAAACGCGCTTCAATTACTCGGCCGTCGGCGATGCCGTGAACGTTGCTGCGCGGATCGAATCCTCCTGCAAGGAAATCGGCTTCGATATTCTGATTTCGGAGGACACAGCGCGGCTGCAGTTAGGTGCTGCGCTGCTTGAGGCGGGCACCATCGGCCTGAAGGGAAAGAGCAGCCTGACGCGCCTATTCGCCGTCGTCGGGGATGAGCGCGTGACGCAATCGGCCGAATTTGCAGAGCTGCGGCAGCTCCACAATCAGCTTGTCGAGGCATTTCGCTCGCGCTCGCCCGACACGCGCAGGATCGTCAGTGCCATCAGGTTGAAGACCAAAATGATCGCTCCCGGCCTGGCGGAATTTTATCGCCGGATTTCCCGCAGGGCCGATCATTTCCGTGATGAACCGATTTCTGAGGAAGCGCGTCCCGCAGAATGACCTATCAGCGATGGTGGTTCCGTTCGCCGCGATCCCTATCGCGGTCCTTGCCATAGTGATGGTCGCCCTTGTCGCGGTCTCTGTCGTGATCGCCCCGGTGGTGATCATGTGATTTATGCGGCCTGTCGTGGTCATGCGGCTTGTCCGGCTTATGCGGCCCGTCGGGCTTGTCGGGCTTGTCCGGCTTATGCGGCCTGTCGGGTTTGTCGGGTTTGTGTGGTCTATCGGGCTTATCCGGCTTGTCAGGTTTATTCGGTTTCTCCGGCTTCGGTTCCGGAGGCGAGACGGCCGGCACCTGGCGCTGAAGGTTATCGGGCCGCTGCAGTGCCGCCGTCAATCCGCAGCCGCCGCCCATCATGCCGGAAAGCGACTGACTGCCGGAAAGGAATGGGAGGGCGCGTGGCGTTCCCAGTCTTCGAAGGACGCCCTGGTTTACGCGCGCCACATCCGTCATGTTGCCGTTGGGTGTCGCAACGACACAGTCGCAACGGCGTGTCAGTTGCCGGCAGCCGCCCGGGCCGCAAAACTGGGCGGCGCCATTCAGCATGACGACGGCCGTCGTTCCATCCGGGCCGACATAGAAATCGAAGGCGGTGCCACGCACGCCGATCGTGCCCGCAGGTGTCAGGATCTGGTAGGCGGACGATTTCGAACTGCCGCTGATCCAGCGGAAAGTTCCCTTCGCTGCGCGGATGCTCAGCTTTTTCACCGATTGAGAGTCATCGAAGATGTATTTGTCGATGACGACTGACGAACCCCAGCCGACCGCAAGCTTGGTGCCGTCACGGAAGAGAAACTGGCCGAGACCGGATTTCGATGTACGAATGCGCTCGTCGCGATGGACTGCGGCATTTACGGTCAGCGGTCCCGTTTGACCGGTCACTTCCGTCTTGATGCGGACCGCCTGGCCAACCTGCTCGGCTGCGGAGGCCGGCATGGAGCTGGAAAGCACCGCGCTGAACACCGTGGCTGCGGCAAGACGCACATACGACATGGGAACACCCCTAGGAATAGGAATATTAGCATGTGATTTCGCGTCTCGTCTTCCTGCCCTCTTGGGTTAGTTGGACTAATCCGGTGCGGGTGGGCGGATGCGGCAACCTCAGTGTCATCAGCACTTGTTCCACCCATGTCAAACAAAAGCCCGTTCGCGTCGCAAAAGAAACGTTGTGCCGCATTTCGATTTGCGATTTGTATGGCCACGAAGAAAATGCCTTTCCCTGAAGGAGATGAAGGCGGATGCGGAAATACTCGGTTTTTGCCGTGGCACGGGAAGCGCTCAGGGGCCACAAGGGCTGGGAGAGGCAGTGGACTTCGCCGGAGCCGCGTGCGCAATACGACGTTATTATCATCGGCGGCGGCGGGCATGGTCTGGGAGCAGCCTACTACCTTGCCAAGGAGCACGGCATCACCAACGTCGCGGTGTTGGAAAAGGGCTGGCTCGGCGGAGGCAATACCGGCCGTAACACCACCATCATCCGCTCGAACTATCTCTATGAAGAGAGCATGCACATCTACGAGCATTCGATGAAGCTCTGGGAGAATCTGTCGCAGGATCTGAATTACAATGTGATGTATTCGCCGCGCGGCGTGATGATGCTCTCGCACAACATCCACGATCAGCAGTCCTTCAAGCGGCATATCCATGCCAACCGGCTCTATGGCATCGATAATGAATGGCTGACGCCGGAGCAGGCGAAGGCTTATTGCCCCCCGCTCGATATTTCCGCAGCTGCGCGTTATCCGATTAACGGCGCCGCCTTGCAGCGCCGCGGCGGTACGGCGCGTCATGATGCGGTCGCCTGGGGTTATGCCCGAGCGGCGTCGGATCGCGGCGTTCACATCATCCAGAATTGCGAAGTCACCGGCATCCGCCGCGGACCGGACGGGCGGGTTGTTGGCGTCGAAACCAATCGCGGCTTCATCGGCGCGAAGAAGGTCGGCGTCTCCGCGGCCGGCCACTCGACGACCGTGATGAAGATGGCGGACGTGCGCGTGCCGCTGCAATCGAGCCCGCTGCAGGCGCTGGTTTCCGAACCACTGAAGCCGATCTTTCCCTGTGTCGTCATGTCGAACACGGTGCATGCCTATATCTCGCAGTCCGACAAGGGCGAGCTCGTCATCGGCGCTGGCACGGACCAGTATAATTCCTATTCGCAGACAGGCGGCCTGCAGATCATCACGCATACGCTTGATGCGATTTGCGAGCTCTTCCCGATGTTCCGCCGCGTGAAGATGATGCGCTCCTGGGGCGGCATCGTCGACAATACGCCGGACCGTTCGGCGATCCAGTCGAAGACGCCGGTTCCGGGGCTCTATGTCAACTGCGGCTGGGGAACGGGCGGCTTCAAGGCGACGCCGGGTTCGGCCAATCTCTTTGCGCACCTGATCGCCCGCGACGAGCCGCACAAGTTCAATGCCGGATTGACGCTGGATCGCTTCCGCACCGGACGGCTCATCGACGAAGCGGCAGCCGCCGCCGTCGCGCACTGACCACGCACTTCCGACAAGGGAATCCAATGCTACTGATCTACTGCCCATACTGTCAGGAAGAGCGCTCCGAGCTCGAATTCCGTGGCGCTGGCGACGCGCATATTGCGCGGCCCCAGAATATCGCTTCGATTTCCGACGAGGAATTCGAGGCGTATTTCTTCCTGCGCGACAACCCGAAGGGTCTGATCTTCGAACGCTGGCGGCACATCCACGGCTGCGGCCGTTTCTTCAATGCAGCGCGCGACACCATCAGCGACAAATTCATCATGACCTACAAGGCAGGCGAGCCAAAGCCTGAAATAGGCGCTGCGAGCGTCCCGCACGCCCCCGTCGAAACCTATGAAGCGACGGAAGGAGAGGCGAAATGAGCGGCGCGAACCGAATTCCAGGCAAGGGACGCCTGACGCCGGCGAGAACCGCCCGCTTCACTTTCGACGGCAAGAGCTATACCGCGCTCGAAGGCGACACCGTCGCTTCGGCGCTGATCGCCAACGGCGTGCATCTCGTCGGCCGCTCCTTCAAGTACCACCGCCCGCGCGGCATCCTTTCAGCCGGTGCGGAAGAGCCGAATGCGCTGATCGACGTTGCCCGAGACTCGGCGCGAAAGCAGCCGAACGTGCGCGCCACGGTTCAGGAAGTCTTCGACGGTATGATCGTCAAGTCGCAGAACCGCTTCCCGTCACTTGCTTTTGACGTCGGTGGCATCAGCGATCTGCTTTCGCCGTTCTTTGCGGCGGGATTCTACTACAAGACCTTCATGTGGCCGAAGGCCGCCTGGAAGCATGTCTATGAGCCACTCATCCGACGTTCCGCCGGTCTCGGCGTCGCGCCGACGGAAGGGGATCCGGATCACTACGCAAGCCGCTATGCGCATTGCGACGTGCTCGTCGCCGGTGCGGGCGTTGCAGGTCTCTCCGCTGCCCTTGCCGCGGCTGAGACGGGCGCCCGCGTCATCATCTGCGACGAGCAGGCGGAATGCGGCGGTGCGTTGCGCTTCGACTGCGGCGTGAAGATCGACGGCATCGAAGGCTACGTCTGGGCGCAGCAGGCGGCTGCCAAGCTGAAGGCGATGGACAACGTGCAGGTTCTGACCCGCACGACGGCCTTCGGCTACTACAACCATAATTTCATCGCTCTTGCCGAGCGCGTGACCGACCATATCGCCAAGCCGGGCCGTGACCTGCCGCGCGAGCGTCTCTGGCAGGTCCGCGCCAAGCGGGTGATCCTCGCCAGCGGTGCAATCGAGCGGCACATGGTATTCCGAAACAACGACCGTCCGGGCATCATGCTGGCGTCTGCCGCGCGCATGTACCTGAACCACTACGGCGTCGCCGTCGGAGCCAAGGTTGGTGTCTACACCGCCCATGACTCGGCCTATGAAGCCGCTTTCGACCTGAAGCGTGCCGGCGTGGCAATCGCTGCGATCGTCGATTGCCGCCAGACGCCGGGGGCTGCAGTTCTTGCCGAAGCGCGTTCGCTCGGTATCGAGGTGCTGGCTGGACAATCGGTCATCAATACTTCGGGCAAGCTCCGCGTCTCATCGATGACCGTCGCCCGCAACGGCGGCGGCTCGCCGCGCAAAGTTGCGGTCGACGCATTGCTGGTTTCGGCCGGCTGGACGCCGTCGGTGCACCTCTTCTCGCAGTCGCGCGGCAAGGTGAAGTTCGAGCCGGAAAGCCAGCGCTTCCTGCCCGGCACCTATGCGCAGGACTGCCTGTCGGTCGGCGCCTGCAACGGCACGGACGGCCTGCAGCAGACGATCGAAGAGTCTCTTGCGGCCGGCGAGCTGATGGCGCAAGCCGTCGGAAAATCGGGCAGTGGCAAGATCAGCATCTCGGCCGAGCAGGCCTATGACTGGACCGGAGGTATGATCGGTGCTGCCGAAGGTGCCGGCCCGGAGACGAGCGCCAAGGCCTTCATAGACTTCCAGCACGATGTCTGCGCCAAGGACATCCGTCTTGCAGTGCGCGAAGGCATGCACTCGATCGAGCACATCAAGCGCTTCACGACGAACGGCATGGCCTCCGACCAGGGCAAGCTCTCCAACATGCACGGTCTGGCGATCGCCGCCGAAATGCTCGGCAAGGAAATCCCGCAGGTCGGCCTCACGACCTTCCGTGCGCCCTATACGCCGGTCACCTATGGCACGCTGATCAGCCATTCGCGCGGCGAGCTCTTCGATCCCGCGCGTAAGACGCCGATGCATCAGTGGGAAGCGGCGCATGGCGCTGTGTTCGAAGACGTCGGCAACTGGAAGCGTGCCTGGTTCTATCCGCGCGCCGGCGAGACGATGCATCAGTCGGTTGCCCGCGAATGCAAAACGGCTCGCGACATCGCAGGCGTTTTTGATGCCTCGACGCTCGGCAAGATCGAGGTCGTCGGCCCGGATGCGGCCGAGTTCATGAACCTGATGTACACCAATGCCTGGGACACGCTGAAACCCGGCAAGTGCCGCTATGGCATCATGACCCGCGAAGACGGCTTCGTGTACGACGATGGCGTTGTCGGGCGCCTTGCGGATGACCGTTTCCATGTCACGACGACGACAGGCGGCGCGCCGCGCGTTCTTCATCACATGGAAGACTATCTGCAAACGGAGTTCCCGCACCTGAAGGTGTGGCTGACCTCCGTTACCGAGCAATGGGCTGTGATTGCCGTGCAAGGTCCGAAGGCGCGCGAGATCGTCGCGCCGCTCGTTGAGGGGCTCGATATTTCCAACGAGGCCTTCCCGCATATGAGCGTTGGCGAGTGCAAGGTCTGCGGCGTACCTGCGCGCCTCTTCCGAGTGTCGTTTACTGGCGAAGTCGGCTTCGAAATCAACGTTCCAGCCGATTTCGGCCAGTCGGTGCTGGAAGCTGTCTGGGCAAATGCCGAGCCGCTCGGCGCCTGCGTCTACGGCACCGAGACGATGCACGTTCTTCGCGCCGAAAAGGGCTATATCATCGTTGGACAGGATACGGACGGCACGGTCACGCCGGATGACGCAGGTCTTTCCTGGGCCGTTTCCAAGAAGAAGACGGATTTTGTTGGCATTCGGGGGCTGAAGCGTCCCGATCTCGTCAGGGAAGGCCGCAAGCAGCTTGTCGGTCTCGTTACGAAGGATACGAAGCTGGTGCTCGAAGAGGGCGCACAGATCGTCGCCAATCCGAACGAGCCGAAGCCGATGACCATGCTTGGTCATGTGACCTCGTCCTACTGGTCGGAAAACCTCGGCAAGTCCATCGCCTTCGCGCTGGTCGCCGGCGGCCGGGCGCGCACAGGCGAGACTCTGTATGTACCAATGCCCGACAAGACGATTGCCGTTGAAGTGACGGACATGGTGTTCTTTGACAAAGAAGGAGGCCGGATCAATGGTTGATGTGGCAATTCGCAAATCCGCTCTTTCCGGCAACCACGGCGGTTCTGCCACTGTGCGGCTGACGCCTGCGCCTGCGGCGAGCCGGGTGGCGCTGCGGGCGCCGGCAGCTTCGCTCAAAGCTCTTTCATCGGCTCTCGGCGTCACGATCCCGGATGCGCCGAAAACCTCGGGCCGCGAGGGTGGACGTTCAGTGCTCTGGCTCGGCCCCGACGAATGGCTGGTGATCGATGAAGACGGCGCAGATCTGATGGCCTTGTTATCAGGTGTCAGCCTCCTTCATTCGGCGACGGATGTCTCCCATCGCAATGTCGGCATCATCGTCTCTGGCCCCGGCGCCGAAGCCGCGCTTTCGGGCGGCTGCCCGCAGGACCTGTCGATCGGCACATTTCCGGTCGGCGCCTGCTCGCGCACGCTGTTCGGCAAGGCGGAAGTCGTGTTCTTCCGCACCGAGGACGATACGTACCGGATCGAATGCTGGCGGTCGTTTTCCGACTATGTCTTCGGTCTGCTGGCCGAGGCGGCAGAAGATGCGGGGCACTGACACGCCGGCCGTGAAATCGCGCGAGAGCGGCTAAGGACGCAAAGCCGCTTTCAGCAATTCAATGGCCGCTGAAACTGATCGCGGGCGGAACTGCGCGTTCGCAAAATTCCCGCCATACGAACAGCGTTAACTTCGCGCCATCAATGGTTTTGGCGGGATATTCGGCAAGGTCCTCAAGGAGCCGATATCGGGCATCCTCCCAGAAGAGTGTCTCCACCAACGCCGAATTCATCCTGTGGTTTACAATCCAGCTCCCGGTTTCGAGGATATTAAACTGCGCGGGGATTTCCAAAGAAGCCTGCTCCTCAGGTTTCCTCCGGCCGGTCCTTCGGGTCGAACTGGATGATGGTGATCCAGTTCGCAGTAAGCGCGGGTTTCTTCTCGTTTTCGATCTCGATGGACACTTCATATGTGGTCATCAGCATGCTGGCGCCGCGGAAGCGTGCGTCGGCGAGGATGAAATGGCCGCGGATGCGGGTGCCGGATTTGACCGGCGCCATGAAGCGCACCTTGTCGAATCCATAGTTGATACCCATCGTCTGCTCGCGGATTTTGGGCAACGCATTGTAATTCATTGTGGAAAGCAGAGAGAGCGTCAGGAAACCATGGGCGATCGTGCCGCCGAAGGAGCTTTCGGTTGTCGCGCGGGCCGGATCGGTATGGATGAACTGATGGTCGTTGGTGGCGTGCGCAAAAGCGTCGATCATCGCCTGATCGACAAGAATCCAATCTGAAAGCCCTGTTTTCGTGCCAATGAGCCCGCGGACTTCCGCGAGCGAAATTTCCCTGACCATAAATTCCCCATGAAAAAAGCCGCCTGCTCAATTGCTTACAGTGGATTTATGACAATTACGACAACGATTCACATTCGTTGCGGCTTGAATCAATTCCCGACGCAAAAGATGGCCGATCGCGGCGGAACGATCACGGCCGCGCCAAGCTTCTCGGAGTTGCCGGACGCGCTCAACAGCCGCCACGCGGCAGTGTCTGGGGGCGGGAGGACGAAGTCCATCGCATTGTTCGATCGGTTGAAAAGCACGGCCAGACGCACCTGTCTGCGGCTGTCGCGGTCGCGCGTTGTGAGCAGCATGCCGAGCGTGGAAAGATTCGCAGTCTCCCACTCTCCAACGGTCATCGGATTGCCCGAGGAGGATATCCATTCGACATCGCCGTTGCCGTCGAAGAAGCCGGATTCGGAGAAGACGGAGAAGCGCTTTCGCAATGCTGCCACGAAGGCGGTGTGGGCGATCAATTCTTCATCCAGCGCCTCCCAGTCGACCCAGGTGATTTCGTTGTCCTGGCAATAGGCGTTGTTGTTGCCGCGCTGTGTTCGCCCGCCTTCATCACCCGCCGTCAGCATGATGCTGCCGCGGCTGGCAAAGAGCGTCGAGATCAGCGCCTTCAGATCGCCACGGCGCTTCTTGATGATATCGGGATAGCGCGTTTCGCCCTCGATGCCGTTGTTCCACGAATGGTTCTCGTTGTGGCCATCGCGGTTTTCCTCGCCGTTCGCTTCGTTGTGCTTATGACTGTAGGCAACGAGATCCTTCAGCGTGAAACCGTCATGGGCGGCGAGGAAATTGACGCTGCGCGTCGCCGTTCCGCCGTTTCGCAAGAAAATGTCGGAGGAGCCGGCCAGTGCTGTTGCGAGCGGCCCGGTCTTCCAGTCGTCGCCGCGCCAATAGCAGCGGATATCGTCGCGAACGCGGTCGTTCCATTCGAGGAAGGGAGCTGGAAAATTGCCGAGTTGATAGCCGCCCGGACCGATATCCCAAGGCTCGGCGATCATGATGCGCTCGGCGAGCACGTCATCGTCGAGGATTGCGCAGAGTGTCCCTCCATGGGCCTCGAAGCCGTTTGCCGTGCGGCCGAGAACAGGCGCCAGATCGAAGCGGAAACCATCGACGCCGGCGCCGAGGACGAAATGTCGGAGGCTATCGATGATGAGCTGGCGGACATAGGGATGATCGCAGGCGACGGTATTGCCGGTCCCGGTGTCGTTGACAAGCTCGCCGGGCCGGCCGGGCAGATGCCGGTAGAAGGAGCGATTGTCGAGGCCGCGCAGCGACAGCGTCGTGCCGTAACGGTCGCTCTCGCCGGTATGGTTGAAGACGAGGTCAAGAATGACGCCGATGCCTTCGACCCGAAGCTTCGCAACCGTATCGCGCAGTTCGGCCATGCCGCCCGGCGCGAGGCGCGGATCGAGCGCCATGAAGGCAACGGGATTGTAGCCCCACCCGTTCGCTAGTCCGAGCGGCGGCAAATGGCGCTCGTCGATCCAAGCGGTGATCGGCATCAGCTCGACGGCATCGACACCGACCCGCTTGAGATGAGCAATCACTGAGGGATGGGCAAGGGCGGCGACGGTGCCGCGCTGCGTCTCGGGAACGTCCGGGTGAAGGATCGTGAAGGGTTTGACCGCGACTTCATAGATAAAACCGCCTGGCTTGAAGAGGGGTTTCTCCAACGTCACTTTCGTATCGCGGGTCACCATCGCCTTCGGCATCAGGTTCTGCGTGTCTTCGCCGAAGATGCCGAGACGCGGATCATGGCGGAACGGCCGGTCGAGCTGTTTGGCGTACGGGTCGACCAGAAGCTTGGACGGATCGAACCAGAGACCGTTTTCCGGAGCATAGATGCCGTCGGCCCGTAAGCCGTAACAGGCGCCTTCCTTCAGACCGTCGACGAAAAGCCGGTGCACATGGCCGTTTTTTTCACGCGCCATCGGCAGGCGCGCGAGTTCCTTGTTGCCGGTTTCATCGAAGAGGCAGAGCTGGATCTCTGCGGCATGCTGAGACCAGACGGCGAATTCGACGCCGGTTTCGAAAAGGATCGCGCCCCCTTTAGCCCTGTTGTCCGCCCGCATGAGCCTCCGATCAGGTGATCACCGAAGGTGCATCACGGCCCGTGTGCTTGCGGATGTCCGCGATGCTTTCCGCGGCGGCGACCAGGTCGGCCAGCGCCTCCTGCGTCTCGATGTTGTGCCGGGTCGAATCTGGCTCGTAACGCTCCAGGTAAACACGTAGCGTCGCACCGGACGTCCCGGTGCCGGAGAGGCGGAACACGACTCGCGAGCCGCCCGAAAAAAGAATGCGAATACCCTGATGTTCGCTGACCGACTTGTCGACCGGATCGTGATAAGCGAAGTCGTCCGCTTTTTCGACGGTCAAGCCGCCGAAGGTCTTGCCCGGCAGGGCTGCAAGCTGGCTGCGCAAATTATCGATCAGGCCGTTTGCAGCGTCGGTATCCACGCCTTCATAGTCATGGCGGGAATAGTAGTTGCGGCCATAGGTCTGCCAATGCTGGGTAACGACGTCCTGAACGCTTTCGCCGCGGACGGCAAGGATGTTCAGCCAGAGGAGTACGGCCCAGAGGCCGTCCTTCTCGCGGACGTGGCTGGAGCCGGTTCCGGCGCTTTCCTCGCCGCAGATCGTTGCCATGCCGGCATCGAGCAGATTGCCGAAGAATTTCCAGCCGGTCGGCGTTTCATACATGCCGATGCCGCGTTTTTCGGCGACGCGGTCGGCAGCACCGCTGGTCGGCATGGAGCGTGCGATGCCTGCCAGGCCGCCGGAATATCCCGGCGCGAGATTGGCGTTGGCTGCGAGGATCGCCAGGCTGTCTGAAGGGGTGACGAAGATGCCGCGGCCGATGATGAGGTTGCGGTCGCCGTCGCCGTCCGAAGCGGCGCCGAAATCGGGCGCGTCCTCGCCCATCATCTCGTCATAGAGTTCCTTGCAGTGGACAGGGTTCGGATCCGGATGATGCCCGCCGAAATCCGGCAGCGGCATGAAATTTCGCACCGAGCCGAGCGGCGCGCCAAGACGGTTTTCGAAGATTTCCTTGGCATAGGGGCCGGTAACGGCGCTCATCGCATCGAAGGCGATTCGGAAGCCGAGGCTGATCAGATTGCGGATCGCGCCGAAATCGAAGAGCTCCTCCATCAGCGCGGTATAGTCCTCGACCGAGTCGATGACCGAAAGCATCATGCCGCCGGGCAGTTCTTCCTTGCCGATGCGATCGAGGTTCACGTCCGGGAAATCGGCGATCTTGTAACTGTCGATCACCCTGGTGCGCGCATAGATCGCGTCGGTGATCTTTTCCGGCGCCGGCCCGCCGTTGTTGACGTTGTATTTGATGCCGAAATCTTCGGTCGGGCCGCCGGGATTGTGGCTGGCAGAAAGGATAATGCCGCCGAAAGCCTTGTATTTACGAATGATGTGCGAGGCAGCCGGGGTCGAAAGAATGCCGCCTTTGCCAACGATGACCTTTCCAAAGCCGTTGGCGGCGGCCATCTTGATCGCCTTCTGGATGACCTCGCGATTGTAGTAGCGTCCGTCGCCGCCAATGACGAGGCACTTGCCCTGATAGCTTTCCAGAGAATCGAAAATCGATTGGATGAAGTTCTCAGCATAGTTCGGCTGCTGGAAGACCGGGACCTTCTTCCTGAGACCCGACGTGCCGGGTTTCTGGTCCTGGTAGGGCGTTGTGGATACAGATTTGTTCATTTCTGTCACTTGCCTTTCGGGGCGAGGCTTGAATAGAGGGCAGCGTAGCGCTCGGCGCTCTTCTCCCACGAGACATCCGATTTCATGCCCTGCTTTTGCAATTGGGTCCAGACTTTTTGGTCCGCGAAGAGATGTAGTGCACGCCGGATTGCCTGCAACATACCCTCTGCGGTGACGGGAGAAAACTGTATCCCCGTTGCGACTTTCGCTGCAAGCGCGGCGTGATTGGCATCGATCACGGTATCGTTGAGACCGCCGGTGCGTGCCACGATCGGCACGCAGCCATAACGCAAGCCGTAAAGCTGGGTGAGACCGCAAGGTTCGAAACGCGAGGGAATGATGATGGCATCGCAGCCGGCCTGCATCAGGTGCGACATCGGCTCGTTATATCCGATCGAGACGCCGATGCGGCCGGGATGACGGGCGGCTGCGGCAAGCAGCGAGCCTTCAAGCGCTGGATCGCCGGAGCCGAGGACGGCAAGCTTGCCGCCGAGGGCGACGATTGCGTCGCAGGTCGCAGCGATCACGTCCATTCCCTTTTGCCAGGTAAGGCGGCTGATGATGCTGAATATCGGCGCGCCGTCATCATGCAGGCGGAAGAATTCGGCGATCGATTTGCGGTTCTCTTCGCGATTTTTAAGTGTCGTGACGCCGTAATGTGTGTGGACGACCGGATCGGTTGCCGGATTCCAAACTTCAGCATCAATGCCGTTGACGATGCCGTGCAGCACGTCGCGGCGGCTGGCGATGACACCTTCCAGCCCCATGCCGAACTCGTTCGTCAGGATTTCCTCGGCATAGGTGGGGCTTACGGTGGTGATCGCGTGCGCAGCCTGAAGGCCACCTTTCAGGAAGCCGATATGGCCGTAATATTCGATGCTTTCGGTCGAGAACGCATGCGGCGGCAGGCGCAGGCTCGGGAAGATGTCGGCGCTGAACTGGCCCTGGAATGCCATGTTGTGGATTGTCAGAACGGTCGGCAGCTCAGGCGTCGGATAGTAGCGCATATAGACCGGCGTCATGGCCGCTTGCCAGTCGTGGGCATGTACGAGGTCCGGCCGCCAGTCCGGCATCAGGCCCGCGGCGATTTCGGCAGCCGCCAGCGATAGCGCCGCGAAACGCCGCCAGTTGTCGGCATAGTCCTTGCCCGTGTGGTCGAGATAGGGACCGCCCACGCGATCGTAATATGCAGGAGCGTCGAGAACGAGGATATCGAGGCCTTCATATTCCACTTCCAGCACCGTCGCGGGCGCTCCCAGCAGATCATCGAACTGCAGGCGAACGACCGGATCGCGAATGACCTTCATGACTGCCGGATAGCCGGGCATGAGGGTCTTCGTCTCAATGCCGAACTGCTTGAGTGCGATTGGCAGGGCGCCGGCCACGTCGGCAAGGCCCCCTGTTTTGATCAAAGGGAAGACTTCGGACGCAACCGAAAGAACTTTCATATGTTCAAAGATCCAACTTATCGAGCATCGGTTGCGTAATCAGGCAAATACCGCTTTCCGTCCGCCGGAACCGCTTGGCATCGAGTTCCGGATCCTCGCCGACGACAAGGCCCTCCGGAATGACGACGCCATGATCGATCACGACGTTTTTCAATTGCGCGCGCCGGCCGACCTTCACGCTCGGAAGGACGACGGCTCCCTCCAATTTCGAATAGGAGTTAGCGCGAACACCGGTGAAAAGAAGGCTTTTGTGAAGCGTGGCGCCGGAGATGATGCAATCGCCGGCGACGACCGAGGAGGTGGCCGAGCCACGGCGGTCTTCGTCGTCGTGGACGAATTTTGCCGGTGGCGAGATTTCCGCATAGGTCCAGATCGGCCAGGATTTGTCATAAATATCAAGTTCCGGGACGATCGCCGTCAGATCGATATTCGCCTGCCAGTATGCTTCGATCGTTCCGACATCGCGCCAATAGGGTTCGTGTTCGAAATCCGAGCGGACGCAGGACTGGCCGAAGCGGTGCGCGACCGCCTTACCGTTCTTCACGATATAGGGGATGATATCCTTGCCGAAATCTTTGCTGGAATTCGGATCGGCTGCGTCGCGGCGCAATGCGTCGATCAGGAACTTGGTGTGGAAGACGTAGATCCCCATGGACGCCAGCGCAAAATCAGGTTTGTCCGGAATGCCTGGCGGATTGGCGGGCTTTTCGACGAAATCGATGATCCGGTCGGCCTTGTCCACATGCATAACGCCGAAGCCGACGGCTTCCATGCGCGGCACTTCCAGGCAGCCGATGGTGACATCCGCGCCCGAATCGACGTGCTGCTGCAGCATCCACTCGTAATCCATCTTGTAGACGTGATCGCCTGCAAGGATGACCATGTACTCGACGCCGTAATCCTCGATGATGTCGATGTTCTGATAGACGGCGTCGGCAGTGCCTTCGTACCATTGCGTTTCCGAGACGCGCTGGCTGGCCGGCAGGATGTCGAAGCTTTCGTTTCGCTCGGGACGGAAGAAGTTCCAGCCACGCTGCATATGGCGGATCAGAGAGTGAGCCTTATACTGCGTCGCGACGCCGATGCGGCGGATGCCGGAATTCAGCGCGTTCGACAGTGCAAAGTCGATGATACGTGATTTGCCGCCGAAATAGACCGCCGGCTTGGCGCGCCGGTCGGTGAGTTCCTTGAGGCGGCTCCCCCTGCCGCCGGCCAGAACATAGGCCATTGCGTCGCGGGCAAGTGGCTGAATGCGCTTTTCTACCATTGTCTACTCCTCCCACCAGTCTTCAAGTCTCAGGTTCAAGCATGATCGTCGCCAGCGGCGGCAAGGTGATCGACGCAACGATGCTGCCGCCGGCGTTGACGGCCTGCACGCGCCCGCCATTTCCCTTGCCGCTGCCGCCGTAGATATCGGCATCGGTATTCAGGATTTCCCGCCAGCGGCCTTCGAGCGGCAGGCGGATGGAATAGTTCTCGCGGTAAGCCGGCGTGAAATTGGTGATGACGGCGATCGGCTTGTGTTCCGGTGCCTTGCGCAGCCATGCAAAGACGGAGTTTTCGTGATCGTCGGCGATCAGCCATTCGAAACCGTCGCCTTCGCAATCGCGCGCGTGCAGCGCCGGCTTGGAGCGGTAGGTGAAGTTGAGGTCGCGTACGAGGCGGCGCATGCCTTCGTGCATGCGGTATTGCAGCAGGTTCCAGTCGAGCGAGGTTGCCTCGCTCCATTCGCTCCATTGCGCAAATTCCTGGCCCATGAAGAGCAGTTTCTTGCCGGGGTAGCCCCACATGAAGGCATAGTAGGCGCGCAGGTTTGCGAATTTCTGCCAGTCATCGCCAGGCATCTTTGCGATCAGTGAACCTTTGCCGTGCACCACTTCGTCATGGGAGAGTGGCAGAACAAAGTTTTCCGAATAGGCGTAGAGCAGGCCGAAGGTCAGTTCGTTGTGGTGATGCCTGCGATATATCGGATCACGCTTCATGTAGCTCAGCGTGTCGTGCATGAAGCCCATGTTCCACTTGAAGCCGAAGCCGAGGCCGCCTTCATGCACCGGCTGCGAGACCTTCGGCCAGGAGGTCGATTCCTCGGCAATGGTCATGACGCCCGGGTGCTCGGCGTAGATGCGGGTGTTCATGTCCTGAAGGAAGCGGACGGCCTCGAGGTTTTCGTTGCCGCCGTATTCGTTCGGAATCCATTCGCCGTGGTTGCGCGAGTAATCGAGATAGAGCATCGAGGCGACGGCATCGACACGCAGGCCGTCGAGATGGAATTTCTCCGCCCAATAGAGCGCGTTGTTGACGAGATAGGATTGAACCTCGGTACGGCCGAAATTGTAGATCGCCGTATTCCAATCCGGGTGGAAACCTTTGCGCGGATCCTCATGCTCGTAAAGTGCGGTGCCGTCGAACCAGCCGAGGCCGTGTTCGTCGGTGGGGAAGTGCGCGGGCACCCAGTCGAGAATGACACCGATGCCGACCTTGTGGCAGCCGTTCACGAAACGCGCAAAACCTTCCGGTTCGCCGAAGCGGGCGCTCGGCGCGTAAAGGCCGGTGGTCTGGTAGCCCCATGACGGATCGTAGGGATGTTCGGTGATCGGAAGGAATTCGATATGGGTGAAGCCCATGTCGACGCAGTAGGGGATGAGGCTGGAAGCAAGCTCGTCCCAGGAGAGGAAGGAACCATCCTGATGGCGCTGCCATGAACCGGCATGCACCTCATAGATCGAGATCGGCTGGCGGCGCTTGTCGGTTTCGCTCCAGTGTTTGAGGTGGTCTTCGTCCTGCCATTCCTGCAGAAGTTCAGGCGCAACGACGGAGGCCGTCTTCGGACGAAATTCGCTGCGCCGCGCAAAAGGATCGGCTTTTAGCGGCAGGAGAACGCCGTCATGGCCGCGGATCTCGAACTTGTAAGGGACGCCCGTCGGGACATCCGGCGCAAAGATTTCCCATATGCCGGCGCTGGCGCGAAAACGCATCACATGTCGGCGTCCGTCCCAATTGTTGAAATCGCCGACGACGGAAACGCGCTGGGCATTCGGCGCCCAGACGGCAAAATGGATTCCCTGCGCGCCTTCGTGCTTGATCCAGTGCGCCCCCATCTTGTCGAAGAGGCGGAGATGCGAGCCTTCACGCGCGTAGTAATCGTCCATCGGGCCGAGCACGGGGCCGAAGCTGTACGGGTCGGTGACGGCCCATTCCGCATCGTCGCGCCGGGCGCGGTAGCGCACCGGCTGCCGTTTCGACAGCGCGACCGGGCCAGCGAAAAAGCCATCCGGATGGAGCTGCGTCAGTTCGCCAATGACGCTGCCGTCGAGGGTCAAGGCTGTGACTTCTTCGGCGCCGGGAATGAAGCAGCGGGCAGCGTAGCTGTCACCTGCCTCATGCACGCCGAGCACAGCAAATGGATTAGCGTGCGAGCCGGCAAGGATTGCCGTTATTTCGTCTGCCGAAATTTCCCAGGGACGCTTTACTTCAAGGGCGACTTTCGGCGTTTTCATCCGGCTCTCCAGATTTCATCGGCATACTGCCGGATCGTGCGGTCGGAGGAGAACCAGCCCATTCGCGCGGTATTGTTGATGGTCTTGGCATACCAGGAGGACGGCTTGTTCCAGATCTGGTCCACGTCCCGCTGGGCGGCTGCATAGGCGTCAAAATCGGCGGCGACCATGAACCAGTCGTGCGAATAAATGCCATCGATCAGCTGGGCGTAGCGATTGCGGTCATCCGGCGAGAAGACGCCGCCGGCAATCGAAGCCAGCGCCTGCGACAGTTCCCGGGAGCTTTCGATGATGGCGCGTGGGTTGTGTCCATCGGTGCGGGCATCGGCGACTTCATCGGCGCGCAGGCCGAAGATAACGATATTGTCGGCGCCGACATTGTCGCGCATTTCGACATTCGCCCCGTCCAGGGTGCCGATCGTGAGCGCTCCGTTCAAACCGAACTTCATGTTGCCGGTGCCGGAGGCTTCCATGCCGGCCGTCGAAATCTGCTCGGAGAGGTCGGCGGCGGGCACCATGACCTCGGCAAGCGAGACGTTGTAATTGGGCACGAAGACCACTTTCAGGAGGCCGCGGACGGCCGGGTCGTTGTTGATCGTGCGGGCGACGTCGTTGATGAGCTTGATGATGAGCTTGGCATTGTGATAGCTCGGCGCCGCCTTGCCGGCAAAGAGCTTCACACGCGGCACCCAGTCGAGTTCGGGATGCGAGCGGATCTGGTCGTAGAGAGCGACCGCCTCGACAACGTTGAGCAATTGGCGCTTGTACTCGTGGATGCGCTTGATCTGAATGTCGAACATCGCGGAAGGATCAAGCTTCACGCCCATGCGGCTGGCGACAAGATTGGAGAGCGCCACCTTGTTCGCGCGCTTCACGGAGCCGAACTTTTCCTGGAAGCTCGGATCGGTGGCGAATTTTTCGAGCGGCGTGAGCTTTTCGGCGTCATCCATGAATTCGTCGCCGATCGCCTCGCGGATAAGGCTGGTGAGCCCGGGGTTGCATTGCTGCAGCCAGCGGCGTGGCGTGATGCCGTTCGTCTTGTTGTTGATGCGGTTCGGATAGAGCTTGTGCAGGTCCGCAAAGACCGTGACCTTCATGAGTTCGGTATGCAAGGCGGATACGCCGTTGATCGAATGCGAGCCGACGAAGGCGAGATTTCCCATCCGCACCCGGCGGTCGCCGCTCTCGTCGATCAGCGAGATCGCCCGGATTTCGGTGTCGGAGAAGTTCTTTTCCCTGCGGGCCTCAAGCAGAATCTTGGCATTGATCGCGTAGATCAGCTGCATGTGACGCGGCAGCAGCCGTTCGAAGAGCGGGATCGGCCAGGTCTCGAGAGCTTCCGGCAGGAGCGTGTGGTTGGTGTAGGAAATCGTGCGGCGGACGATATCGAAGGCCTGCTCGAAATCCATGCCGTGAACGTCACAGAGCAGGCGCGTCAGCTCGGCAACCGAAACGGCGGGGTGCGTGTCATTCAGCTGGATCGCCACCTTGTCCGGCAGCGACGTGAAATCGTCATACTGCTGCAGGTGGCGGCGCAGGATGTCCTGAAGCGAGGCGGAGGAGAAGAAGAATTCCTGGCGAAGGCGCAGCTCCTGTCCGGCGGGCGTCGCGTCTGCCGGATAGAGCACACGCGTCAGGCTTTCCGCCTTGTTGCTTTCGCGCAGAGCACCGATATGGTCGCCGGCATTGAAGGCGTCGAGCAGGATCGGGTCGATCGGCTGGGCCGACCAGAGACGCAGCGTGTTGACGCGCTTGCCGCGCCAGCCGACCACCGGTGTGTCGAAGGCAGCGGCAATGACGCGCTCTGCCGGCTTCCAGACATAGCGCGGCTCGCCTTCGGCATTGTTGGCGACGTCGACGGTGCCGCCGTAGCCGATTTCATAGGCGCTTTCGCGGCGTTCGAATTCCCAGGGGTTGCCATGCGCGAGCCAGCTTTCCGGCAATTCCACTTGCCAGCCGTCGGCAAGCTGCTGACGGAAGAGGCCGTGGACATAACGGATGCCGTAGCCATAGGCCGGCACTTCGACCGTTGCCATGCTTTCCATGAAACAGGCCGCGAGGCGCCCGAGGCCGCCGTTGCCGAGAGCAGCATCCGGCTCGAGGCCGGCGATCACGTTGACATCGACGCCGAGGGAGGCGAGCGCATCGCGCACCTGCTCCATCAGGCCCATGTTCGTGACGGCATCGCGCATCAGGCGACCGATCAGAAACTCAAGCGATAGATAGTAAACGCGCTTGTCGCCTGTCGCGTAGACCTTGCGCGTCGACTCCATCCATTTGTCAATGATGCGGTCGCGAACGACGAGGATAGTCGCCGTCAGCCAGTCATGCGGCTTGGCAACTTTTGCATCCTTGCCGATGCGGTAAGTCAGGCGTTCGATGATTTCTTCGGCTAGAATTTCCGGGCGGGAACTGCGCGGGGCGGGAGAAGGGATGGTCGGCTTGGAAACGGGGTTCATCGTCATATCTCGCCAAATTTGATTTAGTTTCAGTGCGTTACGTCTGACGAAGCCGACTTTGCACGCACGCCGGTCACGGCAGTTTATGCATCGTTACCAAGCACTTGCAACAAGGGATTTAGCGAAAGCAAAAATTTGCGAAACCGTCGTGTTCACCTGCATAAGGGACTTGATTTCAATTGGTTTTCCCGGTCTGATGCGCGAGATTAGCCCTAAACGAAAAGCCGCCCCGGTTTGTTCCGGAGCGGCTTTTCCTTGAAAGGATGAGCGCCGAATTTTATTGGGTCAGGCGTATGCTCTGTTTGGCGGCCGATGAGCCGATTATCTTAAAGGCCGCGACGAGCGAGGCCATGTTCTCGGCTGCGAAATAGGTTGAAGAGCTCGTCGCGCAGTAGCTTAGCAGCGCCTTGCCGCGATCGGGAGCCATGAACGCAACCGTATAGACCGTGATATTTTTGTCGCGCGCCAAGTCGCACGATTTTTTGGTTTCAGTATCGGCTGACGTGTAATTGTTGTTGCCGTCCGTCATGAAGACAATGTATTTGTCGGGTGTCAGGCCGTTCTTGTTCAAGTGCGCTGTATTCTCGGCCGGGTCGATAATCTTGTCATATGCCGTCTTAAAGGCATCGCTTGAATCTGTCCCGCCTGTCGCGGTCAGAGCGTGGACGTAGGTTGACACGGCAGACGTTCCCCAGGCCAGATTCAACGCCGACTGCATTTGGTCATTGTAAGAGACACTGCCCGTGCGGACGTATTGCAGATTAGGATCGGCGGTATTCAACTGGGTCAGCAGGTTCGAAACGGCCAGCTTCAATGCCTCGATCTTGGTGTAGTAGTCCGTAACGGTTCGATCGCAGGTCTTTGGGTTCTTTCTCGAGCCACAGTTGTAACTTTCCGTGTACGTATGCGAGGTCGTAGTATCCTCGGCCATCGAGCCCGAACGGTCGAGCACGAGATACATCGAGAGCGAGCTCTTTGTGACGGTGTTTTCGGTGCTGCTCTCTGTCTTGGACAATGAGCCGATTTCCGTGCTTTCCTTGCCCAAGATGCGCATCAGCGCGCTATTGCCCATGTTGTAGGCAGTTTTGACCTCAACTTTGTAAGTCTTGCCGCCCGAACCGGATGCGGTTTCTGTGACAACAACAGACATTGCATCCTTTAGGGCCGCGATGGTGTCGGAATCGTCAATGTAGTTTGACATCTGGCCGATGACAAAGTTCTTGGCAAGCTCCTTGGCACCGTTCACATCGACCTTTTCGGCGACGAGCGCGGAGGCTGCAGCCAGCGCAGCCGAATCGGAGGCTTCCTGCAACTGACGTTGCGAAAGCATCATGTTGGATACATCGACGGCGAGCCCGGCGGCGCCAATCGCGACTGGCATCAAAATCGCCGTCATCATGGCGAAATTGCCGGAACGATCGCGTAAGGCGCGCGTAATGTTGGCGCGCAGAAAAGATATGGGAGACATCATGTCACCTGCAGCAAGAGAGGGTTTATGCTGTTTCCATATCTACAGCGCGGTTGTTACCACAGGTCTTAAGGTAATCGTTAAAATTGCAGATACCTTGCGATTTCGGGACATGATTTACTGCGTTTGCCGGATAACCTTCTCGCCAAGAGGACAGCTGGCGCTTTTGCGCATTAACGTCTGTGGCGGCGGGTTCTGCGTCAGTCCTACACACTTACCGTCGCCATCGGCTCATTCCGGCACAGAGGCCAGGAAGACATGCGGATGCTTCCGCCAAGGTCGGTTGATTTCGGGATTCAGGCAGTCAAAAAGATATGAGACAGGGTTTGTCTTGCTGGTCGCGAGGCTCCAGGAAGCAGCGGCTATTCCTGTCTTCCGATCACTTGATGGGAATGACGTCGACGGCCTGCACGGCGCGATGGCCGCCGTAGCTTTTCAGGACGCCGATGACAGGGGCGACGTCGGAATAGTCGCGGCCATAGGCGACGACGATGTGGTCGGTGCCGGCGGGCATGTCGTTGGTCGGGTCGAGTTCGATCCAGCCCAGGGTTTCACCGCACCAGACACGGACCCAGGCATGCATGGCGTCAGCGCCTTCGAGCCTTTCCTTGCCGGGTGGTGGGATCGTCCGCAGGAAGCCGGAGACATAGCCTGCCGGGATGCCGAGGCTGCGGAGCGCCAGGATCATCACATGGACGAAATCCTGGCAGACGCCGCGCTTCAGGGTGAAAGCGTCGAGAGCTGTGGAATCTACCGTCGTTGCTTCCGTATCGTAGGTGAAATCCTTGTTGATGCGGGTGCACAAGGCATTGGCGATCTGCAGCACGGTAAGGCCGGGCGGCGCGCAGTCCCGGGCATAGTCCGAAATGGCGCGGGTTTCCGTGAGACGAGGGCTGCTGGCGAGGAAATGATGCGGAGAGTCAGGCTCCAGCGACCAGACGCCGGCGACCTCCTTCGGCAGGCGGTCGAGATCCGGCGAGAAATCGGCGGCGATCGAACGGCTATCGACCTGCACGCGGGCCTGCATGCGGATATCCAACGTCTCGTGCGGCGACCGCAGCAGGATGGATGTTGCCGGATGGAGGAAGAAATCGGTGAAATGCGATTGCTCGTCCGGCGACGGAGATATGGTAATCGAGCCTGCGACCAGCCGCTGCCGGTCGGGCAGCGAAAGCGGCATCAGCCGAATGATGTGACGCGCGCCGGAAGCCGGAGTGTCGTAGGTGTATCCCATGTGCAGGGTGAGGTCGTAGAGCACGGCGGTCACCCGAGGTAGGTCTGGGCGAGAAGGTCGGACAGCTGCTCGAGCTCGCGTTCAAACTTCTTGTAGAACTCGCCGGTCATCGTTTCCGGCGTCATGACGGCGAGGCCGGAATGCAGGCGCATGGCCTCGCGGTAGAATGGCGACATCTGGCCGTTGACGAAGGCGTTCGGCAGCTGCTCGACCTCGCGATGGATCTCGTTCATCTGGAAGAGAACCGAACGTGGGTTTAGCGGGTCGAGCGCCAGAAGGTCCGTGACGGTCAGGCGGGCGGTGTTGACGTTGTACCGGCGGCGGTGGGTCATGACGCTATCGCCGATTTCGAGCAGCATATCCAGCGCGCCATCAGGGGCATCGGGGCCGGACATGTGGCCGAGAAGACGCGTCATGTGCAGGCCGCGCTCGATATAGCGACCGAGCGAGAGGAAGCGCCATCCGGTGAAGCGATACATGTTTTCATGCACGAGACCTGCGAAGCCCGCGAGCTTGCGCAGCAGGATCGTCATGGCATGGCTGGCGTCGTCGCCCGCTGCAACGCTGACATGGAAGCGGTGCGCGGTCTTGGCTAGGTCGTTCAGGGCCAGCCAGCCATCCGGCGAGAACCGGTCGCGGATATTACTGGCGGAATAGACGGCGCTGTCGATGTTGCGCAGCAGCGTTTCGGGCACGGCTTCCTCCGTGCCGATGTCGACGGCAGCGAGATATTCCGAAACATCGGCAAGCAGCGGCTGACTCGGATCGGCAGCTTCGGCGTAACGGGCGTGCCAGGCGCGAAGGATGCGCAGCGCTCCTTCGGCGCGCTCGATATAGCGGCCGAGCCAGAAGAGATTGTCGGCCGCCCGACTTGGCAGGCTGCCCGACATGTTGCGGGTGAAGCTTCCTTCGGCAGGCAGAAGGGTATGGCGCTCGACCGGCTTGTCGCTGACGATCCAGACGTCTGCCGCCGCGCCGCCCGACTGCATGGCGATCGCAGCGGCGTCATCGCCGGCGCCGATGCGGGCAAAGCCGCCCGGCATGATCTGCCAGCCATTCGCCGTGCGAGCGGCGAAGACGCGAAGCGACATCGGCCGCGGCGTCAGCTTTCCGTCTACCCAGGCCGGCGTCGTCGACAGCGTGACGACTTCCTGGCCGACGAGTTTCGGGCCGTCGGAGTTCAGCCAGTCGGTGATCGAATCCTTTGCCGTTGCGCGCAGCGACGAGCCGAGGACGGACTCGCCGCTATCGTCGAAGAAGGGAGCGCGCGAATAGGCGGGACCGATCACCATCTTCTCGATGTTCGTCGCGACGTGTTCGCGCTCCTCCTTCTGCCCGCACCACCAAGTGGCGATCGACGGCAGGTACAGTTTTTCGCCAAGCAGGCGGCGACAGATCGTCGGCATGAAAGCGAGCAAGGCGCGCGTCTCGAGGATGCCGGTTCCGAGAGCATTGACGATCGTCACCGATTCAGCACGCAGTGCCTCGACCAGACCGGGGGTGCCGATATGCGAATTCTGGTTCAGCTCCAGCGGATCGGCATAGGCGGAATCGAGGCGCCGCCAGAGGACGCCGATCGGCTTCAGGCCGGCCACCGTGCGAACCATGACGCGGCCGTTGACCACCGTCAGATCTTCGCCTTCGAGCAGCATGAAGCCGAGATAGCGGGCGATATAGGCGTGTTCATAGTAGGTTTCGTTTGCCGGTCCGGGGGTCAGAACGCCGATGCGATCGTCGCCGGAATGTTTCATCGTCTGCAACGCATCGCGGAAGGCGCCGAAGAAGGAGGCGAGACGGTGAACCGGGGTTTCGGCATAGATATCGGAGAAGGCGCGCGTCGTGGCAACGCGGCTTTCAAGCGCGAAGCCTGCACCTGACGGCGCCTGTGTACGGTCGGCCAGAACCCACCAGTTTCCGTCCGGGCCGCGGCCAATCTCGAAGGCGCAGAAATGCAGGTAGTGGCCGGTCGCCGGCTTTACGCCTGCAAGCGGGCGTTGGAATTCCGGGTTGGCGGCGATCAGGCCAGGTGGCAGGAAGCCGTCGTCGACCAGCTTGTTGTCGCCATAGATATCGGCAACGATCGCCTCAAGCAGATCGGCGCGCTGCACCAGGCCGGCGGAAAGCGCCTGCCATTCGCGCTCGTCGATCAGGACCGGGATATGCGACAGCGGCCAGGAGCGCTCGCCGGTGCCCTTGCTGCCATAGGCGCGGTAGAATACGCCGGCATCGCGCAGATAGCGGTCGGCTCGGGCGAAGCGCTCGGTCAGTTCCTTCTCGGGAATTGCCCCGAAGCCCGCAAGAAAGCGCTGCCAGACCGGGCGGATGGCGCCGTTGTTATCGACCATCTCGTCGGCAATGCCGGGCAGGGGCGCATAGCCGAACGCCGCATCGTTGCCGCCGCGGCTTGGAACCTCGTCCCTACGTTTCTCCATTGCCGGTTTCTTGCCCATTAAAACCTAGCTCGTCAAATGCCTGCCGGCCTGCGGAGATCCAGCGTCAGCGGGAATTCCGGCGAACCGATCTCGGCGCGCGGAATGAAGCCGCCCGCCGTATGTCCCCACGGTTCGAATCGGGAGAGCCGCCTTGCTTCCGCTTCGTTGCCGTTTACCGGGAAGGTGTCATAGTTGCGCCCGCCCGGATGGGCAACATGATAGATGCAGCCGCCGATCGAACGCTTCGACCATGTATCATAAATGTCAAATGTCAGCGGCGTATTCACCGGCAGGACCGGATGCAGGCCCGAGGCCGGCTGCCACGCCTTGAAGCGGACGCCGGCGACGGACACGCCGGACGTCCCTGTCGGTGTCAGCGGCACCGTTCGGCCGTTGCAGGTGACGGTGTAGCGCGAGGAATTACTGGTTTCGAGGCGAACCTGAAGTCGTTCGACCGAGCTATCGACATATCGAACGGTGCCGCCAATCGCGCCTTCCTCGCCCATGACGTGCCAGGGTTCGAGCGCCTGGCGAAGCTCGAGTTTCGAGCCCTCGTATTCCACTTCGCCGCAGAAGGGGAAGCGGAATTCGAGTTGTGCCTTGAACCACTCCGGGCTGACCTCGAAGCCGTTTTCTTTGAGATCGGCAAGCACATCCAGGAAATCGGCCCAGACGAAATGCGGCAGCATGAAGCGATCGTGCAGGGAAGTGCCCCAGCGCACGAACTTGCCGTCGGCGGGATTTTTCCAGAAGCGGGCAATGAGGGCGCGGACCATCAATTGCTGAGCGAGCGACATGCGCGCATTCGGGGGCATTTCGAAGCCGCGGAACTCTACGAGACCGAGACGTCCGGTCGGCCCATCCGGCGAAAACAGCTTGTCGATGCAGATTTCCGCACGGTGGGTGTTGCCCGTCACGTCGATCAGGAGATTGCGGAACAGGCGGTCGGTCAGCCAGGGAAGCGGCGACAGGCCGCGGCCGGGTGCGGGCACCTGGGCGAGGGCGATTTCCAACTCGTACAGGCTGTCGTGCCTGGCCTCGTCGATGCGCGGCGCCTGGCTGGTCGGTCCGATGAACATGCCGGAGAAGAGATAGGAGAGCGAGGGATGGCGCTGCCAATGCAGCACGAGGCTCTTCAAGAGGTCGGGCCGGCGCAGGAACGGGCTGTCGTTCGGATTGGCGCCGCCGACGACGACATGGTTGCCGCCGCCCGTGCCCGTGTGACGGCCGTCGATCATGAACTTGTCGGCGCCGAGACGCGTCACCCGCGCTTCTTCGTAGATCGCGGTGGTGATTGCGACGCAATCCTGCCAGTTCGAGGCGGGGTGGATATTCACCTCGATGACGCCTGGATCCGGTGCGACACGAATGACATTGATGCGCTCGTCCTGAGGCGGCGAATAGCCCTCGATATGGACGGCAAGCCCAAGTTCGGCCGCTGCGTTTTCGGCGGCTGCGATGAGTTCGAGATAGTCTTCAATGCGCTCGACGGGCGGCATGAAGACGCAAAGCCGGCCGTCGCGCGGCTCGACCGATATCGCCGTGCGAACCGCGCCGCCGATTTCGCCGAGCGTCTGTTCCACACGGCTCTGGCCGCTCTCGTCGCGCTGGAAGGAGGCCTCCGGCATGGCGCGGCCGGCGGGCACGAAAACTTCGGGCAGGGGCTGGCGCGGGATCGATGGGTCGGCGATGTGGATATAGGGATATTGCGATGGCGGCACGTAAGGGAGCGTACCAAGCGGCAGACGGTATCCGACAGGGCTGTCGCCTGGGACGAGGAAAATCTTGCCGCGCCGGGTCTGCCATTTCTCGCTGATCCAGCGGTGCCCTGAAGCCTGAGCATTCCAGGCTTGAACGGGAAGGATATAACCTGTCGGAACCGTCAGGCCACGTTCGAAAACGCGGGCGATGCGGTTGCGTTCTTCCGGATCCTTCAGCTTGGAGTTCGACGGATCGACATTTTCGGGAAGGCTTCCCTCCTTGACGATCCACTCGGCGGGATCCTCATAGGCCGGCAGCACCATATCAGGCGTAATCGCCAGCTCGCGCGCGATGCCGGTGAGCAGCCGCTCGGCGTCTTCCGCCTTGGCGACGGTGTCAGCGCCTTCTACTGCGATCAAATCCGGATTCTGCCAGATCGGCTTTCCGTCCTTGCGCCAGTAGAGTGAGAAGGTCCAGCGCGGCAGGCTTTCGCCGGGATACCACTTGCCCTGTCCGTAATGCAGGAAGCCGCCCGGGGCGAAGCGCTGGCGCAGCCTGCGGATCAGGCTGTCGGCTTTCTCCCGCTTGGTCGGGCCTACGGCGGCGGTATTCCACTCTTCGGATTCGAAATCGTCGATCGACACGAAAGTGGGCTCGCCGCCCATCGTTAAGCGCACATCTTCTGCTTTGAGGATACGATCCACTTTTTTGCCAAGTGCGTCGAGCTCGTTCCAGCTCTCCTCGGAGAAGGGCTTGGTGATGCGCGGATGTTCGGCGACACGGGCGACCTTCATGTCGAAGGCGAACTCGGTATTGGCTTCGCCGAAATAGCCGCCGGAGATCGGGGCGGCGTTGCTATAATGCGGGGTTGCGGCGAGCGGGATGTGGCTTTCGCCGGTGAGCAGCCCGGATGTCGGATCGAGGCCGACCCAGCCGGCGCCGGGTAGATAGACTTCGGCCCAGGCATGCAGGTCGGTGAAATCGACCTCCGTACCGGAGGGGCCGTCAAGGGCCTTCAGGTCGGGCGTCAACTGAATGAGGTAGCCGGAGACGAAGCGGGCGGCGAGGCCAAGGTGACGGAGAACCTGAACGAGCAGCCAACTCGTATCACGGCAGGAGCCTCTGGCGCTTTCAAGCGTGTCTTCCGGCGTCTGGACGCCGGCCTCCATGCGGATGACATAGCCGATCTGCTGCTGCAGGCGGGCGTTGAGGCCGACGATCATGTCAACGGTCGGCTGGCCCGGCGAATAGTCGAGCGTTTCGAGGAAAGCCTTGAGCCGCGGGCCGGGGACCTCCGGTTTCATGTAGATCGAGAGGTCTTCCTGGATCGTCTGCGGATAGTCGAAGGGCCATTTGGTGGCCTCTTCTTCGACGAAGAAGTCGAAGGGGTTGTAGACCGTCATGTCGGCGACGAGATCGACCTCGATCTTGAATTCGGTCACCGGGTCGGGAAAGACATAGCGGGCAAGATAATTCCCGTAGGGGTCCTGCTGCAGGTTCACGAAATGGTTCGACGGCGTGACCTTCAGCGAATGACTGAGCACGTGCGTTTTTGAATGCGAGGCGGGCTTGAGGCGGATGACCTGCGGCCCAAGGCGGACCGGCCTGTCGTATTTGTAGTGCGTCAGATGATAGATACTGGCTTTGATCGACATATTTTGCCTTGTCCGACGCCACATCGTTATGCGGCATTTGCTGTTCCCGACGCGATAGTGTGCAATGCAACGAAAGAAAGCAAGGCGGAAAGGTTAACGCCGCGAAGCCTTTACGACACTTTTGCAAAGGCGACGGCGGCTTTGAGCCCCTTGCCGCTGGTCGCAGGCGCGAGCGTGAGCGTCGCATTGAAAAGATTGGCGATTTCCTCGACGATTGGGAGGCCGAGGCCGGCGCCCGGCGCCTCGGAGTCGTTGCCGCGCGAAAAGCGGCGGCGCACGGCGTCGAGCTTTTCCGGCGCGATACCGGGACCATTGTCTTCAACCTCGAGGCGTACGGTTTCGCCATCCTGCGCAATCCGCACGGTAACCTCGGCGCTCTTGCCGGCATATGCGATGGCGTTGCCCGCAAGATTGCGCAGCAGCTCGCCGATCAGCAGGGGTTCGGCGCGGATCATCGCATGTCCATCCCCCTCAAAGCCGAGATCGATACCGGCCTCCGCGGCTTGAGGGATCAGTTCGCCGGTAATCTCCTGGGCGATGGCGGCGATGTCGATCGTCGAGGCCGCCAGGGCCTCCTTGGCTGTTGCGGCGTCGATTTTTGCCATCAGCAGCAGCTGGGCGAGAATGCGTTCGGCGTGCGCGACGGCCTGGTCGCCTTTCAAGGCCGAGTCCTGCGCTTCAGGCAGCGTTGCGGCGCGGGCGGAAAGCGCGAGCTGAGTTCGGATGATGGCAAGCGGTGTGCGTAATTGATGGCTGGCATTGCCGGTGAAATTCCGGAGCGCGTCAAGGGCTGACTGCAGGCGCACCATGAAGCTGTTCACCGTATCCACCAGTGGCTGCACCTCGCTCGGTACCGATTGCTCGATCGGATGCAAGTCGTCCGGGCTGCGCTCGCCGATCGCGTCCCGGAGCTTGTAGAGCGGGCGGAGCGCGACCGTGACCGAGATCCAGACGATCACGGCTGCACCGGCGATCATGAAGGCAAGGCGGACAGCCGAACGGAAAAGGATCGCGCGTGCCAGCTGACGGCGGGCGATCGTCGTTTCCGCGACGGTGACAACAAACGGAACCGAGCGGATGCCGGTTGAGGCGGAGCGCTCCAGCGTCGCGACGCGGATCGGCTCGCCGCGGAAAATATCGTCTGCGAAGACGGCTGCGTCGCCCTTGGTTTCCTTGAGAACCGGAAGCGCCTGGTAGCCGGTAATGAATTTGCCGGGCGGACCATCGACGCGGTAGAACACCCGGTCCTGAGCGGCCGATGTCAGCATTTCCAGCGCGACATAGGGAATGTCGACTTCCAGAGCGCCGTCCTCTGCCACGACGACGCGCTCGGCAATGGCGAGCGCCGAACCGGCAAGCACACGGTCTGAAACAATGTTCGAGGTCTCGACCGCCTCCCGGTATGTGTCGGCGAGCGCCAGCGTGCCGATGATGGCGGTGGAGATCAGCAGCCAGAAAAGCAGCCGGCGCCTCAGCGAATAGGCGGCTTTCATGAGGCCTCGGGAAGCTTGTCGAGATAGTAGCCGATGCCGCGCGCGGTCTTCACGGTCAATCCATGCGGTGCCAGGCGCTTGCGCAGCCGGCTGACATATTGCTCGATCGCATTGGTGGAAATGTCATCGTCGAAGGCCGTCAACGACTGGGTGATTGCCTCTTTGGACACGACTTTGCCGGCACGCATGAAGAGGATTTCAAGCAGTCCGACTTCGCGAGCGGGAATATCAAGCTGCATATTGCCGGCGGAAAAGGTGCGGGACTTGAGGTCGAAGGACACGCAGCCGTACATCACCGTCGCCGAATGCAGGCCCGCCTGGCGCCGGAGCAGCACGCGCACGCGCGCCTCGAATTCGGTAATGTCGAACGGCTTGATAAGGTAATCGTCGGCGCCGAGGTCGAGGCCTCTGACCCGCTCCTCCGGCGCTCCGCGTGCAGTCAGAATTAGGACGGCCGCCTGGTTCTGCCGGGCGCGCATGCTGCGCAACACGTCCAGCCCGTCCATCTCGGGCAGGTTGAGGTCGAGGATCACGAGATCAAAATTTTCTGCCGCGATGACTGCATTGGCGGATGCGCCGTCGTGGACGACATCGACGGCATGCCCCGTACCGCGCAAGATCGCGGACAGGCCGTCGGCCAGCGCGATATTGTCTTCGGTAAGGAGAATGCGCACGGGTGGTTTCCTGTTGTTCAACAAAGAAGATTACAGCCCGTGAATGGGGATGTCATCAGCGGCAAAAGAAAACCCGGCGTCATTCAAGCAACGCGAGTTTGGCGCCTCAATTGCTCTATTCAGCGACCTCCCGGGGTTGCTCCTCCTGCGCTGCCAGCAGGAGTTTCTGGAAGCGCTGGTCGCTGCGGATGTTATCCAGATCGGAGTCGTTATCGAACCATTTGATGTGGTAGACCGAGCTTCGCGGCATCAGCCTCTCCAGAATATCAATCGCTTCGTCCACGTCGCCGAGGACGGAGTAGACGCAAGCGAGATTGTATTGCGCAACGATGTCGTCGGGATCGATCGCGATGGCGCGGGCGGCCCAATCCCTTGCCCTCGCCCTGTCTCCGAGATGCGCCAGCGCCAGGGCGCCGCGATGGGCCGGTCCTGAATTTTCCGGACTGAGATTCAGTGCGCGTTCCGCTCGCAGCAGCCCGAGCTTGGCCCAGTTTTCCGTATCCGACATGCGGCCGAGCGAGCGGTGGGCGCTCATCAAATGAATGGGTGAGACATAGTCGTCCGTGCGGATGTGCGCCGCGCGCGTGAAGTAGCGGACGGCGTTGGCGAAATCGCCGCGCATGAAGAAGAATCGCGCATAGTGGAAGTTCGCTTCATAAAGATTGGGTTCAAGTGCAAGTGCCCGCTCGAAGGCTGCAATGGCCTGCTGATCCTGGCCGTTCTGATGCAAGGCCAGACCTCGGGAGGCATGGGCCTCCGCGAGATCAGGATCGAGTTCGAGGGCGCGGGCGCTCATCTGCAGGATGTTTTCGAGAGGGACATTTTCAGGGTCCCAATCGCGTATGGCCGCATCGCAATCGGCAATACCCGCATAGGCGCGCGCATAATCAGGATCCAGCTCGACAGCCTTGCAGAACATCCTGCGGGCAAGCTGCAGATACGACTTCGTCCAGGTGTGCGATAGCTGGCGGCCTCGCAGGTAGTAGGTATAGGCCTCGATATTGGCCGTGGGTTCGGCGGCGATGGCCTTCTTCTCGGCCGGCAGGAGCCGGATCTTGAGCTGGCCGACGATCGAATTGGTGATCTCGTCCTGGATCGCGAAGATATCGGTGAGATTCCGGTCGTAGCGATCGGCCCACAGATGGTCGCCGTTCGCCGTATCGATGAGATGGCCGGATATGCGCACACGCGCGCCGGCGATGCGGACGCTACCCTGGAGAATGTATCGCACGCCAAGTTCGTGGGCGAGCTGCTTTACCTTCAGCGAACTCCCTTTGTAGGTGAAGACAGTGTGCCGCGGCACGACGTGCAGGCTCGATATCTTGGAGAGGTCGGTAATGATGTCTTCCGTGATGCCGTCCGCGAAATACTCCTGCTCGGGATCGCCGCTCATGTTGGTGAAAGGCAGAACGGCAATAAAGCAGGTATTGCGGGTTTGGTCGTCCGACGCACCGGCCGTTGCAGAAGGCGGATCGAGGAGAACCGTGAACACCGACACAGTCTGCTTGATGTTCTTCAGAGATTGCTCACCTTGGAACTCGAAACCGATATTGAGGCGCGTGCCGACCTGATCGCGAACCGAGCCGGAAACGACAATGCCACCCGCCGAAGCAAGGCGCTCGAGCCGAGCTGCGACGTTTACGCCGTCGCCGAAGACGTCGTCGTTCTCGATGACAACATCGCCGAGATTGATGCCGATCCGCAATTCGATGCGCTGATCCTGCGGGACGCCTTTGTTGCGCACAGCCATCTCGCGCTGGATTTCGACAGCGCAGGCGACAGCGTTTACCACACTTTGGAATTCCGCGAGCATTCCGTCGCCGGTCAGCTTGAAGATGCGCCCTTTGTAGTCGGAGATCCTGACATCGATCAGTTCGCAGCGGTGGCGGTTGAGCGCCTGCAGGGTACCGGTCTCGTCGATACCCATCAGACGGCTATAACCCACCACGTCGGCAGCGAGTATGGCACTCAGCCGTCGTTCCAATATCCCCTCCATACGGTTGTCTAAATTAGCTTAGCGTCTTTTAATGCTCTTGTCGCGTTGCGAGACAGCGCCCGCAATTACTCGTCCTTGCCCGCTGAAGCGTGGTGATGCATTCTGCCCTCATGAGGAGACTTCTTGTTCTGCTGCTTCTGCTCTGTCCCGGTTTTGCAGCCGCGGATCAGGCCTTTTATCCCGCGAAATCCGGCAAGGCTGATGCGCGGGTGCTGACGGTTTATTCCTCGCTCGACGAGCCTCTCGCCCAGCCGATGATCCATGGCTTTCAGGAAGCCAATCCGGATGTCGCCGTGCGTTATGAAGACATGCTGACGGGCGAGATCTATGACCGGATCGTGCGGGAGACGGATGCCGGGAAGAAAACGGCGGATTTCGCCTTTTCATCAGCGATGGACCTGCAGGTCAAGCTCTCCAACGACGGCTATGCGCAGGTCAGCAATCTGCCGATGAGCGGACAATGGCCGAAATGGGCAAACTGGCGCAACACGGCCTATGCACTCACCTTCGAGCCGGCCGTCTTCGTCTATCACAAGCCGAGCTTCTTGCATGAACCGGTGCCAAGTTCACGGGCGGAATTCGTCGATTACCTGAAGCGCAAAGGCAACGCGGTTTACGGCCGCATCGGCACCTATGACATCGAACGCTCCGGCGTCGGCTTTCTGTTCATGGCGCGCGACCAGGAGCAGTTCGGGGACATCTGGTCGGTGATCCGGGCGATGGGGGCTGCGGGCGTCAAGCTCTATTCGACGAGTTCGGCGATCCTGGAGAGGGTAGCCGACGGGCGCTTCGTGCTCGGCTACAACATTCTCGGCTCCTATGCGGCGGACTGGGCGTCGCGGCACCCCGATGTCGGCATCGTGCTGCCGAAGGATTATACAGTCGTGATGTCGCGCATCGGGCTGGTGCCGCAGGCTGCCGCGGAGCCGGAACTCGGGCGGCAATATCTCACCTTCTTCATGTCGAAGGAAGGACAGACGATCATGGCCCGAAAACTCCAGATCCCGGCGGTCAGCCCCGAGGTTGCGGGCGAGAATACGGCCAACACCATGCAGGAGCTTCTCGGCGCCCAGCTCAGGCCCGTTCCGGTCAGCCCGGGCCTGATGGTCTATCTCGACCAGGTCAAGCGCGCGCGGCTGATCGCCCATTGGAACGAGGTGCTGCGGACACAATAGGTGGGATAGCCTTCGCACCTACCTGCTTTATTGGAGCGGATTTGGGATGCACGCCACCGGCATAACCGGGCGCTCATGCTTGAATTACGGCAAAAAAGTGTCCTTGGTGCTGGATATCCTGCCGATGTCAGCTAAATGACAGCTTGATGTGGTGCGGTTCTGGTACTTCTCTTCGTGGAGGCGGAGAGTAGACGTTTCGGGAGGAGTCTCCGTCGCTATTGCGGACCATCAATGTCCGCTGCCCGGCAACGCTTCTCGATTCCCTTGAGAACAATACGCGGCGCTCACCGCGATCACGGAGGACACATCGTGAAGCATACTTTCCTTGCTACGCTTTTCGCAGCCGCTATCGCGCTGCCGGCCTATTCGGCCGACTACACCATCATGGCCCCTGCCGCACCCGGCGGCGGTTGGGATCAGACGGCCCGCTCGCTGCAGACCGTCATGCAGAAGGAAGGCATCTCTGGCAATGTTCAGGTTCAGAACGTTCCAGGCGCCGGCGGCACCATCGGTCTGGCGCAGTTCGCCAGCCAGAATAGCGGCAATCCGAACGCCCTGATCGTTGGCGGCTATGTCATGGTCGGCGCGATTCTCACCAACCAGTCACCTGTCACGCTGAAGGACGTCACACCGATCGCTCGCCTGACCGGCGAGTATGAGGCCATCGTCGTTCCGGCATCGTCCGACATCAAGACGATGGGTGACCTCGTTGCCAAGCTGAAGGCTGATCCGGGTTCGGTGTCCTGGGGTGGCGGCTCGGCCGGCGGTACCGACCACATCGCGGTCGGTCTCATCGCGAAGGCCTCCGGCGTCGATCCGACGAAGATCAACTATGTCGCCTTCTCGGGCGGCGGTGAGGCGCTTGCCGCTATTCTCGGCGGACAGGTGACGGCCGGCATTTCAGGCTATGGCGAGTTCGAATCGCAGGTGAAGGCCGGGCAGCTCCGCCTGCTCGCCGTCTCGAGCGATAAGCGCATTGACGGTGTCGACGCTCCGACGCTGAAGGAATCTGGCGTCGATGTCAGCGTGCAGAACTGGCGGATGGTCGCCGCCGCTCCCGGCCTGACGCCTGAGCAGACGGCTGCCGTCACCGCTGATTTCGACAAGCTTTCCAAGTCGGCAGGCTGGCAGGAAATCCTAAAGACGAAGGGCTGGGCCGACACATACCTCGCAGGCGATGCC
Source organism: Rhizobium sp. 007 (assembly GCF_015353075.1). Taxonomy (NCBI): domain Bacteria; kingdom Pseudomonadati; phylum Pseudomonadota; class Alphaproteobacteria; order Hyphomicrobiales; family Rhizobiaceae; genus Rhizobium; species Rhizobium sp. 007. The sequence continues at coordinate 3,291,196 of NZ_CP064187.1, read as the reverse complement.
TTCAAGGCGCAGCTCGAGAAGGACGTCTCCGCAACCGAAGGCATCCTCAAAGAGATCGGGCTTGTTAAATGAGCAGGGGCAACGCACCCTTGGCAACGAAGCGCCGCCCGGATTGGGCGGCGCTGATCATTGCTATCTGTCTTTTCGTCGTTGCGGCCGTCATGCTTTGGGACGCCACGCATATGAGAGCGATCGCCCAATATGCTCGCATCGGCCCGGCTACCGCGCCCAAGGTCGTGGCGTTCGGGTTGATCGGCCTCGGCATCTGGACCGTCTTCGAGGCGTTGCGCAATGAGTTTCCCGAGCGGGAACATCAGGAAGTCGCTCCCGTCATCTGGATTGTTGCCGGTCTTGCAGCGCAAATGCTGCTTCTGAAGACGGCCGGCTTCTCGATTGCCACAGGCATTCTCTTTGCCTTCACGGCGCGCGGCTTTGGGCGTCGCAAGCTCTGGCTTTCGATCCCGGCGGGTATCGTCTTCAGCTTCGTCGTCTGGATCATTTTCTCGCAGCTGCTGCAGCTTACGCTGCCTGCCGGACCCTTCGAGAGACTCTTCTTCTAGGATTGGATGCGATGAGCACCTTCGAATTCCTCTTCCAGGGCATCCTGGTCGCCATGCAGCCGATGAACCTTCTTTATGCGTTCGTCGGTGTCACGCTTGGCACCGCGGTCGGCGTTCTGCCGGGCATCGGCCCGGCGCTGACCGTTGCCCTTCTTCTCCCCGTCACCTACAAGCTCGACCCGGCCGGTTCGCTGATCATGTTTGCCGGTATCTACTACGGCGGCATGTATGGCGGCTCGACGACCTCCATCCTGCTCAATACGCCGGGTGAAAGCGCCTCGATCGTGACTGCGCTCGAGGGTAACAAGATGGCGCGCGCGGGTCGCGGCGGTCCGGCGCTGGCGACAGCGGCGATCGGTTCGTTCGTGGCCGGCCTCATAGCCACGCTCGGCCTTGCCTTCATCGCGCCCTACATCGTCAAACTGGCGCTGATCTTCGGGCCGCGTGAATATTTCGCTCTGATGATACTCGCCTTCGTGACCGTTTCGTCCGCTTTCGGCGATTCGGCGCTTCGCGGGCTGACGTCGCTTTTCATCGGCTTTGCGCTGGCGATGGTCGGCATCGATCAGCAGACCGGCCAGGCACGTCTTTCCTTCGGCATTCCGGATCTTCTGGACGGCATCGAAGTGACCACGCTTGCGGTTGCCATGTTCGCGATCGGGGAGACGCTCTATATCGCAGCCCAAGGCAATCGCGGCGAGGACAAGGTCGAAGCGGTCAAGGGTTCTCTTTGGATGACGGCCCAGGATTGGGGCCGCTCCTGGAAGGCATGGCTGCGTGGTACCTTGATCGGCTTCCCGATCGGTGCAATGCCGGCTGGCGGTGCCGAAATCGGCACGTTCCTCTCTTACGCGACCGAGAAACGCCTGGCGAAGAACCCCGAAGAATTCGGTCACGGTGCGATCGAAGGCGTAGCAGGCCCGGAGGCGGCAAACAACGCATCGGCAGCCGGTACGCTGGTGCCGCTCCTGACGCTCGGCCTGCCGACGACGGCGACGGCGGCGATCATGCTCGCCGGCTTCCAGCAATACGGCCTGCAACCCGGTCCGCTGCTGTTTGCGAACAATCCGCAGCTCGTATGGGGCCTGATCGCCAGCCTGCTCATCGCCAATGCCATGCTGCTGGTTCTGAACCTGCCGCTGATCGGGCTTTGGGTCCGCCTGCTGACGATCCCGAAGCCCTGGCTTTATGCCGGCATCCTGCTGTTTGCGACGCTTGGTACCATCGGCGCCAATCCCTCGGTGTTCGAGCTCGGCATGCTGCTCGCGTTTGGCGTACTTGGCTATATCATGCGGCTCTTCGGCTATCCGATCGCCCCGGTGGTTGTCGGCTTGATTCTCGGGCCGCTTGCCGAACAGCAGCTCCGCCGGGCGCTCGCCATCAGCCAGGGCGATGTGACGACGCTTGTCACGTCGCCGATCGCAGCCGGGTTGCTGATCGTTGCGGCTGCGGCCTTCATCATCCCGTTGATCTTGAGAATACGCGGCCGCGGCGAAGTTCTTTCGCAACTTGCTGCAAGCGAAGACTAAAGAAGAATAATACTGCTCGAACCCTTTCTTGCGGCCGGCCCTGAAACATGGGCCGGCCGCTTGTTTTTGCATGGCAGGCCTGAAATCCCATCACTTGTGGAAAATGCTGCAGCGCATCATATATGAGATGTCAATAATGAAGCCAAAGCGAGAAAGACAATGTCCTCCTACAGCAAGTCCATTCGGGAAGGTTTCTTCGGCCGTGCCTTCGCAGTCATCGGCGCCGCAAATGCTGTAAGCGCTGCATTCGAAGCGGGTCGCCGTCCGAAGCCCCGGGACCTCAAGGTTCTCGGTATCGCACCGGACGCCTTCGACCATTTCGGGCGTTAATTTCCCGATACATCACGCATGAAACAGCCCGCAACCGGTTGGTCGCGGGCTTTATTTTTGTCCGTCAGGCCGCAACGCATGCAAACGCTGCGGCTTCGGAAATGTCAGGCCTCCAGCCGCTCGCGGGCAGGTGAATGGACTTCGGCCTGCGCCTTCGCTGCTTTCGCACGGGCTTCCTTCCGCTTGTTGTGGCGGATCGAGGACCAGAGCGAAACACCGATGAGCGCTGCACCGCCGAGACCGGTGACCACTTCCGGAATGTGGAAGAGGGTCTGGACGTACATGATGATCGCAAGGATCAGGATCGCGTAAAACGCGCCGTGCTCCAGGTAGCGGTAATGCGTCAGCGTTCCGTTTTCGACGAGCATGATCGTCATCGAGCGTACATACATCGCGCCGATGCCCAGACCGATGGCGATGATGAAAAGGTTCTGCGTCAGGGCGAAGGCGCCAATGACGCCGTCGAACGAGAAGCTTGCATCCAGAACCTCAAGATAGATGAATGCGCCAAGCCCACCGCGTGCCGCTTCTGCCATGGCCTTTTGCGAGGCGTCCAGCAGTGCGCCAATGACTTCGACCACCAGGAATGTGACAAGGCCGTAGATCGCGCTGTAGACGAAGGTCGTCGATTCTTGGCCTTCAAGCAATGAAGCGAAAGTGAGGATCAATAAGAGAACGAAGGCGATTTCGATGCCTTTGACCGTGGCACCGCGCGACATCAGTTTTTCAACAGAGACAATCCAATGGACGTCCTTCTCAGGGTCGAAGAAGTAAGAAAGGCCGACCATCAGAAGAAAGGTCCCGCCGAAGGCGGCGATTGGCAGATGGGCTTCGTTCATGATGCGCGCATATTCAGCCGGTTGCCGTGCGGCGAGGATCACGGCGTCGATCGGGCCGATACTTGCGGCTATCGCCACGATTGCCAGCGGAAAGACGATGCGCATGCCGAAGACGGCAATGATAATGCCCCAGGTCAGGAACCGATGCTGCCAGACAGGCGTCATTTCCTTGAGCTTGTTGGCGTTTACGATCGCGTTGTCGAAGGAGAGGGAAATCTCCAGCACGGCCAGAACCGTGCAGATAAAGAAGATAGTCGCCATGCCGCTGATCGTGCCGGTTGACTGCCAGCCCAGCAAAGCGCCGAGCGCCAGGCCAACGGCCGTGATGATGAAAGCCCAGCGGAAATAGCCGAGCGTGGATTGATGGCTGATGGGTTGCTTCATGGCCGCACCTCTTTGATGCGGACATCGTTCTTGAAGGATGATGTGAGTGAAAAACGCGGCATATCGTAAGGGATATGCGCGCGAGGCATTGTGAGCTTTTTCATCGAGTGAAAATCCGCCGGCTATTTGCAGGCGGTACCGACATCACGAGAGCGCCGTAAAAACTCTCGCCAGAGGGGCCCGGCACCAGTGTTTGTCCGGCAGCCGATGCTTTTGCACGGGGGGCAACCATGCGCATCGTTTTGGCCGCGGACAGCCTTCTAGGTAGTCAACCTGTGGCGCCAGTCAAGGCGGCCGCAGTCTGCGCCGAAGCTTTTCTTTGGAACCATGCAGTCGCCCGCCCGTTAGGCTCTGGTTGAGCAATGGAACGCCATTGCCGGCGCGATAAAAAAGGAGGGACCACGAATGCAGACTTCGACCCATTCTCCCGACAAGCGTACGGAAGCGGCAGACCGCATGAAGCGGGCAAAGCCGAACCGCATGCAGAAGGTGCAGGTGCTGCCGCCGCACCATGTCGATCTGACGCTGCCGCAGACGCCGATGGACGACATTCACGTTCCGGCTCATGTGACCGGCGGCGATCTTTCAAAAGGCGGTCCAGACCTTGCAGCGTCCAAAGGCCGCAAACGGCGCGCCGAATGATTTTTCAGGCGGCGCGGGAACCGACGTCGGGGCTTTTGCATTTAAGGCCCGGACAAAGATGTGAGGACTCCATGACGACTGATCTCGTGCCGCAGGACATCTATCTGAAACACGAAAACGAGTGGCAGGCCCTCAAAGAGGCCTCCGAGAACGGCATTGATATCCAGAAGCGCGAAACGGCATCCGGAATTATTGCTCATGGCGAAACGAGCGCGCCTGGAGACAAGGACAGTTCAAGAGGGAAGACTGGCTAATTCTCATCGCCGATAGCGCGCCCGGCATACCGGGCGTTTTTTATGAGTCGGCATCGTCTTCGGGTGGCGGCTGCTTTCCGGAATTCCGCTCCAGGCGCTGCTCCATCTTACCCAGAGCAAAGAGCACGCAGACTGCTGCCGCCGTCGCGAAGAAGGCAACCGGCCAATAGCCGAAGCCCATGGCAAGGCCGATCGCGCCTGAGAGCCACATGCCTGCTCCCGTCGTCAGGCCCTTCACCCTGCCTCTGGAAAAGACGATCATGCCCGCGGCCAGAAACGCGACGCCCGCCGTCACGGCCTCGATGACGCGCAGCGGGTCGATGCGGACCTGCTGATCGTTGGCAAAGCCCGGCATATGCACGGATTCGATGGAAATGATGCCGAAAAGCGCTGCCGCAAGACTCACCAGAATATGGGTCCGCAGACCCGCTGCATGGTTTTGCGCCTCGCGTTCGAAGCCGATGATGCCGCCCAGCACAATCGCGCCGATGAGCCGGGCAAAGATCACCGGGTAATGAATACGGGATTCAGGGAAAATGTCGGCAAAAACGATATCCATGGAAAAGGCGCTCCCTTCGGTGAACATTTCTTCGCGGGGCTAACGTCTTCTGTGGCTCTTTGTTCGTCCGCTTCGACGTTGCGGCTCCATGCCAACCTTTCGGAAAGGATTGGGAGGCGATAATCGGCCCATCACGGGATTCGGACCAGATGGCTAGAACTGCAACTCGCGGCCGCCGCCGCAAATCATCCGCAAAATCGAAGGGCAGGGGCCATGGTGGAGCCTTGCCCTGGCTCTTCGCCGGTGTCGTTGCCGTAGGCAGTATCGCGCTTTACGACAACTGGAAGAGCGTGCGCCCGATTCTTGCCTCACGGGCGCCGGACACAGCCGCGATTACCGCTGCAATCAAGGCGGATTCGCCGAAAGCGGCTGTCGCCAAGAGCGCGCCGAGGCAGGCCATTGCTTCGCAGCCGCAGCGTCCCGTGCCGCCCGAAGCCGTTCCTGTTCCTGCCGCGCAGCCTGTGAAGCTCTCCTCAACGGCGACCTCACCCGCCGGCCCGCAAAACGCGCGCGCCGCCTTCGGCTATTGTGGGCAGGGGGAGCATATGAACTGCGTCGGAGACGGTGGGATATTCTGGTACAAGGGCGAGAAGATCCTGGTCGCGGACATGGTAGTGCCCGATGTCGGCGCCGCGCGTTGCGAAGGCGAGCGGAGGATCGGCTTTGCCGCAAAATCGAGGCTGCTCAAATTTCTGAATGCCGGGCCCTTCATCATGAACGCTGCCGGCAAGCCTGCCAGTTCCGGTGCGCCGCACGTGATTTCGCGCGGCGGCCGCTCCTTGGGCACTCAACTGATTACCGAGGGTCTTGCCCGCAAGCCTGGCGCCGCCGGTGGGTGGTGCGCCTGAGGTCTATTTCTGCTTCGGAGCCTTACCGCTGGTGCGGAAACTGCCGGTAAAGGCCGTATCCTTGCTTTCCGCGGAGCATTCGATCACGACCGGCTTGCCGCCGTAAGGGTTGCCGAATGTGCAGGTGCCTGCCACCTTGACCTGGCCCGTCATCTTCTCGCCGACGCCGGTTGTCACCATCTTGAGCGGAATCCTGGCATTGCCATTAGATGCCGGCTTGATCGCGGTGCCATCGCCCTGGAAGCCAAGCATCTTCCCGCCTGAGGTGAAGATGAAGGTCACCTGGCCGTTCGGCAGTCCCACGCTGGCGAGTTCGCCCTTGCACCCCTTCGTTGCATCCACGTTGCCAACGACGAGCTTTGCGCATTTGCCTGTAAGGGTCGAAACGCCGGCGCCTGGAAAGTTCTGGGAGGCGGCGTTGGCGCCGGAGGCGAAAGCTGCGGCGGAAAGCGCCGCAGCTGCAATCACTGTCAGTCTCATCTGTTCAGGAATCCTGTCATGCTGGTTTACCGGACGGGGGTCGCATGTTTCTGTGTCCGAAATTTGCCGCGCTCAAAGAAAACGGGCCGCTGCAGGGATAGCGGCCCGTTCTGGGAAGCGTGGCCGTCAACAGCGACGGCCGGCCTCTGTATCTTACCTCTTGCTTGCGCGGGGCCTTCGCCCATTCAAACGCTCAGTGGCACCGGCTGGCGTCCTCGACGGCCCAACCGAAGCGCCATGCCTCGTAGCGGGCGTACCAGACTTCAAGCTCCCAAGCATCACGGATCGGCATCAATTCCGGTCGCGACATGGGATTGTCGCTTAAAGCGTAGCCGAGGATCCGGTCGCGTATTCCGCGCTCCTGCATGTCGAGCAGTTCTTCGATATTCATCGCTTGCCCCCAACCGCCGGCCCCTCAGCCAGCCTTCCCAAGCAAACATTTCTCTTTGCTAATGTCCAGCCCGCCGGCGTCGATTCCCGCTATTCACAGGATTAGCTCGAATGGAGCAATACCTCCTTCGCGATCAAAAACCCTCCTTCTTCCGGCTTATAAGCACCCGCGGGAAAAGGAGAGACTCTCCAAAATGTGTTGTAAAAATATCGTTAAAATGCCCCGTCACAAGTTTTTGTTCATCTCCCGTTCAGAAAACGGTTTTGGAAAACCCCGATATGGGTCAAGCTGTCCGTGTGAATAAGGAGATACTGAATGATTCGATTGACCGCGGTGCTGACGTTGTTCTCAGTTTATGCGTTCACGATGTTTTTCATCGCAGCAATCCCTGAGACGCCGAACTTGCAAACCGCAGCAACTCTATCTGAAGACGCCACGCTTACGAAGTAAAGTATTTGATGGGGTTTTGGCTGGCTTGTGTGAGCCGTGTTGGGCAAGGGCGCAGTGTTGCGTCGTAACGCACGACTGCTCACGTCCTGGAAGATAACTCGTCAATCAGCGGTTTGACGAAGTCCTCTGTAATTCAAGAGGATCGAATGGTGGGCGTGACAAGGATCGAACTTGTGACCCCTACGATGTCAACGTAGTGCTCTCCCGCTGAGCTACACGCCCATCCGATGGCGGCGCATAGATCACAAAACCTTGGGAGCCGTCAATAGGCTTTTTTGAAGTTTTGTGACCCGCCGCCCGCAAGCCTTATGCGGCAAGCATTTTGTTCACTTCATCGACGAGATCGCGAAGATGGAAAGGCTTGGAAAGCACCTTTGCATCCTTCGGCGCCTTCGAATCAGGGTTCAGTGCAACGGCCGCAAAACCGGTGATGAACATGACCTTGAGGTCCGGGTCGAGCTCGGTCGCACGGCGTGCGAGCTCGATGCCATCCATTTCCGGCATGACGATATCGGTCAGGAGCAGGGAGAAGGGCTCTTCCCGGAGCCTGTCATAGGCGCTTGCGCCGTTATCGTAGGAAAGAACCTTGTAACCGGCCTTTTCGAGCGCCTTTACCAGAAAGCGGCGCATGTCGTTGTCGTCTTCAGCGAGCAGTATCTTCTGAGTCATTATCCAGACCGATTGGTGAATAGGTTTTTGGTGGGAGGCGCCAGCTATTTACACTAGACTTTAGCCAGTAAACAACCGGTGAATTGCCTGCCCAAGGCTGTCATCCCCGCTACATAGTATGGACTTGCAGTGAGGCAACTGGCAACATGGGCGCAGCAGCCGTCCTGTGACATGGTTAAGAGGGAAAAAGGTGCCGGAAATTCGCGAGTACGAGCTTTTTGAGATCCGTGAGCCCGTGTCGCAGACCATTCCCTTCGTTTACAATTCTCCCCACAGCGGCCGCATTTATCCACCGGAATTTATCGCCCAGTCGCGGCTCGAAGGCATCTCCATCCGCCGGTCGGAGGATCACTATGTCGATGAGCTCTTTTCAGCCGCCAGCCTGCTTGGCGCCCCCCTGCTTCTCGCCAATTTCCCGCGCGCCTATCTGGATGTGAACCGCGAACCTTACGAACTCGACCCGCGCATGTTCGATGGCCTGTTGCCGCCATATGCGAACATCAATTCGCTGCGCGTGGCAGGCGGGCTCGGCACCATTCCGCGCATCGTTGCCGAGAATATGGAAATCTATGCCCGGCGGCTGCCGGTGCAGGAAGGGCTCGATCGGGTCGAGAGCATCTACAAACCCTACCACGCCGCGCTGCGCCGGCTGATTGCGCGCACCCACGTGCAATTCGGCTTCGGCGTGCTGATCGATTGCCACTCGATGCCGGGCAATGTCCGCGTCGCAGGCAGCAATGCGCGTCCCGACTTCATCATCGGTGACCGGTATGGTACCAGCGCATCGGCCGAACTTTCGCGTACGGCGATCAGTATTCTCGAGGAGATGGGTTTCACCGCCATCCGCAACAAGCCCTATGCCGGCGGCTTCATCACCGAGCATTACGGCCGGCCGGCGCGCGGGCTGCACGCCCTGCAGATCGAGGTGAATCGGGCGATCTACGTGGACGAAGTGACACTGGAAAAGCACACGGATTTTCCGCTGATCGTCAACGCCGTCACAGGCTTCATGCGGCAGATGGCCAGCTACGTGGAGCAGTTTGCAACCGATACGGCGCTTGCTGCCGAATAAGCTCCCGGACAGTCGCTCAAAAAAGAACCGCGCTGTTCAGCGCGGCTAAGTCTAGGGAGGAAACACCCAAGGAGGGTATTTACAGTCAGAAGACTGTATGAAGAAGCTACTGCTGCGCTGCACAATTGTCAATCATTATTTTGCAATGCAAAATCTTTAGGCAGATATCGAGAAAATGCATCGTAGATTTGCATTCGAACGCAACTCCGCTAAGAAATGCGTGCCACACGGCCCAGAAAACGGATCATCCATGCTTCCTGACCGCTCGTTCTTCAATCGCCTGGCGGAAGCCGCCAAGGCCGAGACACTGCCGCGATTCCGATCCGGCCTCGATGTGACGAACAAGCTTTCGAGTGGCTTTGATCCCGTTACCGAGGGCGATCGGGCAGCGGAAGCGGCAATCCGCAAACTGATTGAAGAGCATTTTCCCAATCATGGCATTCTTGGCGAGGAACACGGCAATGTTGGCCTGGACCGTGATTATGTCTGGGTCATCGATCCTATCGACGGCACGCGGGCCTTCATTTCCGGCGTGCCGGTATGGGGAACGCTGATCGGGCTACAGAAGAACGGCCGGGCGATCATGGGCATGATCGAGCAGCCCTTCACCGGCGAGCGCTATTTCGCGGATGAGAACGGCTCGATCTATTGCGGACCGGAGGGCGAACGGCGCTTGAAGACACGCGATTGCGGCACGCTTTCGAACGCGATCCTCTTCACCACTTCGCCGCATCTCTTCACCGGCTTGGAAATGGAGAAATATCGTGAGATCGAACGCCAGGTCCGGCTCTTCCGCTATGGCACGGATTGCTATGCCTACGCACTTCTCGCGGCCGGCCATGTCGATCTCGTGATCGAAAACGGCCTCAAGCCCTACGATGTCGGCGGGATCATTCCGGTGATCGAAAATGCGGGCGGCATCATCACGACCTGGGACGGCGGGCGGCCCGAAAACGGTGGCTCGATCATCGCCGCCGGCAGCCATGCCGTTTACGACCAGGCACTTGCGATCCTGCAGCGCTAAGTCGCCATCCGTTTAGACGCCGAATCCTTCGACCTCTTCAGCGGTCTCGGCGTCACTGCCTGGAATAAACGCATGGAACGCGGCGAGTGCTGCGGCGCGGTAGGCGTCGCGCTCCTGAAAAATCTCGTGCCGCGCGCCATTGATGGGCACGAGCTGGGCTGCGCGGAAATAGCGCGAAAGCCGTTCCTGCGCGATATAGGGCACGACGCCGTCGCGGGTCGGGGCAATGACGATCGTCGGGATGGTAATCGAAAAGAGGTGGCTCGGCATGAGTACCTTGTCGATCGCCTTGAAGGATTCATGGGCCCAGCGCGCGGTCGGCGGGCCGAGCATCAGTTCCGGATGATCCCTCATCATTGCAATGTTGCGCTCGAAACGCACCTCGTCCGATGTCAGCGGATTGTCCTGGAAAGGAAGCTCCCGTAGCTTGCGGCTCAATGGCAGCGAGCCAAATCCGAGCGAGCAAGCCGTCGCGGCCAGGCGGCGGATGGTCGATGCGGACGCTGCCTGGCCGATCAGGCCGATGAAGGGCGCGGAAAGCACCATGCGTTCAATGCGTGTTGCAAGATAGGGGGCCGCCGAAAGCGCAATAAGGCCACCGGTCGAATGGCCGAGCAGGTAGAAGGGCAGGCGGGTGTCGGGCAGCACCACCTTTTCCAGAAAGGTGTCGAGGTCTCGCTCGTAATCGGAAAAGCGCCTCACATGGCCATGCTGTCGTTTCTTGATCAGCCGTGGCGAGCCGCCCTGGCCGCGAAGATCGAAGATCGCAACCCAGTAGCCCTTCTCCGTTAGATCGCCGATCGTCTCGAAATATTTCTCAATGTATTCGTTGCGTCCCTGCAGGATGACGACCGTGCCTTTTGCAACGGGGGCATCGGAGCGGAACACCGCATAGCGCAGCTTCCAGCCGTCATGCGTCTCGAAATAGCCTTCGGTACGGTTTTCTGGGACCGGATTGTCAGGTGTCGAAATAAGGACGCTGTCCATGAGCCGCTGCTTTCGATGCCGCCTTGAGTCTAGGGGATAATGCACGGAGACGGAAAATCAACTGTTAAGCGCGGAGCGAATAAAAAGAGACCGGCGGGGCGATGTGAGGGGTGCCCGGCGCCGGCCGTAAATCGGACTGAAGAAGAAGGGACGATGCACTTCAGCCATCGGGCGGTTTAATCACCCGACAGTTACTACTTCTACAGAGGTGCTGCTGAACGCATGCCGAACCTCGCGTTCATGCCCCGTTCACCGGGCTTCAAAAGGGTCTTGAACTGCGGAAAGTCGATCACCATCTGAATTCTGCGGGTGCCAAACGGGTCCGCTGAACCGTCCCGAAGCTGCCGAATATGGGGTTTCAGGGGCATTATCGCAACACGTCGCTTCCTTAAGGAGGACATCATGCGTCACGTCGACTTTTCTCCACTCTATCGTTCGACCGTCGGTTTCGACCGTCTCTTCACCATGCTCGACAGCCTGGCTCAGCCGGATCAGGGCAATACCTATCCGCCCTACAATATCGAGCGCACCGGTGAGAACACCTACCGCATCACCATGGCCGTTGCCGGTTTCGACGAAAGCGAAATCTCCATCGAGGCTCAAGCTCACGCGCTGACCGTCAAGGGCGTAAAGAGCGAAGAGAACGCCGAGGGCAGTGAGTTCCTCTATCGCGGCATTGCCAAGCGCGCCTTCGAGCGCCGCTTCCAGCTTGCCGATCATGTCGAGGTGACCGCCGCTTCGCTGAAGAACGGCCTGCTTCATATCGACCTACTTCGCAGCATCCCCGAAGCCATGAAGCCACGCAAGATCGCGATTGCCGCAGAGCCGGTAAGCGCGCCGAAGGCTATCGAGGCTCAGGTCGCCAACTAACCGATCCCTCCCAGGATAGGAAAAGACAGGCGGCGCTCCGTTGGGGCGCCGCTTTTTTTAGGCTGCGGATCAGGCTGGGCTCGCAGCCTCTTCAGCTTCCTCTTTTGTTATCCGATGCGGAGCCGCTGCGGCATATTTTTGCGCGATCACCGCGCAGACCATCAGCTGGATCTGGTGGAAGAGCATCAACGGCAGAACGATGGCACCGATCGACTGGCCGGCGAAGATGACGCTCGCCATCGGCACCCCACTTGCCAGGCTCTTCTTCGAGCCGCAGAAGGTGATGGTGATCTCGTCGGCCTTGTTGAAGCCGACAAGGCGGCTGCCGTGCATGGTGAGCAGCAGGACGATTGCGAGCAGCAACATGTCGAGCACGACGACGACCGCGATGTCTCTTACCGAGAAGGTGTGCCACAGGCCCTCGACGACCGCCGTGCTGAAGGCGAGATAGACGACCATCAGGATCGATCCGCGATCGACCGGCATCAGGATTTTCTTCTTCGCGCGGATCCAATTGCCTATCCAGGGCTGCAGGATCTGGCCTGCCACGAAGGGAGCAAGCAATTGCAGCAGGATCTGCTCCAGCGCGTCCCAGGAAAAGCCGCCATGGCCGCCGACGGAAAAGAGCAGGCCGACGAGAAGCGGCGTCAGGAACATGCCGAAGATGTTGGAAGCGGAGGCCGAGCAAATGGCGGCCGGCACATTGCCGCCTGCCATCGAGGTGAAGGCGATCGAGGATTGCACCGTGGACGGCAGGACGCACAGGAAAAGGATGCCGAGGTAAAGCGGCTGCGGCAGGATCGAATCCGGGATGAGGCCGAGCGCCATGCCGAGCAGCGGAAAGATGGCGAATGTCGTCAGAAGAATGACGAGGTGCAGCCGCCAGTGCAGGATGCCTGCAATGACGACGTCGCTGGATAGCCGGGCGCCATGCAGGAAGAACAGCAGGGCGATGGCAAGTCCGGTGGCGACGCCGAAATAATCCGCGAAAATGCCGCTTGCCGGAAACAGCGAGGCAAGAATGACGGTGCAAACGAGCAGGATCGTGAAGGTATCGGGCAAGAAGCGGCGCATGATGCTTTCTCGGCATTTTCAGAATTTCGTTGTTTTGTCGCCCATTATGAATCAGGATGCAAGGAATAACAGTTATCGCGAATTGGGATGTCGATGCTTGATTTGACGCAATTGCGCAGCTTCGTTGCCGTCGAGCAGATGGGCAGCTTCACGCTCGCTGCAGAGCGTTTGGGTCTCGGTCAATCGACCGTCAGCCAGCACGTCCAGCGGCTGGAAACTTCACTCGGGCGAAGACTTCTCGCGCGCGACACCCACAAGGTCGTGCTTACCGGAGATGGCGAGGCGCTGCTTTCGCATGCGCGCCTGATGCTTTCGATCGAAGGGCAGGTTCAATCGCTTTTCAAGGAGAACAGTCTGCGCGGCCGCCTCCGCCTCGGCGTTTCGGAAGACTTTGTGACCAGCCAGCTCCCGGCCGTGCTGGAGGATTTCGTGCGGTCGCATCCATCGGTCGATCTGGAGCTGACAGTCGCGTTGTCGGGTGCGCTTTACGAGATGCAGGACAATGGCGAGATCGATCTTGTGCTTGCCAAACGCCGGCTCGGCGATGCCCGCGGCCGGCTTGTCTATCGCGAGCCGCTGGTCTGGCTGGCGCGCGATCCGGACCATGTGCTCGCACAAGGGCCGCTGCCGCTGATCGCCTTCCCGCCGCCAAGTGTGACGCGCAGCATTGCGCTCGAGGCCCTCAGCCGAGTGCAGGTGCCTTGGCGGATCGTCTGCACCTGCGGCAGCCTGAGCGGGCTTACGGCCGCGGCGCGGGCAGGAATGGGAGTACTGGTGCAGCCGCGCAGCATGGCCCCCTCGGGATTGAAAGAGATCGGCACGGCAAGGCTGCCGCTGCTGGAGGATGTGGAATTCGTGCTCGTGCCGCGCAAAGGGGCCGATCAGGCGCTGGTGTCGGCGCTTTCGGAGGACATTCTTGGGAAGGTGCGGGGTCTGCGATCGGGCGCACAAAAATAGAAACCCGCCGGGCGGCGGGTTTCGGTTGCTTGCCGATCAAGATGCCGATCAATAGGGCGAAACGCACTGACGGCGCGAGCCATAATACGGCTGGAACGTATTATCCCAGGCCCTATAGGAGCGATATCGGCTGTAGCACCAGCGCGTATGACCGCTGCCGCCATAAGCATAGGAGGACGGGGGGCCATAGTAGCGTGGCTGAGCCAATGCGCCGCCGATGATCGCGCCGAGCGCCAATCCACCAATGATGGCCGCGGCGTCGTTGTTACGGTGACGGCGGTAGTAGCGACGCCCGTAATAGCCGTCATAGTTCCGATAGCGGTAGCCGGAATAATTTCGGTAGCGATAGCCGCGGTAATTCCCATAGCGGCGAGGGCCCGAATAATAGCGGCGCCCGTTCCAACGGCGCATGATCATGCGATCCTGAACCTGCTCGATGTTTGAAACCACCTTCGGTTTTTCGAGATTGATCGCCGGAAATGCTTCGGCGGGCGCTACGCCGGAAAATGCCGTCACGAGCGACATGAGAACGACAGCTAACTTTTTCATGGCACTTCACCTTTCGCTTATAAACGATTGAGTGCCCACTAAGTTCCGGCAGCTGGAAGATTTAGGTGTGCATTCGCCGGACGAAAGTTAACCGGCTGCTTACCATTTTAAGCCCCTCTCAACCTTGTCGCTTAGCTATTTGGTTAGATTCCGGCTTCTACGTTAGGACCCAATCTGGTCGTCGTTCGGGGCAAGAAAGGACGGACCGATGATGTATGGCGCACTATTCGTATCCGGGCTGGTGGCCTGTGTAATGATGATCCTTGTGATCGGGCACGAAGCGGAAAAGGCGGATCACGGTGCCCCGCAATCCGCCGTCTACGGCCATCAGAACTAGGTGCTGCCGGGCTTTATGCCGCCAGGCACTTCAGGAAGCCGTCGACATCGGCTTTTGTCGTGGCGAAGCTGGTGACGAGGCGGATCAGCGTCTCGTTGTCGTTAACGAGGTCAGGCGTTGCGGCCGGAATCGGCCACTCGTAGAACGTCGCCCCCCTATTTTCAGCAGTTCTCGCCGCGCTCTTGGTGACGACGGCGAAGACTTCGTTGGAGGCGGTGGGCCAGGCGAGCCTGGCGGAATTGCTGGCGCCGATGCCGCCACGGAGGCCATCGGCCATGCTGTTCGCATGGCGGGCAAGATCGAGCCAGAGATCGTTGTCGAAATACGCGTCGAACTGGGCGGCGATGAAGCGCGACTTGGAAAAGAGCTGCGCCGCACGCTTTCGGATAAAAGGCATCTCTTTGGCCTGATCCGAATGAAAGAAGACGATCGCCTCCGCGCACCAACAACCGTTCTTGGTGCCGCCGAAGGAAAGCATGTCCACCCCGCGTTTCCATGTCATTTCGGCAGGCGTTGCGCCAAGCGCGACGAGCGCATTCGCGAAGCGGGCGCCGTCCATATGAAGAGCCAGGTTCCGCTTCTTTGCGATGGCTGAAATCTCGCCGATTTCCGGCAACGTGTAGACCGTACCAATCTCGGTCGCCTGGGTGATGGTGATGGCACTGGCGCGGCCGTGATGCACGGCATCTTCAGGGAAGCCTGCTATCTTCGCCGAAAGCTTTGCCGGATCGATCTTGCCGGACGCACCGGGCACGGCAACAAGGCGGGCGGAGCCGGAGAAAAATTCCGGTGCGCCGCATTCATCCTCGATGACATGGGCCTCCGAATGACAGAAGGTGACGCCGCCGGGACGCTGGACGCTGGCGAGCGAAAGGGAATTCGCAGCCGTACCCGTCGCGACAAAGAAGACGGAGACTTCACGCTCGAAGACCTCGCAAAAGCGTGCCTCGACTTTTTTATCGAGATCGCTGGTGCCGTATGCGGACGCGAAACCGGCGGAAGCCGAGAGTAGGCGTTGGGCAATAGATTCATGGGCGCCAGCCCAGTTGTCGGAAGCAAAATACATGGAAGAACCGTTAGGGAAATGTGGGGTTGGCAAGTTCGGCAGGGACATTACGCCAAAGCTTCACGCGATCAAACATCTGCGTCGCAATGCATCACAAAAATTGAATTCCGCAATCAATAAACAAAATAGTGCGGCGCCGGGTAATTTAATTTCGTCATTTTCGTCAGTTTGGCAATCTTCCGTCGCAAATCGACGATTTTTTAATCGCGCGCTCTTGCGGAGCGCATAGGTTTCTGGCATAGAACTGATGAATTAGGACAGTGTTGCTGTCCTATTTTGGCCTTTGCGGCCGAAGAGGCGCCGAAAGCCCTGACCTTTGCAGGGTTTCACGCTATAGTCCACTCGAGCGCAGCCTTGGCAGCGCTGCGGCGACTGGCAGGCGCGGAGCGCGGCGGCTCGCTTTTGGCGGGCCAACGCGACCGGATCTTCGATAATGCAACAGCGCTGTCACGCGCCGAACCCCGTATCAAGGGACGGCGCGCGACAAAGAGACGCCCGCTCGCGGGCTTTGACAGGAGGGAAAGATGACGAAGACGCCATCCACGGGTTTTGACCAGTTCGCAGCAGCAGACGTGCGCGCAACGGCCAATACGCGTAAATCCGCCTCCGGTTTGCCGCGAAAACAGGGTCTATACGATCCGCGCAACGAGCATGACGCCTGCGGCGTCGGCTTCGTCGCGCATATGAAGGGCCAGAAGTCGCACCAGATCGTCAAGGACGGCCTTTTCATCCTCGAAAACCTGACGCACCGCGGTGCCGTCGGTGCTGACCCGCTGATGGGCGATGGCGCCGGTCTTCTCGTGCAGATTCCCGACCGTTTCTTCCGTGAGGAAATGGCAAAGCAGGGCGTCATCCTGCCGAAGGCCGGTGAATACGGCATGGGCCATATCTTCATGCCGCGCGACGAACAGCAGATCGAGCACTTCAAGAAAGTGATCCAGGATGTGATCA
Organism: Rhizobium sp. 007; assembly: GCF_015353075.1. Classification (NCBI taxonomy): domain Bacteria; kingdom Pseudomonadati; phylum Pseudomonadota; class Alphaproteobacteria; order Hyphomicrobiales; family Rhizobiaceae; genus Rhizobium; species Rhizobium sp. 007. The sequence continues at coordinate 3,274,374 of NZ_CP064187.1, read as the reverse complement.
CCGAGGAAGGCCAGGTCTTCCTCGGCTTCCGCGACGTGCCGGTCGACAACTCGTCGCTCTCCAAGGCGCCGGATATCGCCGCCACCGAACCGCATCATGTTCAGGTTTTCATCGGTGCCGGCGAGGATGCCGCGACGAACGACGAGTTCGAGCGCCGCCTCTTCACGCTCCGCAAGGTGATCTCCAACCGCATCTACGACGAGTTCGAAGGCGAGGAGAGCAACTTCTACCCGGTGTCGCTTTCGTCATCCACCGTCGTCTACAAGGGCATGTTCCTCGCCTATCAGGTCGGCGCTTATTATAAGGACTTGTCGGACCCGCGGTTCGAAAGCGCGGTTGCCCTCGTGCACCAGCGGTTCTCGACCAACACCTTCCCGTCCTGGAAGCTGGCGCATCCCTATCGCATGGTTGCCCACAACGGTGAAATCAACACGCTGCGCGGCAACGTCAACTGGATGGCGGCGCGTCAGGCGTCGGTGTCTTCGCCGCTCTTCGGCGAGGACATTTCCAAGCTCTGGCCGATCTCCTACGAAGGCCAGTCGGACACAGCCTGTTTCGATAACGCGCTCGAGTTCCTCGTGCGCGGCGGCTATTCGTTGTCGCATGCGGTGATGATGCTGATCCCGGAAGCCTGGGCCGGCAACCAGTCGATGGCGGCTGAGCGCAAGGCATTCTACGAATACCACGCTGCCTTGATGGAGCCATGGGACGGGCCGGCTGCTGTCGCCTTCACCGACGGCAAGCAGATCGGCGCGACGCTCGACCGCAACGGCCTGCGTCCGGCGCGCTATCTCGTCACCAATGACGATCGTGTCATCATGGCGTCGGAAGCGGGTGTGCTGCCGGTTCCGGAAGAAAACATCGTCCAGAAGTGGCGCCTGCAGCCCGGCAAGATGCTGCTGATCGATATGGAAGAAGGCCGCATCATCTCGGATGACGAGGTGAAGTCGCAGCTTGCGACCCAGCATCCCTATCGCAGCTGGCTCGACCGTACTCAGCTTATTTTGGAAGACCTGAAGCCCGTCGAACCGCGTGCGCTGCGCCGCGATGTTTCGCTGCTCAACCGCCAGCAGGCCTTCGGCTACACAACTGAAGACACGAGAATCCTGATGTCGCCGATGGCGACGACGGGTCAGGAAGCGATCGGCTCGATGGGTACGGATACGCCGATTTCGGCGATGTCCGACAAGTCGAAGCTGCTCTACACCTACTTCAAGCAGAACTTCGCCCAAGTCACGAACCCGCCGATCGATCCGATCCGCGAAGAGCTTGTCATGAGCCTGGTTTCCTTCATCGGGCCGCGGCCGAACATCCTCGACCATACCGGCATGGCCAACGCCAAGCGTCTCGAAGTGCGCCAGCCGATCCTGACCAACGGCGATCTCGAAAAGATCCGCTCGATCGGTCACACGGAAGACCGTTTCGATACCAAGACACTCGACTTCACCTATGATGTCGAGCGTGGTGCCGAAGGCATGCCGGATATGCTCGACCGTCTCTGCGAGCGCGCCGAAGCGGCGGTCAAGGGCGGCTACAACATCATCGTGCTCTCCGACCGTCAGATCGGGCCAGATCGCATCGCGATCCCGGCGCTGCTTGCGACCGCTGCCGTCCACCATCACCTGATCCGCAAGGGGCTTCGAACGTCGGTCGGTCTTGTCGTCGAGACCGGCGAGCCGCGCGAAGTGCATCACTTCTGCCTGCTCGCGGGCTATGGTGCTGAAGCGATCAACCCGTATCTCGCCTTCGACACGCTGCTCGACATGCATGCCAAGGGCGAATTTCCGAAGGAAGTGGACGCCAGCGAAATCGTCTACCGCTACATCAAGGCGGTCGGCAAAGGCATCCTCAAGGTCATGTCGAAGATGGGCATCTCGACCTATCAGTCCTATTGCGGTGCGCAGATCTTCGATGCGATCGGACTGCAGTCGGAATTCGTCGACAAGTATTTCTTCGGCACCGCAACGATGATCGAAGGCGTCGGGCTGGAAGAGATCGCCACGGAAACCGTTGCTCGCCATACAGCCGCCTTCGGCCGCGACCCGTTGCTTGCAAGCACGCTCGACATTGGCGGCGAATATGCCTTTCGCATGCGTGGCGAAAGCCATGCCTGGACGCCGGACGCTGTTGCAGCCCTTCAGCATGCCGTTCGCGGCAATGCCGAGGATCACTACCGCGAATTCTCCGAAATGGTGAACACCACGGCGCTGCGCATGAACACCATCCGCGGCCTGTTCAAGGTCAAGAGCGCAGAGAAGCTCGGCCGCAAACCGGTATCGATCGACGAGGTCGAACCGGCTGCCGATATCGTCAGGCGCTTCTCGACGGGTGCGATGTCCTTCGGCTCGATCAGCCGCGAGGCGCACACGACGCTCGCAATCGCCATGAACAAGATCGGCGGCAAGTCGAACACCGGCGAAGGCGGCGAAGAGTCCGACCGCTACATGCCGCTGCGCGATGGCTCGATGAACCCGGAACGCTCGGCGATCAAGCAGATCGCTTCGGGACGCTTCGGGGTGACGACCGAATATCTTGTCAATGCCGACGTGCTGCAGATCAAGGTCGCGCAGGGTGCAAAGCCCGGCGAAGGCGGCCAGCTGCCGGGTCACAAGGTCGATGCGACGGTCGCCAAGACCCGTCATTCGACGCCCGGCGTCGGACTGATTTCGCCGCCGCCGCATCATGACATCTATTCGATCGAAGATCTGGCGCAGCTGATCTACGACCTGAAGAACGTCAACCCGACGTCCGACGTCTCGGTCAAGCTCGTCTCGGAAGTCGGCGTCGGCACGGTCGCCGCCGGTGTTGCCAAGGCGCGCGCCGACCACATCACCGTTGCCGGCTTTGACGGCGGCACGGGTGCGTCGCCGCTCACTTCGCTGAAGCATGCCGGCAGCCCTTGGGAAATCGGCCTCGCCGAAACCCAGCAGACGCTGGTGCTGAACGGGCTGCGCTCGCGTGTCGCCCTGCAGGTGGACGGCGGCCTGAAGACCGGCCGCGATGTCATCATCGGCGCGCTGCTGGGCGCCGACGAGTTCGGCTTCGCAACCGCGCCGCTGATTGCCGCGGGCTGCATCATGATGCGCAAGTGCCACCTCAACACCTGTCCGGTAGGGGTTGCGACGCAGGACCCGGTTCTGCGCAAGCGCTTCAAGGGCACACCCGAGCACGTCATCAACTACTTCTTCTTCGTCGCCAACGAGGTGCGCGAAATCCTGGCCTCGCTCGGCTTCACCAAGCTCGATGACATCATCGGCGCTTCGGAACTGCTTGAGAAGGACGAGATGCTGGCGCACTGGAAGGCCAAGGGGCTCGACTTCAGCCGCATCTTCCACAAGGTTGATGCAGCAAAGGAAGAGACCTACTGGACGGCGCGTCAGAAGCACCCGATCGACGACATTCTCGACCGCAAGCTGATCGAGAAGGCCGAGCCTGCGCTCTCCTCGAAGACGCCGGTCGCCTTCGAAGTCGATATCAAGAATGTCGACCGTTCGGCGGGCGCCATGCTCTCTGGCGAGGTTGCGAAGCGCTACAACCACCGCGGCCTGAAGGACGACACGATCAACGTCACACTCAAGGGGACAGCCGGTCAGTCGTTCGGTGCCTTCCTCGCGCGTGGCGTCACCTTCACCCTCATCGGCGACGGCAACGACTATGTCGGCAAGGGCCTTTCGGGCGGCAAGATCATCATCCGGCCCCCGGAGAACTCGAAGATCGTCGCTGAAGATTCCATCATCGTCGGCAACACCGTGCTTTACGGTGCGACTGAAGGCGAGTGCTACTTCCGCGGTGTCGCGGGCGAGCGTTTCGCGGTGCGCAACTCAGGCGCCATTGCCGTTGTCGAGGGCGTGGGCGACCACGGCTGCGAATACATGACGGGTGGCGTGGTGGTCGTGCTGGGCGCAACGGGCCGCAACTTTGCCGCCGGCATGTCCGGCGGCGTCGCCTACGTTCTCGACGAGGCCGGCGACTTCGCCAAGCGCTGCAACATGGCGATGGTCGAACTCGAACCGGTTCCCGAAGAGGACGACATGCTGGAGAAGCTGCACCATCACGGCGGCGATCTCATGCACAAGGGACGCGTCGACGTCTCCGGCGACATGACGCGTCACGACGAGGAGCGCCTTTACCAGCTGATCTCCAACCATCTGCACTACACGGGCTCGACCCGCGCCAAGCAGATCCTGGACAACTGGGTCGACTATCGTCCGAAATTCCGCAAGGTCATGCCGGTCGAGTACCGTCGTGCGCTCGAGGAAATGGAGCGGAGCCGAATGGGGATCGCCGCGGAGTGAGTGCTCTAAATCGCTAAATCAGCCACTGCTTTGCCGAGCGGCATGGAGGATGCTGGAAAGAACGATGATGAAAAATCGGTTTTCGCTGCTTCATTCCTTCATCTCTCTGTGCCTCGCCGTCGCAGTTTCCGCCGGAACCTCTTTTGCCGGCGGCGGCCTTGAAACGGAATTCGTAGCCCTGGGCGCAGTCATGGGACTGGCCTACTGGTATTGGGGACCTTTGGGTCTTGGGCTTTAAGATGATGAGGGACGAAAATATGGGTAAGGTCACAGGGTTTCTGGAAATCGACCGGCAGGTGGCGAAATATCAGCCGGCGTCGGATCGTATCCGGCATTTCCGCGAATTCACGATCCCGATGTCGGACCAGGAAGTGCAGAAACAGGCCGCGCGCTGCATGGACTGTGGCATCCCCTATTGCCATGGCCCGACCGGCTGCCCGATCCATAACCAAATTCCGGACTGGAACGACCTCGTCTACAACAACAATTGGGAAGCGGCGATCCAGAACTTGCATTCGACCAACAACTTCCCGGAGTTCACCGGTCGTGTCTGCCCGGCGCCCTGCGAAGAAGCCTGCACGCTGAACCTCGAAGATGCGCCGGTTGCGATCAAGACGGTCGAGCAGGCAATTGCCGACAAGGCTTACGAGCTCGGCTTCATCCGTCCGCAGCCGGCAACGGTCCATACCGGCAAGAAGGTCGCGGTCATCGGCTCCGGTCCCGCTGGTATGGCGGCTGCCCAGCAGCTCGGCCGCGCCGGCCATGAGGTCCATGTCTACGAACGCGAAAGCCGCCCTGGCGGCCTGCTGCGCTACGGCATTCCCGACTTCAAGATGGAGAAGAACTTCATCGATCGCCGCGTCGAGCAGATGAAGGGCGAGGGCGTTACCTTCCATTGCGGCGTCAATGTCGGCGTCGACATGAAGGTCGAGCAATTACTGTCCGATTACGATGCCGTGCTTTACTGCGGCGGCTCCGAAACGCCGCGCGAAGCCGGCATTCCCGGTATCGAACTTGCCGGCGTCCATGACGCGATGCCCTATCTCGTGCAGCAGAACAAGCGTGTCGGCCGCGAAAACATCGACAGCGTCGGCTGGGCGTCGGACCCGATCCTGGCGGGCGCCAAGCATGTGGTCGTCGTCGGTGGCGGCGATACCGCTTCGGACTGCGTCGGCACGGCGTTCCGTCAGGGCGCTGTGAAGGTTACGCAACTCGACATTCGTCCGCAGCCGCCGGAGAAGGAAGACAAGCTCGCCGTTTGGCCGTTCTGGGCAACCAAGATGCGCACCTCTTCGTCGCAGGCCGAAGGCGCCGTCCGCGAGTTCCAGGTGGCGACGCTGGAGTTCATCGGCGAAGACGGCGTGCTGACAGGCGTCACGTGCTGCGAAGTCGACGAGCGCCGCAAGCCGGTTCCCGGTACGGAATTCGTCATCAAGGCGGATCTCGCCTTTATCGCCATCGGTTTCCGCGGACCGTTCACTGACAGCGTGCTCAAGGAACTGGACGGCAAACTGACGCTCAACACCGACCGCCGTGGCTCGACCAATGTCGTTGCCAACGACCACGACTACAAGACTTCGGTCGACAAGCTATGGACGGCAGGCGACGTTCGCCGCGGCCAATCGCTGGTCGTCTGGGCGATCCGCGAGGGCCGCCAGGCAGCGCGTGCGATCGATGAAGCGCTGATGGGCTCGACGGTTCTGCCGCGCTGATTGCTCTCGCTTAAAGCCGAACAGAACGCGCTGCTCGCAAGAGGTTGCGGGCGGCCGATCTATTGATCAGTCTGTAGGGCATCTGTTCAAGGGCTTCGAAAGGCGAGGCTCGACCGACTTCGAGTTCGAAGGCGAGCGTCACGAAAATTTCATCTCCATGCACGGTCGCTCGGGCAAAGAACTGAAGCTTATTTAGCCGAGACCTGCTTCGGCTCTTTCAGGGCCGGAAGACTGTAGTCGTCCACGCGTCCTGCCGGGGCCGGCTCCATCTTGCCCTCCTGCACGAGCATGTCGCGTGGCGAGTTCGCCAAAGTGGCCGGAGGCTGCCTGCCGCCGAGAAGCTCAGCTCCTCCATCGAGATTGGGGTCCGAAAGACTGATCGGCTGCGTATGCGCGACCGGGTCCGACGGCAGACCGAGATGGGGCAGGTTGCTGGTGTCGAGGCGCACAAGGTCGGGACTTGCCTGGGTGCCGAGAAGGCGGCGGGCCGGCTTTTCAACGTAGAAGGCGACCTTGCGGCGTCCGGCCTGTGTCAGATTGATGCCGTCCGAGGTGCGCAGGCGCACCTGCTGACCATTGATGTCGGAACCGGTAACGACGAACTGTCCGTTCTCGTCCACGAAGCCATCCCAGATGTCGACGAATTCGCCACCGATGCTTTCCACCTGCTTGCGATAGAGCTGGTTCATCTGAACGGCGTCGGCCGTCATCGAGGGCGATTCGAAAGCAGGGAGTCCGACCCAAAGCAATGGTATCTTGCGGTTCGTTATTTCCTTGCCGAAGTTCAGCACACGCTTCTGATACTCGCCATACCAGGCGTCGGTGCGGAACTTCTCCTTGGCGCCGCCGATGACCATCTGCTGCCGGTCGTTGGCGCCGATCATGACGACGACCATCGCCGGCTTCAGTTCGTCCATTATCTTCAGGAGCTGTTCGGGCCAGTCGTAATAATCGTCGCGCACCAGGCCCGAAGAGACGTTGCCTCGGGCCTCTACGATCACGCCGGGCGAAGTCTTGAATGCTTCCGTCATGCCATCGCCCAGGCCGCTTGCGAGAAAATCGCCGACGATCAGGATCTTTTGGGCATTCTCGAGTTTCTGGACCACCGGCTCCTGAAGGACGGGCGCTACAGGCCGCGCAGTGGCGACGGTTGGAGGTTTGGGCGCAAGCGGCGTCCGTTTGCGCTGACGCTGCGGCGGGCGTCGAACCTCGGGCGGCGGCGCATAATCTTCGTTGATGTAGCGGCGGCCGGTGAAGAAATCGAAGATCGAGCGGCGGTAGTAATAGCGCTCCTGCGCGTCGGCAAAATCAACGGGCGCGGTAATGCCGAAGGAAAGCACCAGAGCGGCGGAAAGCAGCGTCCTCCAGCCCAGTTTCAGCCTGTCACCCGATCTACGCATCGTCATGCCCCATATCTCGCGACATTTTCGCATGGAGGGGACACGCACGTCCACTCTCCATGAAGGCTATGTCGCGGATTTCTCCTTTCTAGCGCCGGAGCGCATTCAGGAGCGGGAGCGAGGGTTTGCCATCGGCCTGCATGCCGAGGCGTTCTTGAACCGCCGAAATTGCGGCTTTCGAACCTGAACCGAAATTGCCGTCGACCTCGCCGTTGTAATAGCCGAGCGTCTTCAAGCGATTTTGCAGCTCGAATTTTTCCTTCATGTCGAGCGTGCCCTCCGGGCGCGGCCAGCGCTGTTTCATGCCACCATAACCGGCAATTTCATCGGCAAGCAGGCCAACGGCGAGCGCATAGCTGTCGGAAGCGTTGTATTTCTTGATCGTGAAAAAGTTCGCGGTCATCAGGAAGCCGGGACCGCCGGCGCCAGCCGGCATCTTCAGCACGGCCCTTGTTGAGCCGTCTCGAAAACCCTTGCCGTTGGGGCGGGTGACGCCCATCGCTGCCCATTGCGCGATCGTATGTGTCTTGCCTACCTGCTTTGCGAGGCTCGCCGGAACCGAGACTTCGTAGCCCCAGGTCCTGCCGGTGTCCCAGCCGTTCTTTGCGAGAAGGTTGGCCGAGGTCGCAAGTGCATCCGGCACGGAATTCCAGATGTCGCGATGACCATTGCGGTCGGCATCGACGGCATAGAGCAGATAGCTCGTCGGGATGAACTGCGTATGGCCCATGGCGCCTGCCCAGGATCCCGTCATGCCATCGGCAGAGATATCACCGTTCTGCAGGATCTTCAGCGCAGCGACGAGCTGCTTCTTGGCATATTTGGAGCGGCGGTCGTCCGCGTAGGCAAGGGTTGCAAGCGCGCGTGGCACATAGTGCAGCCGGTCGTCCTTTGTGAGGACTGCGCCGTAGTTCGATTCCATCGACCAGATCGCCAGTATGATGTTCTTGTCGACGCCGAAATGCCGTTCGATCGCCGTCAGCGTCGACGCATGCTTTGTGGCCATTTTGCGGCCAATCTCGGCTGTGTAGGGGTTGACGCGGGAGTCCACATAGTCCCAAATCTTGGTCGTGAATTCCGGCTGAAAGGTCGCCTTTTCAAGGACTGTCGGGTCCGGTTCGGTCACGCCTGCGAAAGCTTTCCGATAGGTTGCCTTGCTGATGCCATTTTGCGCGGCAGTTTGATAAAAGTCCGCGATCCACTTCTGGAACCGCTGGTCGGCCGCCGCGCTATCGGGAGCCAGACCTGCGGAAGCGGTCACCATGAGGGCGAGAGCAAGACCACGAAGGGAGTATTTGCGGTTCTGGGTCATCGGCAGTCGTATCCGTCATCTTCGTTGCACGTGCGGCGGAGTTGCAGTTTCCGGCCAAACCCGACACTACCGGAACGGAGTCAACAAATTCTTTACCATGACCGGCTTCTCCCGTCATCCTTTGCAAAACGGTAGCGATTCTAATCTAGTTCACCCTAAATAGCTTGAGTGTAAAAGCGATCCAGCCCCCCTAGGAGGTCTAAGTGGGACAGCAGAAAAAAGTTCGTAAAGCGGTATTCCCGGTTGCAGGTTTGGGGACACGCTTCCTCCCGGCCACCAAAGCCGTTCCGAAGGAAATGCTGACTGTCGTCGATAAACCGATCATTCAGTATGTGATCGACGAGGCGCTCGAAGCCGGCATTGAACACTTCGTTTTCGTGACCGGCCGCAACAAACATATCATCGAAGATTATTTCGACATTCACTTCGAGCTCGAGCAGACGCTGCGCGAACGCAGCAAGCAGGCGGAAATGACGCTGCTCGCCAATCAGCTTCCGAAAGCAGGAACGGTCAGCTTCACCCGCCAGCAGGAGCCACTCGGCCTCGGCCACGCCGTATGGTGCGCCCGTGAGATCGTCGGCGACGAACCTTTCGCGCTGCTGCTGCCGGACATGATCATGAAGAATGAAGGCAAGGGCTGCATGAAGGGCATGATCGATCTCTATGCCCAGAGCGGCGGCAACATCATCGCCGTCGAGGAATGTGCTCCGGAGCAAGCGCATAAATACGGCATCGTGGGAGCCGGCGAACCGGTCGGCGAGGGCTTCCGCATCACCGGCATGGTCGAGAAGCCGGCCAAGGGGACGGCACCTTCCAACTTCTTCATCAACGGCCGCTACATCCTGCAGCCTGAGATATTCAAGATCCTCGAGACGCAGGAGCGCGGCGCCGGCAATGAAATCCAGCTGACCGACGGCATGCTGAAGCTGCTCAAGGAACAGGATTTTGCAGGCTACCACTTCCGCGGCACGACCTATGACTGCGGCGCGAAGGATGGCTTCATCCTGGCCAATGTTGCCTTCGCACTCGAACGTGCGGATATCCGCCCGACCGTCGAAGCCGGTTTCAAGGCATTGCTGAAAGGCCTTTGAGCCTAGCGTTTCAGCTTGAGACCGACGCCGGCTCGCCATTGCTGCGAGTCGGCGCCCACATCGCGCGTCGTCAGCTCGTATCCCAGCGTGCTGGTGAAATCGAGATAGCGGTTGATGTTCCAGGTGAGCCCGCCGCTCGCCGTATAGACCGTCTCGTCGCTGCTGCCGCCGGACGGATAGTCCCGCAAAGTCACCCCACCCAGCACCGTTGCCTGGAGATTGTCGCGCAGCTGATGCGTGACCGCCGTTGTCAGTTCGTGCGAGATATAGCCGCTCTGACCAGCTGTCGTTGAGGGTTGGATGCTGGTCGATAGATCAAAACGAACGTCGGTTCCACGCAGCGGCGACCAGAGGAGGTTTGCATCGACGGTTGCGGTATCGATCGGTTCGAGGCGGCTATCGTCAAAGGTTGCGGTTTCGTAGCCGAGACCGACTTCACCCTTCAACTTTTCTCCCAGATCGACCTCGACGCCAGCTTTGGCGCCGTAGCTGTTGCCGGAGCGCGCAAAACCCGCCGAATCCCGGGTTTCGTCGTAGACAGTCTTACCGACCGAGGCCTCGACGAAGGGAATGAGGGCCGGCGAAAGCTCATAGCCGACACGGGTCCGAAATGTGCCGGACGTCTGGTCGCGGTCGCTGAGCGAGATCCTCGTGCCGTTCGAAAGCACGGCGTCGGAGTAGATGGTCCGGGTCAGATCGAGTGCCGCGGTACCGCGCAGGATGCCGAACCCGCGCTCGATGGATGCGCCGGCTGAGAACTCCTGCACATCCGATTGCTGCTCGGCATCGGCGATTGCGTCAGGATCGTCGGTATCTTCCCGATAAAACCGGTATCCGCCCTTGATATAAGCGACCGTATCGTCCGGCAGGTCGAGTCGAAGGTCCCCGTCGATGTCGAAGGCGGGCTGTTCTTCGCCGGTACCGCTGACATTGCGCTGCCAAGTGCCCTCACTCGTGACGATCAGTTGATGGAGCGCCCAGTCGGAAGCAAGCGTTGCGTGGGCGTCGGTTTGGAGGAAAGCGCGCGTCTCCTTTGTCTCTCCGTCCTTCGTCGTTTCGGTGTTGATCGACTGGGTAACGGAAGGGCGCAGCACGAAGGTGCCGATGCGGATGCCCGGCGTCTCCTGACCTGAGAGGTTTTCCTCCGGCTTGCGTGGCGCCCTTCTGTCATCGATTGCCGGTTCGCGGGTATTCAGGCGACGAATGTCCTCATCGAGAATGGAGCCGGTCGTCTCGCCGGACGGATCCTGATCAGTCGTCCCGGTTGCCATCGTTGTTCCGGCTTGTTGGTTTGAGCTGGGCGGTGTGCCGCTCATTCCATCGGCTGAGGGATTTGCGATATCGCTACCGTCGGCTGCGCCATTGGCGGGCAACTGCTGTGCATTCGGCGAACTGCTGTAGGACTGCGCGCTAGATGCAGACGAATAGCCGGATGTGCCGCTGCCGGTGCTGTTTTGCGCGGACTGAGCAAAACCAGGGTGAGGTGGAAGAAACAAAGCGAAGCAAGCGATAGAAGACACGGCAAAGCGCGCCGCGCAGAGCGGCGTCAAACTGCTCGTCTCTCTTTCCTTGGCCATCCGGATTCCGCGCGTGGCATGCTTCAATTCGTTACCCGAACGTAAAGCCTCGTGGTTAATCATTCGTTGCGCCGCGAGGCTCTGTTCACAGGTTGCAAAGCAACGTGGGTAGACACCTCAAATGAAAAGCGCTAACGCAGGACCATGAGAAAAGCAGTCAAACTTGTTGAGAACGGTGTGCTCGAATCCGCCAAGCGGACGATCGAGACGGAGAGACGCGGACTGGAAGCGCTGGAGCGCGCCTTGAGCGACGGTCTGTGGGAGCCGTTTTCTCAAGCTGTGGAGACGATCGGCAGTATCAGCGGTCGTGTCATCGTAACGGGTGTCGGCAAAAGTGGACACATCGGAACGAAACTGGCTGCTACCTTTGCTTCGACGGGCACGCCTGCGTTTTTCGTTCACGCTGCGGAAGCCAATCACGGCGACCTTGGGATGATCGCGAGCGACGATCTTGTGCTCGCCATATCCAAGGGCGGCGAAAGCGCGGAACTGCGCAGCATCATTGCCTATACGCGCCGGTTTTCCATCCCCCTGGTCGCGCTCACGTGCAGCGAACACTCGTCGCTGGCGACGGCATCCGACATCGTACTGCTGATCCCGAACGAACAGGAAGCATGCCCGAACGGCCTTGCGCCAACGACATCGACATTGATGCAGCTCGCCCTCGGGGATGCGCTCGCGATCGCGCTGCTTGAAGCGCGCGGCTTCACGGCGCGGGATTTCCATGTCTTCCATCCAGGCGGAAAGCTCGGCGCCAGCCTGATGCATGTCGGCGACGTCATGCATACCGGCGACCGCGTCCCGCTGGTGGCGAAGGGGACACCGATGCCGGAGGCGATCCGCGTGCTGTCGCGCAAGCATTTCGGCTGCGTCGGCGTTCTGGACGAGGACGGGCGGCTCTGCGGCATCGTTACCGAAGGTGACATTGCCCGTAACTTGACGCGCAACCTGTCCGAGCTTTGCGTCGACGACGTCATGACGCGCACGCCGAAGACGGTCAGGCCGACGGCGCTTGCGACAAGCGCGCTGGCATTGCTGGAGCAGTATCAAATCGGCGCACTGATCGTCATCGATGACGATAACAAGCCGGCCGGCCTGGTGCATTTTCACGATCTCTTGCGGATCGGCGTCGCCTGATCAGAGCGGCTCGACCGTCAGGTCGCGCCCGTTGCTTGCGACCACCTTCACCTGCGTTCCGATGGGGAGGTTCGGGCCTGTCACCCGCCAGATCGTATCATCGATGCGAATGCGGCCGCGGCCTTCGGCGATCGGTTCTAAGAGCGTTGCCGTCCGGCCGACGAGACTTGCGCCCCGCTGATTGAGGAAGGGTTCGTCGGTCGCATCATGGCGAAGCGTCAGCCGGCGGCCAAGGAATGTCGCAGCAACGGCCAGGATGGCAAAAAGGATGAGCTGCGTTTCCCAGATCCAGAAAGCGGCATTCCAAAGCAGCAGCGACAGAACGCCGACGGCGAGCGCGGCAAGACCGATCCAGACGAGGAAAAAGCCCGGCACCATCATTTCGGCGGCAAGCAGCGCCAGGCCCACAATCCACCAGGTCCATGGTCCCAGTTCGGCAACGACGCGTGTCAGCATTCGTCAGCGCTCCGGGGCCTGGTTGAAGGGATTGACCGGCGGGGTCGTGCGCGGCGGCACTTGACGCGGCCGCGGCGGGGAGGGCGGACTATTGCCGTCGCCGAAGACCTCCTTAGCGATTGCACCGATACCGCTCAGCGAGCCGATAATGGATGAGGCCTCCATCGGCATCAGGACAATCTTGGAATTGCCGGCCGTTCCGATGGCAGACAGCGCCTCTGTATATTTCTGCGCGACGAAATAGTTGATCGCCTGCACGTCGCCGGCGGCGATCGCCTCGGAGACCATCTTTGTCGCCTTGGCTTCGGCCTCGGCCAGACGCTCTCGGGCTTCCGCTTCGCGGAACGCTGCCTCGCGCTGGCCTTCTGCCTCCAGGATTGCCGATTGCTTGGCACCTTCGGCGCGAAGGATCTGAGCGTTGCGCGAACCTTCGGCTTCCAGAATTTGGGCACGCTTCTCACGCTCGGCCTTCATCTGCCGCGCCATGGCGTCGACGAGATCGGTCGGCGGACGGATGTCCTTGATCTCGATACGGGTGACCTTGATGCCCCACGGCTGCACGGCATCATCGACAACCCGCAGCAGCCGGTCATTGATCGCATCGCGGTTGGACAGGAGCTCGTCGAGGTCCATAGAGCCCATGACGGAACGGATATTGGTCATCGTCAGGTTAAGAACGGCGTTTTCGAGATTGGAGACCTGATAGGCTGCCTGCGCGGCATTCAGGACCTGATAGAAGGCGACGGCATCGGCGGCGACCGAGGCGTTGTCCCGGGTGATGACTTCCTGGGTGGGTACGTCGAGCACCTGCTCCATCACATTCATGCGGGCGCCAATGCGCTCGATGAAGGGCGTGATGATGTTGAGGCCGGGCTCCAGTGTGCGCGTATAGCGGCCGAAGCGCTCGATCGTATAGCGATAGCCCTGCGGCACCGTCTTGATGCCTGCAAAAAGCACAAGGATGACGAAGACGACGAGAGCAATAACGACGATATCGAACCCGCCTAAAATCATCACTCTCTCCTTCATCGCCTATCATCGCGGCGATCCTATTCAACGAGCGGGATATTCACAAGCGCACGCCAAGGTTTTAAACAGCAGCCCGAAGACCGGGGCGCGGCTGGCAGCAGACGTCCGTCTTAGACCCAACCCAGTAGTTCGCGGCGCACGACCTTTTCCAGCACGCGCATCCCGTCCTCACTGTCGTTGAGGCACGGAATATGCGCAAACTTCTCGCCTCCGTTTTCATGAAAGGAATGGGCCGCCTGCTCGGCAATCTCTTCCAGTGTTTCCAGGCAGTCGGAGACGAAACCGGGATTGAGAACGGCGATGCGTCTGACGCCGTCTTGTGCCAGCTTTTCGACGGTCTTGTCGGTATAGGGCTGCAGCCATTCTTCCGGCCCGAAGCGGGACTGGAAGGTTATCATGAACTTCTCCTTCGCAAGGCCGAGCGTTTCGCGAAGCAAGTGGCCTGTCTTCTGGCATTGGAAGAAGTAGGGATCGCCCTGCTCGGAATAGGAGAGCGGGATGCCGTGAAACGAGGCGAGGATCACCTCCGGTTCCCAGTCGAGCCCCGCAAGATGCTTTGTCACCGAATTGGCGAGCGCTTCGATATAGGTTTCGTCGTCGTGATAGTTAGGCACCGTGCGCAATGCCGGCTGCCAGCGCATCTTCAAGAGATGCTGGAATGCCTTGTCGTTGACCGTGGCGGTCGTCGCTGCCGCATATTGCGGATAGAGCGGGAAAAGAACGATGCGGTCGCAGCCTTCCTCTTTCAGTGCGTTGATGCGCGAAGCGATCGAGGGCGTGCCGTAACGCATAGCCCAGTCTACCTTTACATTCGGCAGGTCCTTCAGACGCGCGGCCATGAGATCGGACTGGTTGCGCGTATAGGTGCGCAGATAGCTCTCGTTCTTATCCTTGTTCCAGATTGTCTCGTAGGCCTTGCCGACCTTCTGCGGGCGGGTGTTCAGGACGATGCCGAAGAGGATCGGGTACCATTTCAACGGTGACCATTCGATGACGCGCCTGTCGGTCAGGAATTCGCGCAGATAGCGCCGCATCGACGTGTAGTCGGTGCCGTCGGGCGTGCCGAGATTGACGAGAAGGACTCCGACCTTGCCGAATTTGACCGGAGGATGCTCCGCCGGGAGGTATGAAGGTGCAATGGTCATCTTGGCCCCAACGTTTGATAGTCCCTTCCCGCTCATAGGCAGCCGGCGCGGTGGTATATCCCTATAAGTGGAAAAACCGGCCCGGGAAACCCCGGACCGGTCTTCAACATCCAGACTATCGCCTTACTTCGCGGGAACCTGCAGCTCCTTGCCGACCATCAGGCGACGCGGATCGGGATCGCCGTTGGCTTCGGAGATTTTCTTCCAGAGCTCGCCATCGCCGTAAAACTGCTTGGCAAGATCCCAAAGGGTATCACCTGCGGCGATGACATGGCTTGCCGGCGTCGCCGCAGCCGGTGCGCTGGCAGCTGGCGCAGTTGCGGCTGGAGCTTGAGCGGATGGAGCAGCCGGCGCGGCAGGTGCAGCGGTCGCAGCCGGGGCGGCTTCCGCTATGCGGCCGTCGGTGTAGGGCTTGTAAGGGTTATGGGCTGCCAGATATTCGACCGTCACGTCGGCGAGATCCGGACCGAAGTCATAGGCATTCTTGCCGGCTGTTTCGAAGATCGAATAGCCATCCCCGCCGGCGCGCATGAAATTGTTGGTGACGACCCCGTAGGTCTTGGCCGGATCGATCGGTGCGAATTTGTCACCCTCCTTGACCTCAACGCCGCTGACGCGGCTGCCCGCCGGCTTCGACTTGTCGAAGCTGTACTTCAGGCCGGCGACCTGCGCGAAGCGGCCGGCGCCCTCGTCGATCTGGCTGACACCGTTTTCTAGCGCCGTGACGATGTCTGCGCCCGTCAGCTGGAAGGTGGCCACCGTGTTCTGGAACGGCAGCACGGTGATGACTTCGCCCTGGGTGATATCGCCGCCGTCGATCGAGGCGCGAAGGCCGCCGCCGTTCTGGATGGCGATCTGTATGCCCTGGTTCTTCGTGCGGTCGAGCATGGCATCGGCAACGAGGTTGCCCATCGAGCACTCCTTGACGCGGCAAACGGTGCGGTTGCCCTCGATCGGGGCTTGGGACGAGCCGATGACCTTCTTGCGGAGTTCTTCGATCGGTTTCGCCAGTTCCTGGATACGGGCAACAAGGGCCGGGTCGGGCGTGAAGGAGGAGTCGATCAGGATCGGATCGCCCTTGGCGCTCTTGACGACGCCGCTGTCGTCGAAGTCGACGACGAGATCACCGAGATACTTGCTGTAGGATGCCGCCTGCACGACGGGCACCTTGTAGCCGCCCGGATTGTCCACCATCGTCGGGTAGGGGCCTTCCGCCTTCGGATCGGTGTTCGAAAGCAGGCTGTGCGAGTGGCCGCCAACGACGACATCGACATCCGGAATCTTGGCGATGGCTGCGAGATCGCGCGGATAGCCGACATGGGTGAGCGCGATGATCTTGTTGATGCCCTGGGCCTTCAATTCCTGGACAGCTGCGCTGATCGTCTGGACGTCCTCGGCAATCATCACTTTGGGGCCGGGAGAGGAAAGCTCTTCGGTATCATTGGCCACGGCGCCGACGATGCCGATCTTCTGCCCGCCGACATCGAGCACCAGCGAAGGCTTGATGCGATCGCCGAGCTTCGAGCCGTCGGCGGCAAGGACGTTTGCGGAAATAACCGGGAACTGGACCTTGTCGAGGAAGGCGGCGAGGCCGTCTTCGCTGTCGTCAAATTCATGGTTGCCGACGGTCATCACATCGAACTTCATGGCGTTCAGCATCTCGGCTTCCGCAGTACCTTTGTAGGTCGTGTAAAAGAGCGAACCCTGAAAGTTGTCGCCGGCGTTCAAAAGCAGGACGTTCTGGCCGGACAGCGCCTGGCGGCGCTGGTCGATCGCGGTCTTCAAGCGGGCGGCGCCGCCGAAGCATGCGTTCTTGCCTTCGTCCTCCGCCGAGCAGGTGGAATCGAACTTGTTGATCGACTCGATGCGTGAATGGAAATCATTGATATGAAGAATATTGAGCTTGTAGTCCGCGAAAGCTGCGCCAGCGCTAAGCGCCAGCATCGATGCGGTCAACAGACCGAAGCTAAATGACTTGGTCATACTGTTCTCCTGATTTAATGGCGAAGCCCCGTACCCCTGACTTCGTCCTTCCCTTACTCGTTTGGCGGCTACCCGGCGTGCGGATGTTTTCATCAACGATGACCGACCGCAAGTGCAAAAAAGCTGTTGTTCTCGGGGTGCTTTCCAAGAGGCAAAAACGAAAAAAGCTCCCGCAAAGGAGAGCTTCTTCATTAAAAGCGGGGGAAATTACATGCGGCGCGTCAACGTGAATTGCGAACCTGCATCCGAGGTGCAGTTCAGCTGACTTTGGTTGACGAGCGCGCAATTGACCTTCGACTGCGTCTTGCGAACCAGCGATGTCATGCTGATTTCGACCAGTGACGGTGAGGTGTTGATATAGGTGCCGGACGCGAGCAGCTGGTTGCTGTCGGTCGTGCGGGTGGTGAAGGTGCCTGCCTGGAAGGTAGAAATGATGCCGTTCGGATCGGCCCAGGAACCCTCGACGCCGGTCGGCGCAGCGCGTGTCGCTACCGGCATGGGGCGGTCTGAGACGCAGGCGGCAAGCGCTGCTGCAGCACCCGCAAGGACGAGAATGTTTCTGAACGTCATATGGTTCTCCCGGCGATTCGGAGCGGACTCTATCCGCGAAAGTCTTGAAAAACATGGCGCGAGCCCGCCGCCATGGCAAGCCTCCTGCAACGATGAAGCGAAATTACGCGGCAGGCGTTACAAAAATGCCCGCCTTTCGGCGGGCATCGATGCGGATTTGAATGCCCGGTTAGGCACGAACCAGGATGTTCTTGAACTGCCAGGGATCCTTGGTGTCGATGTCTTCCGGGAAGAGGCCCGGACGACCATTAAGCGGCGTCCAGTCGGTGTAGTGACCTTCAACCGGGCCGAGATAGGGCAGCTGCACTTCGAGGCAGCGCTTGTAGTCGATCTCGTCGGCTTCGACGATACCGGCCTTCGGGTGTTCGAGAGCCCAGACCATGCCTGCGAGAACGGCAGAGGTCACCTGCAGGCCGGTCGCATTCTGATAGGGCGCGATGCGGCGGGTTTCTTCGAGCGACAGGCGCGAGCCGAACCAATAGGCGTTCTTCTCGTGGCCGTAGAGGAGCACACCGAGTTCGTCGATGCCGTCCTCCAGTTCGTCTTCGTCGAGAACGTGGTGGACCGGCTGCGACGTGCCGCCGTTACCGAACATCTCATGCAGCGACAGGATCGCATCGTTGGCCGGATGGTAGGCATAGTGGCAGGTCGGGCGGAACGTGACTTCGCCATCCTTGTCGCGGACCGTGAAATAATCGGCGATCGAAATCGACTCGTTGTGAGTGACAAGGAAACCGTATTGCGGACCGGGCGTCGGGCACCAGGTGCGCACGCGGGTATTGGCGCCCGGCTGCTCCAGATAGATCGCGGCCTTGCAGCCCTTTTTCTGCTTCTTGGCGTTCTTCGGCATCCAGTTTTCATGGGTGCCCCAGCCGAGCTCTGCGGGCTGCATGCCTTCGGAAATGAAGCCTTCGACCGACCAGGTATTCCAGAAGACGTTGAGCGGCTTCGGATGCTTGGTGCGCTGTGTGTCGCGTTCGGCAATGTGGATGCCCTTGACGCCGACCTTCTTCATCAGCTTCGCCCAGCCTTCACGGTCGTGCTGATCCGGCTCGTCGAACTTCACGCCGATTTCGTTGGCGAGGTTGACAAGCGCCTGCTTGACGAACCAGGACACCATGCCTGGGTTTGCGCCGCAGGTGGAAACGGCGGTAGCACCGCCAGGGTTCTTCGCCTTTTCCTTGCGGACGGTTTCGCGCAGCGCATAATTGGTGCGGTCGGCGTTCTTCATGTTCTTGTCGAAATAGAAGCCGAGCCAGGGTTCCACGACGGTGTCGATATAAAGTACGTCGAGCTTGCGGCAGAGCTTCATGATGTCGAGCGAGCCGGTATCGACCGAGAGATTGACGCAGAAGCCTTGACCGCCGCCTTTGGTCAGAAGCGGCTTCAGGAGATCCTTGTAATTGTCCTTCGTCACGTATTCTTTGATGTGGAGGACACCGTACTTCTTCAGGATCTCCATGTCGGCCGGCTCGTCGCGCGGGTCGATGACAACCATCCGGCTCTTGTCGAATTTGAAGTGGCGCTCGATCAGCGGCAGCGTGCCGCGGCCGATGGAGCCAAAGCCGATCATCACGATCGGACCGGTAATTTCGGCATATACCGGGTGGGTCTGTTCCGTCATTCTTTTCTCCTATGGAAGGTGACGAAGGCGATGAACCTTTAAGAATTCTTCTGAAATGGCGCGAGAAATGCGAGGTGACCGGCTCTAACCATAAATCGGCGTCACAATAAAGAGCGTTTGGGCCGGAAATGGATTTATCAGCGCGCGGACATGCGCAAGCTCCGCAACGAGCTCGGCCTTGTGCAGCGTCAGCCCCTTTGTAGGAAACTCTATTTTTTCAGGATATCCAGCCCCTCGGCCACCGTCGTCACCGCGACTTCCGTGATCTCATATTCTGCAACGCCGTGAACCATGAACGGATCGGCGGCGACATAGGCCTCGATCTCGGCACGATTGCCGATAGCGAGGATGACGCCGCCGGTGCGGGGAACCTTGCGGCCGGAGGCAAGGAACCAGCCTTTGGCATAGCCTTCCTTGACCCAGGCCATATGCGGCTCCATGTGCTTATCGGCCTCTTCGTTCGGCTTCACATAGGTGAGCGCCAGCATGAACATGGCAAAATCCTTCCGGTCTATCGTTGCGGATCTGTTGAATAATCGATTGGAACGTTGCCATCCATCTTCTTTTTAGGGTTTGCGCGGGCTTAGATGAAAAGCCGTGCAGGGATGAGGCCGCGGAGCGAATTTCCAACGTAGATCTGGCCGTTGTTCAAATCGTCCAGCCGGATGCGACCGACGCGGGCATTGCGCTGACAGATCAACTCTGTGCGCAGCACGCCAGCGAGCAGGCCGCAGGAAATCGGCGGGGTGCGAAGGATGCCGGAACCATCGCCGAGGAAGACTGAAGTGATCGTGCCTTCGCAGACGTCGCCGCGTTCGTTCAGCATCAGCACTTCGTCCGCCTGCTGCGGCGTGTATTCGGCGCGGGCGGCTTCGTAGAGCGTGCGGCGGGTGGTCTTGATCCGCAGCAGCTTGTCGGCGCTGTCGAGGCGGGTCGAAGCGATGCGGATGTTCCACACCGTGCCGGGCGCAAGCGGTGTGAAAGGCGCGGTCGTGACGTCTATGCGGCCCTGCGCATCGAAGGTCAGCCGGATGCGCAGAGCGCCCGTCGCGCCTTGGACGGAGGCATTGAGCTCATCGAGCGCATGTCGCGGCTCGGCAAAGCCGATCCGCCGGGCCGAGCGCGTCAGACGGGCAAGATGCAGCCGCAGGCGCATGAAGCCGGTCCCCGGTTCAAACCGCAATGTCTCAATCAGCGAGAAGTCGCTCATCGCGCGATGTCCTGGTCGCCGATCGCAAAACGCGCCTTGAGCAGGCATTCTTCATATTCGGCTTCCGCAGTGGAATCGAAGACGATGCCGCCACCGACATTGAAGATTGCCCTGCCGTCCTCAAAAAGGCTGATCGTGCGGATCGCAACCGAAAAGCGCATGGCGCCTGCCGGAGAGATCATGCCGATCGCGCCGCAATAGGCGTCGCGTGGCGTGTCTTCGAGTTCGTGCAGGATGTGCATGGCGCTGAGCTTCGGTGCGCCGGTGATCGAGCCGCAGGGGAAGAGGGCGGCGAAGATATCGCGGATGGAAAGGTCGGGAAGAAGTTTCGCCTGCACATGGCTTACCATTTGGTGCAGTGTGGGGTAGGTCTCGATCTCGAAGAGCTTCGGAACATCGAGCGTACCGACCTCCGTGATGCGCGAGATGTCATTGCGAAGCAGGTCGACGATCATCCGGTTTTCGGCTTGTGTCTTTATATCGTGACGCATCGCCGCGACAATGGCGGCATCTTCGGCCGCATCGGCGCCACGCTTGGCGGTGCCTTTCATCGGATGCGTCTCGATCCAGCCTTCCTCGTCCGTCCGGAAGAAGAGCTCGGGAGAGCGGGACAGGATGACGGGGCCGCCGAGATCGACGAGCGCACCGTATTTCACCGGCTGACGTTCGATCAGCGACCAGAAGGCCGCGCGCGGATCTCCATTCCAACGTGCTTCGATGGGCATGGTGAGGTTTGCTTGATAGCAATCGCCCTGGCGCAGATGCCGATGCAATCGGTCGAAGCGCTCTTTGTATGCGGGGAATGCCCAAGCGGCTTTGGGCGCCGTCAGGAATTCCTCGTTGTCGAGACGCTGTTTCGGCTGCGCGAGCGGACGACCGTCCTTCTGCGGGGCGTCGAAGATGCCGAAGCAGAGCAACGGCGTCTGCCTGTTCTCTTCCACGAAGCCCGCGAGTTTTTCCTCGAAGAGATAGCCCGCTTCGTAAGATAGATATCCTGCCAGCCACTTTCCGTCCGTCTTGGCCGTCTCCATCCGCGCGAGGCCGGCGAAGAATTCGGCACGCGTCCGGGCGATGATGATCTCGGCGGGATCGGCGAAGAGCATGACTTCGCCGGTCGTGTCGTCGCGGAAGAGGATGCAAGACTGAGAAATTGTCATCCGCGCTCCCATTTGCTGAGACCGGTCGCTCCGGATTTCCTCATTGCCGTGCTTGTCACAGGGTTCCAGCCCCGGCGCATCCGCGTCGCGAATGACTTTTTTCGTTTCAAAGTGTCTCCCGCGCCCAAGGCCTTGGGCGCACTGGATTCCTGTGACAAGCACGGGAATGAGGGAGAAGGGGTTGCCTTCATCGTTCCTCGTAAGCGTTGCACAATGCCGCCTGGCTGCTTGCACCGACGGCCGCAGCTCAAGGTCAGGGCTTTCGGTTAGCCCCTGACCCGGAGCTGCGTCTTAAGCCTTATCAAGCGCTTCCAATTCATCGATCAGCCCCTCAATCATCGACAGGCCCTTGCTCCAGAACGACGGATCGGTGGCGTCGAGGCCGAAAGGCTTCAGGAGTTCAGAGTGATGCTTGGTGCCGCCGGCCTTCAGAAGCGCGAAATATTTGTCCTGGAAGCCCTTGTCGGCTTTGCGGTAGACGGCATAGAGCGAGTTCACCAGGCAGTCGCCGAAGGCATAGGCGTAGACATAGAAGGGCGAGTGGATGAAGTGGGGGATATAGGCCCAGTAGGTCTCGTATCCCTCGGAGATCCTGATCGCCGGACCGAGGCTTTCCGACTGAACCGAAAGCCAGAGTTCGCCGATATCCTCGGCGGTCAGTTCGCCTGCCTTGCGGGCCGTGTGAAGCTCGCGTTCGAATTCGTAGAAGGCGATCTGGCGCACGACCGTGTTGATCATGTCCTCGACCTTTTGGGCGAGCATCGCCTTGCGCTCGCGCTTGTCCGTCGTCTTGTCAAGCAGTGCGCGGAAGGTCAGCATCTCGCCGAAGACGGAGGCGGTTTCGGCAAGCGTCAGCGGGGTCTGGCACATCAGCGCGCCCTGTGCACCGGCCAGCACCTGATGAACGCCGTGGCCGAGTTCATGGGCAAGCGTCATCACATCCCGCGGCTTGCCCATGTAGTTGACCAGCACGTAGGGATGCGCTGAGGGAACCGTGGGGTGAGAGAAGGCGCCGGGCGCCTTGCCGGGACGCACGGGCGCGTCGATCCACTGCTCGTCGAAGAAGCGCTTGGCGATGGCCGCCATTTCCGGCGCGAAATTGCCGTAGGCCGAAAGAACGGTGTCCTTCGCTTCGCCCCAGGAAATCACTGCATTGGAGGTTTCGGGCAAGGGCGCATTGCGGTCCCAGAAATTCATCTGGTCCATTCCGAGCCACTTCGCCTTCATCTTGTAATAGCGGTGCGAAAGGCGCGGATAGGCCTGCTTGACGGCAGCTGCCAGCGCATCGACCACGTCGCGCTCGACGCGGTTTGCCAGATGACGGCTGTCGGCGATATCCTCGAAGCCGCGCCAGCGATCGGAAATATCCTTGTCCTTGGCAAGCGTATTGGTGATCAACGTGAAGGTGCGGATATTCGCCTTGAAGGTTTCGGCGAGCGCCATTGCCGCCTTGCGGCGCGCTTCCGGATCCTCGTCCTGCAAAAGATTGAGCGCGACTTCGAGCGGCACTTTCTCGCCGTCGATATTGTAGCGGAGCTCGGCCATGGTCTCGTCGAAGAGGCGGTTAAACGCAGCCGCACTCGTCATCGACTTTTCGAGAAAGAGCTGTTCCAGCTTGTCTTCCAGCTGGTAGGGCTTGTCCTTGCGCAGGTCGATCAGCCAGGGGCGGTAATGGCCGGCCTCAGGGTCGTTTGCCATGCAGGCGTCCATCACCGCGTCGTCGATGCGGTTCAGCTCCAGCGCGAAGAAGAGAAGGTGGCCGGAGAATTCGGTGATCTTCGCCTGGACGTCGCCGTAGAGCTTGCCGTTTACCGGGTTGGTCGTATCGGAGAAATAGGTGAGGCCGGCAAAAGAGCCGAGACGGCCGATGAGATCGTCCAGCGCCTCGTATTCCTTCAGCGCCTCGCCGATGCCTCCAGCGCCTTTTTGGGCCGCTGCATCGGCAAGTTTGCCTTTCCATTTTTCCTCGAAGGCGAGCGCGTTGCGGCCTGCCTTTTCCATGTCGCTGGTGAAGGCGGTCGAGATGGCGGAAGGGTAGAGATCCTGCAGCTTCCAGACCGGGAGGTCGCCGAGCGCCGGATCGGTCGCGGCCGAGGCAACTGTTGCCGAAAAATTAAGACCGGCGCCGGGGAGCACGAAATTCATGGCTGGGTTCCTCTTCCTCATTTCGAACAGGTCTGACTGTCTAAGCGCCGGAAGGCCCCGTATCAAGGGGCTTTCGGGATGCTGGAGGCCCGCTTCGATACGGATTCGGTATCGCCACAATCGTTAAAATGCAATTATTTCTCAAAACTGGATGTTCAAGCCTTTCTGCCAGAGTGCCCGCAGGTTTCGCATGAAGTGAGGCAACAATGACCGGTTATAGTGAGCTCAAGGGTGCAGGGCAGATTCTCGTGGTCGAGGACGACCCGGTACAACGCCGTCTGCTGAAGAACGCAATCGAGCGTCACGGGCATGTCGTCCATCAGGCTGAGAACGGCCGCATCGGCCTGGAGATGGTGAAGCGCGACAGTGGTCTCTTCAACGTCATCCTTCTCGACCTGATGATGCCGGAAATGACCGGCCTAGAATTCCTCGAAGCGCTCCATGAACTCGGCACGCAGATCCCGGTGATCGTGCAGACCGGGCAGGGCGGCATTGAAACGGTCGTGCAGGCCATGCGTGCCGGCGCCTTCGATTTCGTCGTCAAGCCCGTTTCACCGGAGCGCATCGCAACCTCGATCGCCAACGCAATGAAGCTGGACCAGCGCGAAGTGCGGGCCCGCTCGGGCCGCCGTTCGCGCTCCGGCCTCGTCGGCTTCGACGACATTGTTTCGGCAAGCCCGGCGATGATCCGCGTCATCGATCTGGCGCAGCGTGCGGCGCAATCCAACATTCCGGTCGTGCTCGAAGGCGAGTCCGGCGTCGGCAAGGAGCTGGTTGCGCGTGCCATCCAGTCAGGCGGCGACCGCTCGGGTAAGCCCTTCGTCACGGTGAACTGCGGCGCCATTCCGCACAACCTCGTCGAGAGCATCCTCTTTGGCCATGAAAAGGGCGCGTTCACCGGTGCAACCGAGCGCCATACGGGCAAGTTCATGGAGGCCGACGGCGGCACGATCTTCCTCGATGAAATCGGCGATCTGCCGCTCGACGTGCAGGTCAAGCTGCTGCGAGCCGTGCAGCAGGGCGAAGTCGAGACCGTCGGCGCACGCACGGCGCACAAGGTCAATGTCCGGCTCATTTCCGCGACGAACAAGGACCTGATCGAGGAAGTGAAAAACGGCCACTTCCGCGAAGATCTCTATTATCGCCTCAATGTCTTTCCGATCACCATTCCGGCGCTGCGCAAGCGCAAGGAGGACATTCCGAATCTGGTGCGCGTCTTTGCCGACCGCTTCTCGTCCGAACAGAAAAATGGCCATCGCATGACGGTCAGCGCGGGTGCGTTGGCATTGCTGACGGCCTATGACTGGCCGGGCAACATCCGCCAGCTCGAGAACGCGATCTTCCGCGCCGTCGTGCTCGCCGAAGGCCACGAGCTCAGCGAAGCGGATTTTCCGCAGATCGCTGCCCAGCTGCCGCAATATGACGTGGTCGATCACCTGGCGCTGGTTGCCGACAATACATATCGCGAGCACGAGGTGGAGTTTGCGGAATTTCACGTTCCGCAGGTCTCTGCGAGCGAGTCGCGCGGGCACCACGACGAGATGCCGGAGAATGCGATCGCAAGCGTCAATCCGGCGGGCGAGGTGCGCAAACTTGCCGATGTCGAGGAAGAATTGATTCGATTCGCGCTTAAATTCTATCGCGGCCAGATGAGTCAAGTGGCCAGAAAACTCGGCATCGGACGCTCAACGCTTTACAGAAAGCTCAAGGATTACGGCATCGATCCCGACAATCCCCAGAAAGATGCGGCATAAGCGGCGTTCCATTAATATTCCCGCAAGCATGTTTTGTTACCCGATATAAACTACTTGTTAGTCGATCGTTGACTATGTAAAGAAAAGGTTGATCGAGTGTGGCATTTTTGCCATCGTGTCACCGCAATTGACAGTCATTGGGACAGTTCGGGGACCTGGGCAGTCTGACGGGGATTGAGTTTGCCGGATCTGAATGAGAACACCAAGCCTTCGCGCTTGAGCTGGCGTACAGTGTGCGCCGACATTGGCGGAAAGGCGGTTAGGACGGCCATGGCTGTCCTTCTCGCACTCGCGGTTTCCTCACCAGTATTCGTTGGCACGCCGTCCGAAGCAGCGGGCGAAACGCGCAGTCTGAAACTTTATTTCATCCATACCGGCGAAAAGGCCGTCATCACCTACAAACGCAATGGCAGGTTCGACCCGAAGGGTCTTGGGCAGTTGAATCGATTCCTTCGCGACTGGCGCAAGAACCAGCCGACGAAGATGGACCCCCATCTTTTCGATCTGATCTGGGAAGTCTACCGCCAGAGCGGTTCCAGGGACTACATCAACGTTGTCTGCGGCTTCCGTTCGCCCGCCACCAATTCAATGCTCAAGTCCCGTTCGCGCAATTCCGGCGTTGCCGAGAAGAGCCAGCATATGCTCGGCAAGGCGATGGACTTCTTCATTCCGGATGTGAAGCTTGCAAAGCTGCGTGCGATCGGCATGAAAATGCAGGTCGGCGGCGTTGGCTTCTATCCGAAGTCCGGTTCTCCCTTCGTGCACATGGATGTCGGCGGCGTTCGCGCCTGGCCGCGCATGAGCCGCCAGGAGCTGGCGCAGCTTTTCCCGAACGGCAACACCATTCATATCCCGTCGGACGGCAAGCCCCTGCCGGGCTACCAGCAGGCGATGGCCGACTATAAGCGCCGGGTCAGCACCAATCAGCTTGTCATGGCAAGCGGCGGCGATGCCGAGACGAGAAAGCCGAAGACATTGTTCGCTGCACTCTTTGGCGGCGGCGCAGACGAGGAAGAGGATAGCGCGGAGGATTCCGCTCCGGTCGCCGTTGCAAGGGCAACGCCGCCGAAGGCCGAAGCGCCTGCTGCCGCGGCTGAGCCGCAGCCGACTGAGGTTGCCGCCGTGAATGCACCGGTGCCCCAGGTTCGTCCAGCCTTTGCCGGTCAGCTTGCCGGCGGCGAAGTTGCAAATGCTCTCGTTTCACCGAATTCCGGCAATGCTGCACAGCAGGCACTTGCCGCTGCCACCGAAGAGCAAGGCCAGCCGCAGCAGTTCGCCGATCTCAGCGCCTATCACGTTCCGGTTCCCTCGCTGCTTGGCCCGCGCAACGCGCCAGGTGATGCGGAAGTCGCATCCAACGATCCGATGGTTCCAACCCCGGCCGAACGTCCGGCGGTCGCCGAAAATCTGCTTGCGGCGGCAGCAATCGATCCGCAAGCGGATGCGGACGAAGCCGAAGCGGACCGGCTTTCTCCGGCACTGGCTCAAGCGCTTGATCAGAACAATGCAGTCGATAGGCGGGTGGCTGCCCTTGCGCCGGCCACCGTCGAGCAGGCCATCAGCGCAGCGATGCCTGCCGCCAAGCCGGCTGAGAATAAGGCACCGGTGCAACTTGCCGCACTCGCTCCTGTCAAATCCGCAAGCTTCGGCGACGCCTTCGACCTACAGCAGATTTCCGAAGACTCCACTGCCAATGGCGTTGCAACCAAGGGCGGGCGCCCGACGAAGGAGGCTGCTGCCGCTGCCGACGCAGGCCGCGCGACGGTCCGTACCGAGCCGAAGCTGACCCAGAAGATAATTTCGCAGTGGGCGCTGACCAATTCCCGCATGGAAATGATCACGAAGCCGGTCAAGGCACCCCGTTTCGTCAGCCAGACGCTTCGCGCCCAGCCGACCGCCGTCTACGCCGAAGGCTTCAACGTCAAGACCGCTTCCATCGATCCGGCCCGCTTCAGCGGCTCGGCGGTGAACTTCATGGAAGTGCGCAAGTTCAATACGAACTGAGCGAATCTATCAAAATGAACGACAGGCCGCCGGAGAAATCCGGCGGTCTTTGTTTATGCGCTGGGCACATCCTCCCGCACTGGAGGCGGGAGGATTGATGGCCCGAAGGATCAGGCCTTCAGGAAGTCGAGTACGTCCTTGTTGAAGCGGTCGGTATGCGTCTCAGCAAGACCGTGGGGAGCGCCCTGATAGACCTTGAGAATAGAGCCCTCGACGATCTTCGAGGACTCCAATGCGGAAGCACCGATCGGCACGATCTGATCATCGTCGCCATGAATGATGAGCGTCGGCTTGTCGATCTTCTTGAGGTCGTCGGTGTAATCGACCTCGGAGAATTCGTGGATGCAATCCAGCTGCCCCTTCAATCCGCCCATCATTCCCTGCATCCAGAAACTGTCGCGGATGCCTTCGGAGAACGTCGCGCCATCGCGATTGTAGCTGTAGAAGGGCGTCACGAGATCCTTGTAGAACTGCGAGCGGTTTTCGAGCGTGCCCTTGCGGATGCCATCGAAGACTTCAAGCGGTAAGCCGCCGGGATTCTTGTCGGTCTTGACCATCAGCGGCGGCACGGCGCCCACCAGCACGACCTTGGCGACGCGCTTCGTGCCGTGGCGGCCGAGGTAATGGGTGACTTCGCCGCCACCCGTGGAGTGGCCGATCATGATCAGGTCCTTGAGGTCGAGCGTCTCGATCAGTTCGGCCAGGTCGTCGGCGTACTGGTCCATGTGGTTGCCATCCCAGGTCTGGCTCGAACGGCCGTGGCTGCGACGGTCATGTGCGATGACGCGGTAGCCGTTATTGCCGAAGAAGACCATTTGCGCATCCCAGGCGTCGGCCGAAAGCGGCCAGCCGTGGGAGAAAAGAATAGGCTGGCCGTTGCCCCAATCCTTGTAGAAAATCTCCGTTCCGTCCTTCGTGGTAATCATCGACATGATTTGAGTTCCTCTTGAGCAGGGTTGATTTTCGCTTCGGCTTTGATCTCGGCGCCATGCGAGGCACCGGATGGGAGTGAGCGAAGCTCGCGGCTTCGCGCATGTCTGAAATAGGAATGCATGCATTGTGTGTGCGAGGCGCAGCAAAGAAAAAACCGGCAGCCGCTTGCTACAATTAAGTCAAATAACTGAATATTAAGCGGAACCGGACGCGGCTCCAGTATGCGGCGGAGGGATATTATCGCGCCGGATGCAAAGCACAATGGGAAAACAGCGGGCTAATTCCAAAGCATGATTCAAAAAGCCGCCGGGGTAAATCCGGCGGCTTTGAAAACTGCCAATGGCAATCCTCAGCCTTCCGGCGGGGACTCGATCATGCCGAGCGCGTGCAGGTAGGTATCGAGGATGGCTTCCTCTTCCATGCGCTCTTGCTCGTCCTTCTTGCGAAGGGCGACGACCTTCTTCAGGATCTTGGTGTCGAAACCCATGCCCTTTGCTTCGCCGTAGACGTCCTTGATATCGTCGGCGATGGTCTTCTTTTCTTCTTCCAGCCGTTCAATGCGCTCGATGAAAGCGCGAAGCTGATCGCGGGCGACGCCATGAGCATCGGACATCGTGTTCTCCTGATTTTCTCGTCTTGAATTCGGTGGGGAGTGACTGCCGCGAAGCTGCGCCGCGGTCAAGTCCAATCGGGCGTCATGAACCTATTTGTGCGGCTTGTTCAGTTCAAATGCAGTTTTTTGTGCGTCCGAGGCCTCGTTCTGGTGCAGGTTTTTCCAGTCTTCGTAGGGCATGCCGTAGACGATCTCGCGCGATTCGTCCTTCGACAGCGGCACGCCCTCAGCCTCGGCGGCTTGGCGATACCAGTTCGACAGGCAGTTGCGGCAAAAACCCGCGAGATTCATCAGGTCGACATTCTGAACGTCGCTCCGTTCGCGCAAATGCGCGACAAGGCGGCGGAAGGCGGCAGCTTCGAATTCGGTCTGCTGTTCCTTGCTGAGTGCGGTCATCTCGCTCTCCTTCATTCGTAAGGGCCGGTGCGCGACACATGGACATCGTATTCGTGCAGCACCGGATCGGCATTCATGGCCGCGAAGATCGGAGCCAGGCGTTCGGCCCATTCGCAAATGCCGGCCTCGTTTCCGATCAGGTCCTGACGGATCTCGAGCAGCGCATGCGGTATGCCGGTGACCATGCAGTGCCGGTACATCGTATCGCCTTTGAGTGCGCCGTCATACGGCTCGTTGTCGCCGACCATCAGATCGGGATCGCGGCTCAGCATGTCAAGCAGAGGGGCGACGGCGCGGTGGTCGCTGTCCCAGAGGACGGCGGCATGCCATGGCCGCGGTACGCCTTTCCAGGCAGGCGTGTAGGAATGAAGCGAGAGCACGAGCGGCGCCTTGCCGGTCGCGTTGGCGACCTTGTCGATCGTCTTGGAAACGGCACTGTGATAGGGCCGGTGGAAGGCCTCGATGCGGTAGTTCCACTCCTCATCCGTGATCGGATGATTGCCAGGAATGATCGCGCCGTCGGAAATCTTCATGATCAGCGTCGGGTCGTCCTCGCCGCGGTTCGGGTCGATTAGAAGCCGCGAAAAGCCGCCAAGAACGGCCGGAACCCCCAGCCTCGCGGAAAGCTCCCGCACCAGGCCTTCGATGCCTATGTCATAGGCGATATGGCGGGAGAAGACCGATTCGGCAAGCCCGAGCCTATCATACCGTTCAGGCAGGCGGTTCATCGCGTGATCGCCCAGAATCACCATGCCGCTGTCATGATTTCCAGGTAGAATTTCGAAGGATTGAAAGGGATTCATCAGGGAATTGCCGATCGTCATTTGGCGCTCGCCGTCACTGATCGCATGCACATGCTGCAGGTTCAAGCGCAATGCGCACCAGCCCGCGGCAAGTCAGTGATCACGAGCAGGTTATGAAAGGAATATAATCGATTAGCATCGCGTTGACATTCGTTTGATGGCGGCGCAAGAAGGCACGGACAACGAATAACCGTGGGAGCCATTCGGAAGCCGTGTTGATGCAAGCCGCACCAAGTTTCCTCACCCGGTCCGGGATTGCCCGTTTCGCCTTATTTGCATTCGCTGCCCTCTCACCGTTTTTCGCTGCCGATGTTGCGCGCGCCGATTTTCGCGTCTGCAACGGCACGCAGAACCTTGTGGGTGTGGCGATCGGATACCGTGCCAAGGACGGGTGGATCACGGAAGGCTGGTGGCAGGTCCCGGCAACGACCTGCGCGACGCTGATCGAAGGAGAATTGCAGTCGCGATACTATTACCTCTACGCAGAGGATGCCGCCCGGGGGGGACGTTGGACGGGTGACATCCAGATGTGCGTAGCGGAAAACGAGTTCAAGATCGCGGGCGTGCAGGACTGCTATGCCCGCGGTTATCAGAGGATGGGATTCAAGGAATATGACACGGGCCGCCAGGGTAGCTGGATGGTTCAACTTTCCGACACTCCCGGCACGCAAGAAAGTCCGAATTGATGAAGCGTAACCGCAAAGTGAAAATCCTCGCGACGCTCGGCCCCGCCTCGAGCGAAGAAGCGATGATCGAAAAGCTGCACCAGGCCGGTGCCGACGTTTTCCGTATCAACATGAGCCATGCGACCCATGACCTGATGCGCACTCTGATCCAGCGTATTCGCGCCGTCGAGGCCCGCTCCGGCCGTCCGATCGGCATCCTGGCCGATTTGCAGGGGCCGAAGCTTCGTGTCGGCAAGTTTGCGGAAACCAAGGTTGAACTAAAGCCGGGCCAGACCTTTACGCTCGACAACGATGACGCACCCGGCGATGCAAGCCGTGTCTTCCTGCCGCATCCGGAAATTCTTGAAGCCGTCAAGCCCGGCCACCGTCTGCTGATCGATGATGGCAAGCTCGCATTGCGCGCCGAAAAGTGCGACGGAAAGAGCATCGTTACGACGGTCATTTCCGGCACGAAGATATCGGACCGGAAGGGCATCAGCCTTCCAGACACACTGCTCGGCGTCGGCGTTCTGACGGACAAGGACCGTACCGATCTCGATGCCGTTCTGGCGACCGATGACGTCGACTGGGTCGCGCTCTCTTTCGTCCAGCGCCCGGAAGATCTCGCGGAGGTCCGCAAGATCGCCAGGGGTCGGGTCGGCCTGATGTCGAAGATCGAGAAGCCCCAGGCAATCGAGCGCATCGAAGAAATCATCGAACTCTCGGATGCCTTGATGGTCGCCCGCGGCGATCTCGGCGTTGAGATGCCGCTCGAATCCGTTCCGGGCATCCAGAAGCAGTTGATCCGCGCCTGCCGCCGCTCCGGCAAGCCGGTCGTCGTCGCGACCCAGATGCTGGAATCGATGATCTCCGCGCCGGTGCCGACACGCGCCGAAGTCTCGGACGTCGCGACCGCCGTTTTCGAAGGCGCCGATGCCGTCATGCTTTCGGCTGAATCCGCCGCGGGCGACTATCCGGTCGAAGCCGTTGCGACGATGGCGTCGATTGCCAGCGCCATCGAGCGCGAACCGCATTATCCGGGCATCATCTATGCCCAGCGCGCCCAGCCGGAAGCAACCGGTGCCGATGCGATTTCTCTCGCCGCCCGCCAGATTGCCGAGACGCTGAAGCTTTCGGCGATCGTCTGTTACACCTCGTCGGGCACCACGGGCCTGCGCGCTTCGCGCGAGCGCCCGCAGGTGCCGGTCCTGGCGCTCTCGCCGATCATCAAGACAGCCCGCCGGCTGGCGATCGTCTGGGGCCTGCACTGTGTCGTCACGCATGACGCGACCGATCTCGACGACATGGTCAACCGGGCCTGCCGCATCGTCGCCGGCGAGGGTTTCGGCAAGCCGGGCGACCGTATCATCATTTCGGCCGGCGTGCCGCTCGGAACGCCGGGCGCCACCAACATGCTCCGTATCGCCTATATCGGCTCCGACGGCCAAAGCGGCATGTGATCCGTTCGCGTTGGCTCGAACCAGCTCGCTGCGTGAAGGAAACGGGCTTTTCGTTTTCGGCTTGATCGCGATCCCGGCAAATGCAAGCTTCCGATATCCGAGCTCTGGAGGGACTTATGGATATCGTCACGCTTCTTGCTTTCGCCGCGGTTTCCTTTGTCGGTATCGCAACGCCGGGGCCGACCGTGCTCCTGGCGCTGACCAACGGTTCGCGTTACGGCACTCGCCGGGCGATTGCCGGCATGCTGGGTGCCGTGCTTTCGGATTTCGTTCTGATCGGTGCTGTGGCGATCGGCCTCGGTGCGCTGCTTGCGGCCTCCGAATTCTGGTTCTCCGTGCTGAAATATTTGGGTGCCGCCTATCTTGCCTTTCTCGGCATCATGATGCTGCGCTCTCAGGGGACGATCGAAACGGCAATGAAGGTGGAAAGCGCCGGCAGCGCCGCTTCGGCCTTTGCGATCGGGCTGAAAAGCTTCATGGTGGCAGTCACGAATCCCAAGGGCTACCTGTTCTTCTCGGCCTTCCTGCCGCAGTTCATCGATCCTACGCTGCCCCAGCCTGCTCAGTATGCGGTGCTTGCCCTCATCTTCGCCTCGATCGATTTCGTGATCATGTTCGGATACGCCGCCTTCGGCGCGCAGGCTGTCCGCCTGCTCAAGAACTCCGGCGCCATGTGGCTTGACCGTATCAGCGGCGGCGCACTCATCGCGCTCGCCGGGTCATTGGCATTTTATCGGCGCGCGACCGCCTGACCTACGGCAAGGAGACATGGCCGACGCGATAGATCTGGTCTCCGTTGGAGATCAACGGCATGTCGCGAAAAAGCGTGAAGCGCACAAGGCTCCAGCCGGACGGCTCGAAGGCGGATATCGAGGCCAGCACACCGCGCCGCGCCGCTTCAGCATGTGACCGCGTGACCTCCTCCTTGCGGATTTCGGCAAGCGGCGCGTAGGCAGGGATCGGCAGGATATCGCAGCTTGCAAACTTTGCGGCTCGCAAGTCCGCGACCTCGGCATTCCATACCATCCAGTGCCTTACCTGCGGCCAGCCGAAAGACTGCGTCAGCCCTTCGAAACCGGGCCCGGTGAGGAAATCGCTGGCGCCTTGCGGCTGCTTCCAAAGATAGAATGGAGCATAGAGGTTCTCCCGGCTGCCGAATTCGCCCTTGCGGGCGCTGAGGTAGGCCTTGAATCCAAGATTCGAAAAGCCGTCCAGCATTGGCCCCTTGTCGCGGATCCGGCGATCGATGATCGTCATGTCATAATCTGCCGGCAGCGTGAAGCCGTATTGCATGGCGATCATCGGGATGGCGCCATGGGCGCGAGCGCTCGGATTTGCCAACCTGGTTCCGTCATCGAGGCTTCGCCATTGGCGAAGGACCATTCTTCCGGAGAGGTGGTATTGACCACGATCATCACATCTTCAGGTCTCAGGCCCGGAGACTGTCCAAGCAGATCGGCCGCACGCCGGTAAAAGGCCTTGCGCATCCCGGTCGTGCGGGGCTTGCCCGCGGTGATGGAAAAGAGCACGAAATCGTCCGAACGCGGGCCCCCGAGATAGTGGCGGTCGAAGATCAGTTCACCAGGCTCATGCTGATGAATGACCTGAAAGCGGTCATTCGGAGGGACGTCGAACGTCTCGACCATGGCACGATGAATGTTGTCTGAGAGCGCACGGAGATAATCCGGCGACTTGCCTTTCAGCAGAGAGATTCGAACGAAAGGCATTGGAGCCTCCTTTTCCTTGCTAATCCAACCTTGACTTCATAATCCTCGCACGCCACGATGATGCAGAAAATCAGAATTTTGTGGATCAATTGTCCTGAAAATTGGGATTAAGCGATGCGTAGGATGGTCTTCGACCTCGATGTACTTCGAACCTTCGCGACTGGAATGGAACTCGGGAACTTTGCAAAGGCGGCGGACCGGCTTGGGCGCTCCACCTCGGCCGTCAGCGCACAGCTCAAGAAACTGGAGGAGCAGGCCGGTACGCCGATTTTCCGCAAGGCGGGCCGTGGCCTGGCCTTGACGGAGGCGGGCGAGACGATGCTCGCCTACGCCCGACGGCTGCTCGACCTTAACGACGAAGCGGCAGTGGCCGTCCAAAGCGTCGAGTTGGAAGGCTGGGTGCGGCTTGGCCTACAAGAGGACTTCGGTGAAAATCTGCTTCCCGATGTTCTGGGCCGTTTCGCCCGCGCCCATCCGAAGGTGCGGATCGAGGCGCGAGTCGTCCGCAACGCGGAACTGCTCGAGCGGGTCACAACGGGGAAACTCGATCTGGCGCTCGCTTGGAGCGATGCAACCCTGACCGCCCATTGCGAAAAGATCGGCGAGGTGCCGATGCGCTGGATCGGTCCTGCCGCAGGTGAGCCCGGCTGGAATGCCGCAAGCGGCGAGCCGCTGCCACTCGCCTCGCTGGAGGCGCCCTGTCTCCTGCGAACCGCCGCGACAAATGCGCTGGACAGGGCCAATATTGCCTGGCGGCTTGCCTTCGTCAGCCCCAGCCTCGGCGGGCTGTGGGCTGCGACCGCGGCCGGGTTGGGGGTGACAATACGCACGCCGATCGGCTTGCCGGCAAAGGTCAGGCCGCTGAAGCCCGCGGAACTGGGATTGCCGGAGCTGCCGTCGTTGGGCCTCGTGCTTCACCGCGCGGAAGCTGACCCTGATCCGGCGACGGCACGGCTCGCTTCGATCTTGCTGCGGGCGGTAGGCGAGGCGATCTCGGATTTCATGCCGCAACGGGTATCGGAGAATGCGTAGGCGGCAACTTCGCTGGGTTAGCCGTATTTCTCGAGAGCGGCGGCAAAGATATCCGCATCGACATTGCCGCCTGAGGTCACGGCGATGACGTTGTCGCTTTCGAGGGCCTCGCCATGGAAAAGGGCAGCGGCAAGCGCAACTGCCCCGCCGGGCTCGACGACGATCTTCAGCCGTTTGAATGCGAGTGCCATGGCGCGCAGCGCCTCTTCGTCGGTGACGACAATGCCCGCGCCTGCGAGCCGCTGCAGGATCGGGAAGGTGATCTTGCCGGGTTCCGGTGTCATGATCGCATCGCAGATCGTGCCCGTCATCGCCGCGTTGCGTTCGATCCTGCCGGAGGCCAGTGAACGCGTGGTGTCGTCGAAGTCTTTCGGCTCGCAGGGCCGCACGGTGAAGCCCGGCGCACTTGCTTCGAGCGCCAGCGCGATGCCGGACGTCAGCCCGCCGCCGCCGCAGGGAACAAGCACTTCTGCCGACTTCACGCCTTCCTCTTCTGCCTGTTCGGCAATTTCAAGCCCGGTCGTGCCCTGGCCGGCAATCACCAACGGCTCGTCGAAAGGCCTGATCAGAGTGAGGCCGCGCTCAGCCGAAAACCGGGCGCCGATCGCATCGCGATCCCCATTTGCGCGGTCGTAAAGCACCACTTCGGCACCGAAAGCGCGGGTATTGTCGATCTTCAGCGCCGGCGCGTCGGACGGCATGATGATAACGGAGGGAATGCCGTGAAGCATTGCGGCAAGGGCGACGCCCTGCGCGTGGTTGCCGGACGAAAAAGCGATAACGCCTTTCGCACGCACTGTAGGATCAAGGCCGGAAACGGCCGACCAGCCGCCGCGGAACTTGAACGAGCCCGAATGCTGCAGACATTCCGCCTTCACGAAGACATGCCTTCGGGCGATCTCGTTGAGGAATGGGGAAGAAAGAAGCGGCGTTCGCCGTGCATGGCCCCGCAGACGGGCGCGAGCGGCGACGATCATTTCAATGCTGGCCATTGTGAGCTCTTTCGGCTGATAGTTCATCCATGAATATGATGCCCGCCTTCACTTGTGAACGCAGACTTTGTCACCGTGACACAAAAGCCGGCACTTTCGCATCAGCGATGTCAGCCATGCCGATGATGCGCCGGCGCCGGAAGTCGGTCGGGCTCGTGCCGGTCACGCGCAGGAACTCGCGATTGAAGTTCGATTTGCTGATGAAGCCGGAATCGAACATCACGCGCGTCACCGGTTCATCCGTCTTGATCAGTTGATCGCAGGCCGAACGGATGCGGAACTCATTGACATATTGCGAGACGCTGACGCCGTGGATGCGGTTGACGGCAATCGATACGCGGCGGGCAGGCAGACTCATCTTTCGCGCAATGCGGTTAAGGTTGAGCTCGGGATCGCGATAGATCTCGCGGGATTGCATCAGTGCATCGAGGGAGGCAGCAACTGCGCCGTCCTCTTCCGTCGGCATCAGCGGCGGGGTGGGGGGTGTTTCCAGGCTCTGCTCCTCCGCCGGTTGGCCTCCGCTGGCGATGGACGCAGCACCCCCGAGAACGAGGAGCGTGATGACGTTGCCGAGCGCCACGATGGCACCGCCATGTGTGCCGCCGGTGCGGTCGAAGTCCAGGCTGATGTAGATATCGGCGACGGCGGCAGCAATGAGCGCCGCTGCGGTAATCAGGAGCGAACGATAGGAAAGTAGCGCGCCATCCAGCCGCGATGCGATAAGTGCGTCCGGGCCATGGCGCGCGAGCCAGAACAGGGCCGCTCCATAGCCAAGGAAGATGAGGGTCAAGGCAACGCCCACCGGCTCGCGCCAAAATACCAGCAGGGCGGCGATCAGAACCGCTGGAAGGGCATGAGGCCACAGGTGAGCGAATGAGCGCGGCCCTTCCAGCGTCAGGCTCCGGAAGCTGACCCAGGCGAGTGCGGCAATCATCGCTGCCAGAATGGCTTGTGCCGGCATGATCGCGAGGACGTCGTAGCCCCAGCGAATTCCGATCAGCACGGACTGCAGCGCGTAGATGCCGATGAGAAGCAGGAACGGCCGCTTTTCCGGCGCACGCCAGTCCTCCTGCCGCAGCAGGCGGATCTGGACGATGAAGAGCAGCAGTGCAACGACGAAGGGAAGCGGAACAAAGATCATGAGGCGGCGTCCGGGTTCGATGGTTCGATATCAGCACGAGAATGGCCTCGATCGCAATTGCAGGCGACCCGGATCATGATTCAGGTCTCAACAAAGAGGACTGGAAGGCAACCTGATATGGCCGGTCATTTCGACGGCACCATCAAGGAGAAAGCCGATGTCGATAGTCCTGTCCATTCCCCTGTTTTTCATGATGCTGATATCCAGTTTCGCTGATGTGAGGCCGCTCGGCGAGACCTTTGATGTTTCCAGCATCCGCACGATCGTGATCATTGGCGATGCAAGCTCAATCAAGATCACCACCAAATCCGATGAGCCCTATCGTGCAGCAACCAGCGGCCGCCGGAGCGGCTGGTTTTCATCCTGGTATTCGAGCTGGTTCTTCAATATCTGCAAGGACGAGAGCCGGGCAGAAATCGACGGAGCGACATTGACGATCGACGTAGCGATGTCGGCCTGGAGCGACATTGCCGATTGCTCGCCGGAAGTATCGGCGAATGTCCCGCCCGGCAGCGCCGTGCGCATCGAGCAGCAGGTATTCGTGGCGAAACTGAACGGCGACTTCGCAAGTCTTGGCACGTCGGGAAAGGCGGCGGACATCACGCTCGACGGCCACGCTTCCAGCGTCGATATCTCCGGCGCCGCCGTTCGCGCAACCCTCACCTACGATGCCGTCAAACACGACGAAAAGATCGAGATCGCCGCACAGTCGCTCGATGCCTATCTCGGATTCGGCAAGGATGTCCCAGTCGATTACACTGTGACCGCCAAGGCGTCCTACATTGACAGCCTCGTTCCAAGCGTCCCGGGCACGCGCCCGCTGGTGAACATCAAAGGAGATTATGTACGCGCCCGGATCCGGTAGCCCAGCCGGCGCTTAATATCCCTTTGCCGCACCCTCGGTGGCGCGGCTATCCATCGCACCATAATAGCGCGCGCCGCCACCCTTCTCGATAT
This sequence comes from Rhizobium sp. 007, assembly GCF_015353075.1. Classification (NCBI taxonomy): domain Bacteria; kingdom Pseudomonadati; phylum Pseudomonadota; class Alphaproteobacteria; order Hyphomicrobiales; family Rhizobiaceae; genus Rhizobium; species Rhizobium sp. 007. The sequence continues at coordinate 3,236,054 of NZ_CP064187.1, read as the reverse complement.
CGGCAAGGCTCTTGCCGCCGACAAGGATGCCGGCCGCCTGGCCCCATTGGGGCGGACCACTGCCATCGTCGAAGCTGTAGCCCATGGCGGCGAGCGTCTTTATCGTATCCGGAGAAAGGGTATAGGGTTCGAGATAGATCTTGTCCGGCTGCCATTGATGATGGATGCGCGGTGCATTGACGGCCTGGCTGATGTCCATGCCGAAATCGACAACGTTCAGGATCGCTTCCAGCGTGATGGTGATGATGCGCGAGCCGCCGGGGCTGCCGATCACCATGAAGGGCTTGCCGTCCCTGGAGATGATCGTCGGGCTCATGGAGGAGAGCGGCGTCTTCTTCGGCGCGATGGCGTTGGCCTCGCCCTGGACGAGCCCGTAGAGGTTGGGCACGCCCGGCTTCGAGGTGAAGTCGTCCATTTCGTTGTTGAGCAGGATACCGGTGCCGGGGGCAACCACGCCGGCACCGAAGGAGCCGTTCAGCGTATAAGTGACGGCGACCGCGTTGCCCTCGTCGTCGATGATCGAATAATGGGTGGTTTCAACGCTTTCCTTGGCGCCGAGCGGCTTCAGGTTGACAGATTTACCGGCCTTGTAGGGATCGATCTTCTCGCGGATTTCCTTGGCATAGCCTTTGTCCAGGAGCTTCGAAACCGGGTTGTCGACGAAGTCCGGATCACCAAGCGCGGCGTTGCGGTCGACGTAGGCGTAACGCATGGCCTCGACCATGGCGCGGACTGTCTCGGACGAACCATAACCCATGTAGGAAAGCGGGTAGCCCTCCAGCACGTTCAGGATCTCGCAGATGATGACGCCGCCGGAAGAAGGGGGCGGCGAGGAGACGATGTCGTAGCCACGGTAGTTGCATTCGACCGGCTTTAATTCGCGCACGCTATATTGCTCGAAATCTTCCTTCGCGAGAACGCCGCCTTTCGTCTGGCTTGCCTTTACGATCGCCTCGGCAGGTGCGGCCTTGTAGAAGGCGTCCGTGCCCTTCTCGGAAATACCGGACAGCACCGAGGCGAGCTCGGGCTGCAGGAGCTTTTCTCCCGCGGAATAAGGTTTGCCATCCGGCTTCAGGAAGATCTTTGCGGCAGCTTCATCTTTTGCGAGGCGCTTTGCGCTTGAGGCGAAAGTCGCGGCGTCGCCCTGTTCCAACGTAAAGCCGTCCTTGGCAAAGCGGATCGCCGGCGCCAGCAACTCGGCGCGGCGTTTGGTGCCATATCGCTCACGCGCCGTTTCGAAGCCCATGACCGAGCCCGGTACGCCGACGGCGAGATAACCGTCCAGGCTGGCGCGCGGAACGACATCGCCTTTGGCATCGAGATACATGGTCTTGGTGGCGGCAAGCGGTGCGCGCTCACGAAAATCGAGGAAGGTCGTCTTGCCGTCCTTCAGCCGGATCGTCATGAAGCCGCCGCCGCCGATATTGCCAGCCGTCGGATAGACGACTGCCAACGCGTAGCCGACCGCCACTGCCGCATCCACGGCATTGCCGCCGTTCTTGAGGATTTCGACACCGACATCCGTTGCCAGATGCTGTGCGGTTACGACCATGCCATGTTCGGCTTCGACGGGCGCAGGCGAGGCGGCGAAAGCCGGTGCGAACGGCGAGACGACAAAGGCAAAAGCGGTAAATAGCGAAATGGCTTTAATGCGCAAGCGTGCCATCACTTTCCCTCCAAACCATCAAATTATTCGGAGGGATATGGTTTCGTTTTGGCGGTGCGCAAGTCCGTTCAGGCGGCAATTGCGCTGCCGCCTGACAACCTTTCTTCGGCAACGCGCACGGCGGCCTCAAGATCGCGCGGCATTCCGGCGATATTTTCCAGTGCGGCGATGGCGACATCGGTTGCGAGATAATCAGGCTTATGGCCGACACCCTTGATCTTCAGCAGTTTGGAGCCGGCGATGTCGCGGGCAAGGCCTTGAGAATGCAGGTGCTCCCAGACGATGCCGTCGCTGTCGCCGGTAATGATGACGGTCGGCGCCGTGATGCGGGTATAGAAGGGCGATTGCGCCTTCAGATATTCAAGCAACCTGATGAAATCGGTGGCGTTGGCATGGAAGGTCTTCGGCCGCAACACCAGGGACGGCCCAGTCTTTGAGATGTAATCAGCCGGGCGCGGATTGGGCCGGAAGACATTAAGCGTAACCTGCTCCAGCCGCCACAGGCCCAGTGGTACGACAACAACTCGACTAAAGAGCCAGCCGATCAGCGGCACGGTCGCGATATGATAGTACCAGTCGATGCCGCCCGGCCACGGATGCGTCGCCGGGGCAAGGAAGAGGAGACCGGCGGTCTTTTCCGGATGGTGCACGCCGAGCGCCGCGGCGATCGCGCCGCCGAAGGAGTGACCGACGATGATCGCCTTTTCAATCCCGCGCTTTTCCATGAGCTTTGCGATCGCATCCGCTTGGCCGGAGGGAAAAGCGTTCTCCGGTCCTCCGCGTTCCGAATAGCCATGTCCGGGACGGTCGACGAAGAGCATTTCCGCGCGCCCTTCGAGCGGCAATAGGAAGGCGCCGATCTGGTCGAGCAGATTGCCGCTCGCGCCATGGATAAAGACCAGGGGCGGTAGGTCGGCGGTGTCGGGGCGGGGGATGTGCACGGCGTTCATCCTGTAGCCGTCGATATCGGCCAGTTCGCCGATGTTGGGAAATGCCTGTTCAAACTGCCGGGCTTTGTAAGACGAATACCCGATTGCGGCAGCGATGGGGGCGAGAATGGCGGAAATTTCGGCAAACATGGCTTTGAACCGGCAACAGTTACGGCACCAATCCGTAAGATTGCGCATGCCGGTTCGGCGTCAAGATCAGGTCCGGCTTCCGGCGAGTTTTTCGGAGAGGGTATTCGCCTGCTGCTGCGCCGCGCGGTTTGCGGGGTAGACCTCCAGGAAGCGCTCCCAGGCTTTCAAGGTGAGTTGGTCATTGCCCGACATATTGAGAATCGTCGCCAATCCCGAGAGTGCACCGAAGTGGCGCGGCTCGAGATCGAGCACGTGCTCTATGTCGGACATCGACTTCCGGTAGTTGCCCATGGCGTAATTCAGCGTTGCGCGGCGGTTCCAGCTTTCGGCGTAGTCAGGCTTCAGCGCAATCGCCTGATCGAGGAAATCAAGGGCTGCAGGACTGCGCTTTTCCTCGATCGCCTTGTCGGCCCACTGCATCAGCAAGTTCACAGTGGCGCTGCCGGAATTATTCCACTCGAGGCGGATTTCCTCCGCAATGCCGCTCGCCTTGTCCGGATCGCGCTCGCGCTTCAGCTGGGCATAGAGATTGTCGAGATGCTGTTTCGGAGAGGAGTTGGCATCCGACCGGTCGACAATAACTTCCTTCTCCGCGGCAGCGGCAGGGAAAGCAGGAGCAAGGAAACCGAGAGCAAGCGGCAGCGCCGCGCAGGTCAAAGCAAAAAAGCGCATGGCGGACAATGTAGCCCGCCAGCGCCGAAGATCAAAGAAAATTTGATGTGATCACCGAAGCGACCCTAGCGGAAAAGCCCGCAGCGCATAAACGCGCAGGCGTAATCCGGCTCACGCTATGATCAGCCCTGACGAGCCTTGTAGCGCGGGTTCAGCTTGTTGATGATGTAGATGCGGCCCTTGCGGCGAACCAGACGGTTGTCACGGTGGCGAGCCTTGAGCGACTTGAGCGAATTCTTGATCTTCATTTTTCTGATCCGCGATCTCTGTGGGGGAATTTCACATTCGCCCGTATCTTTTAAACAATCAAAAAGCGCGTCTGTGCGCGCTCTTTAGGTTGGGCGTGCAGATAACCCGGCCTCATGTCTGTGTCAACCACATGAAGGCGTTTTCTCGGGCAAAAACCTAGGCTTTCCCCGTCAGTACCGTCACATGCCCCATCTTCCGGCCGGGGCGGGATTCGGTCTTGCCATAGAGGTGGACGAAGGTATCGCGGCGTTTCAGCCATTCCGGCAGGCTCAAGATATCGTCACCGATCAGGTTCTGCATCACGCATTCGGAATGACGGTCCGCGTTGCCGAGCGGCAGGCCGCCGACGGCGCGGATGTGCTGCTCGAACTGCGAGACAACGCAAGCTGCCTCGGTCCAGTGGCCGGAATTGTGGACGCGCGGGGCCATCTCGTTGGCGATCAGGCTGCCGTCTGCGAGCACGAAGAATTCGATGCCGATGACGCCGACATAGCCGAGCGAGGAGAGGATTGCTTCCGCCGCCTGGTGTGCGGCCGCGGCGGTCGCCTCTGAGATCGACGCGGGCACCGTCGACGTGTGCAGAATGCCGTTGCGATGCACGTTTTCCGCCGGATCGAAGGCGACGACGGTGCCGTTCGCCGCGCGGGCGGCGATGACCGAAATCTCGCGCTCGAAGGCGACGAAGCTCTCCAGAATCAGCGGCACGCCGCCGAGGCCGGCATAGACGCCTTCTGCGCTGTCGGCGGCGGAACGGAATACCTTCTGGCCCTTGCCGTCATAGCCGAGGCGGCGCGTCTTGAGCACGCCCTGACCGCCGAAATCCTTCAGCGCTGTGTCAAGCTCGCTTTGGCTGTCGACGGCGTGAAAGCGCGCGGTCGGGATGCTGCATTCATTGATGAAGCGCTTTTCAACGAGACGGTCTTGTGCCACTTCCAACGCCTTAGGCGGGGGGTAGACGGGAACATCCCTTGCCAAGGCCTCGGCTGCGGAAACCGGCACATTCTCGAATTCGTAGGTCACCACGTCACAGGCCTTTGCGAGTTCGGCCAGCGCGGCGGGATCGTCATAGGCTGCAACGATCTGGCGGTTGGCGGCCTGTGCGGCGGGACAATCGGCTTGCGGTTCCAGGATGATCGTGCGGAAGTTCAGCCGTGCTGCGGCCATCGCAAGCATGCGGCCGAGCTGGCCGCCGCCGATGATGCCGATCGTCTTTGCCGTCATAGGTTGTCCATGGGATATTCCGCAATCGAGGCGCTTTGCCGTTCGCGGTATTCATCGAGACGCTCGGCGATATCCTCGTCCGAAAGCGCAAGAACGGCGGCGGCCAAGAGTGCTGCGTTGATGGCACCTGCCTTGCCGATCGCAAGAGTGCCGACCGGAATGCCACCCGGCATCTGGACGATGGAAAGAAGGCTGTCCTGGCCGGACATCGTCTTCGACTGGACGGGAACGCCGAAAACCGGAAGCGGCGTCAGCGCGGCCGTCATGCCGGGAAGGTGGGCGGCGCCGCCCGCACCGGCGATGATCACCTTGAAGCCCTCTTCGCGCGCGGTCTTGGCAAAATTCACCATGCGCTCGGGCGTCCGATGCGCCGAAATAATGCGCGCTTCATAAGGAATTTCCAGCGCCTCCAGCGTGTCGGCGGCGTTTTTCATGGTCTCCCAGTCGGATTGGCTGCCCATGATGATGGCGACGGGCGGTCTGTCTGTCAGCGTCAACGGCATTACCCTTTCAGGCGATGATATCCGGAATGATCTGGTCTTCCAGCTTGGTCAGCTTGTCCTTGATGGCGAGCTTCTTCTTTTTCATGCGCTGGATGCGCAGCGCCTCGCATCCCATGGCAATCATGGCGTTGATCGCGGCGTCGTAATCCTCGTGCTCCTGACGCAAGCGCGCTGCCATGAGCCTGATTTCCGCCTGTTCCTGATCGGCCATTCGTATTCCCCATAATCGTCTTCGGACGTTGTCCGGCCTGCCGATGATTTCCGCAAGCTCCTATCACCAAATAGCGGCAGCGGCTAGTTGGTGTTGATCATGAATTTGCCATGGACTGAGCACGTTTTCGCCTTCGACAAGGATGTAAAAATATGTCACATTCCAAAAGTTGACGCCTAGAACTCCAGCGATGGATGGCTGGGGAAGGCAAGAGGAAGGAAGGGTCAAATGACTGTTCAAGCTCATCTTGAGTCACTCGAAAAAAAGCATGTAGCTCTTGAGGAGGAGTTACATTCGCTGATGGCATCTCCCTCCAGAAAAGACACCGACATTGCGGATTGCAAGCGCAGAAAGCTGCGCATCAAAGACGAAATCCAACGTCTGAAATCATCCGTTCACTAAGCGATAATGCCGATTGCCGGCGCGCTGATCCTGCAGCATAAAGAGGATAAAATCCAATCTTTCAAATGGGTTAGTTAATAACCGGCGATTTTTGAGAAAATCATGCGCCAGTCCCAAACAGTGCGGAGTTGGGCTGGCGCATTTCTTTTGGACGAAGGCGTTCACGCCCAAAATTGATCAAGCCACAGATTGAGTTTGTCGAAGCCGCGGTTGTTGACCGCATAGATGCGCCTCGTGCCCTCAGAGGTTACCGACACGAGGTTGCTGTCAAGCAGCGCCTTCAGATGCTGCGAGACCGCCGGCCGGCTGATCGGCAGGCTTTCGGCGAGCTCGTTGACCGTTCTCGGCGCGCGCCGCAACTGCTCCAGCAGGAACCGCCGGTTCGGATCGGATATCGCGGCGAAAGGGTCGGTGGTCGACATGGCGAAAAGCTACGTCAAAGGCAGCCTCCGGGCAAGGAAATTGTGCGCCGCAACCGAGCGGCCTTTGGCCGGCGTGAGGACCTAGAATCCAAGCCCTTCGTGAATGATCAGAAGCGCTGCGATCAGTGCCATCGCATACATGAACGGATAGAATATCTCCGGCTTCATGCGCTTAACGCACCAGGCGCCAGCAATGGTCGCAAGCGGGGCGAAAGGCAGCAATGTCGCCGATGTTACGAGATTCTTGTTATCGAGCTGGCCGAGCGCAAAATAAGGAATGAGTTTCACCGCGTTCAAGATGGCAAAGAAACGCACGCTGGTGCCGATGAATTCGCGTGGCGGCAGTTTCAAGGGCAGGGCGTAGATCTGAAACGGCGCACCGCCGGCATGGGCGACGAAACTGCCATAGCCGGAAAGCGTGCCCCAGGCGCTCGCAAGCAAGGGCCGCTGGCCGCGCGGCAGGACGACCCTTCCTGCACCGGGGCCGAAATTGTTCCAGAAATATCGGGCGCAGAAAAGTACGGTGACTGCACCGATGACCACGCGCAAGACATTGCCGGGCACCAGTGCGGATGTTGCCCAGCCGACCGCGATGCCAAAGAGGGCACCCGGCAGCATGATCCTCAGCGTCGTCCAATCGCCGTGCTTGCGCCAGACAACGAGCGAGATCATGTCCATGAAGATCAGGATCGGCAGCAGGATGGCGGCTGCTTCGACAGGCGAGACAACCAGGGCTAAAATAGGGACGCCGATCAAGGCCAGTGCGTCGCCCATGCCGCCCTTGGCGAGGCCGACGAGCAGCACGGCCGGCACCGCGGCATAAAAGAATGACAGTTCCGGCAGCATGCTTTTCAAGTCCTCCCCTTGCCAGCCCCGTCTAACGGAATTACTCACACAAAACGAGTGTGGATTTGCCGCCTACTGGCGAAACCCGCTGAAAATGGAAAGAGTTCATGACCGGACCGGAAAACCGCTGCCGCCTTGTCCTGATCGTCCCGGACATCGCGGATGCCGACGAGCAGGCAAATATTGTCGCCGACGCGCTGAAGGGCGGCGACGTTGCCTCGGTGATCGTGCCGCAATACGGGCTCGATGCCGGCGCGTTTCAGAAACATGCCGAGAAACTGGTTCCGATCATCCAGAATGCAGGGGCAGCGGCGTTAATTGCGGGAGACAGCCGCGTCGCCGGACGCGCAAAGGCAGACGGTTTGCATTTGACGGGTTTGGCCGCCGAAATCGCCGAGGCGATCGATAAACATGCCGGCAAGCTGATCATCGGCGGCGGTAAAGCGACCGACCGCCACACGGCTTTGGAGATCGGCGAAGCACGGCCGGATTATATTTTCTTCGGCAAACTCGACGGCGACATCAAGCCGGAGGCGCATCCGAAGAACGTGGCGCTCGGCGAATGGTGGGCCTCGATGATCGAAATTCCCTGCATCGTCATGGGCGGGACCGATCCGGCTTCTGCCCTTGTCGTCGCCGAGTCCGGTGCCGAGTTCGTGGCATTGCGCCTGGCGGTGTTTGGCGAGCCGGGGCTGGCCCCGTCGGTCGTCGCTCAGGTCAACGCACTTCTTGACGAAAAAGCGCCACGGTTTGGGGATTGATATCGCGGCCATGCCGATCCTCTCCGCCTGTTTGCGCCGATCCCTCCTGTCTGCCGCCGTTTTCGCGGCTGTTTTGCCGTATGGCGCTTCCGCGCAGACGGTCGACAACGTCGTGACACGTCCGCTGGGTTCGGAAGCTGAACCGTTCAAGACCAACCGGCCGGCGGAAGGAGCGCAGCCCTCGACCGGTCTCGGCGTGCTGGATCGCATGGGCGCCAAGCTGCCCGACCTGCCGCCGGAGAAGGATTACAAAGGGCCGATCGATACGGCTTACGGCGCCTATCAGCGCGGTTATTACCTGACGGCGATGCAGCTGGCGCTGCCGCGCGCGCAGCTTGGGGATCCGGCAGCGCAGACGCTCATTGCGGAAATGCAGTATGCCGGGCTCGGTGTTCGTCGCGATCTGAAGAGCGCAGCATTCTGGTACGGCAAGGCCGCCGAAGGCGGCGATGTGGCGGCGATGTTCAAATATTCGCTGATCCTGATGGCCGGAGAGCTCGTGCCGCGCGACAAGGCGAAGGCGGACGATTACATGCGCCGGGCGGCCGACGGCGGCAATCCTTCAGCGCAGTTCAACTGGGGGCAGTTGCTGACGACCGATCATCCCGGCCCCGAAGGACTGAAGCTCGCGCTTCCCTACTATGAAAAGTCCGCCCAGCAGGGTATTGCCGACGCCCAATATGCCGTGGCGCAAATCTATTCCGTGCTTGCCGATCTGCCGAAGCAGAAAAAGAAGCTGGCGCGCGAATGGCTCGCCCGCGCAGCGCGCGCAGGTTACGACACCGCGCAGCTCGATCTCGGCGTATGGCTCGTCAATGGCACAAATGGACCGCGGGACTTCGTGAAGGGCTTTCAGTGGATGAAGCTCGCTGCCAATCGCGGTAACGTGGCGGCGCAGAACAAGCTCGCACATCTTTATATCGGTGCGCTCGGCACCAAGCCGGACCCGGTCGAAGCGGCGAAATGGTACGTGCTCTCCCGCCGGGCAGGGTTGCCCGATCCGGAGCTTGAGGATTTCTATCTCGGCATCGAGCACGCTCAGCAAAAGCAGGCGATCGACCGGGCAAACAAGTTCCGCCGCCTGCCCTGAGGTTCACAACAGCGCATCGGCGAAGCCTTCGGTGCCGGCGACCTCTTTCAGCGTCCGCAACGCTCTCCCCTTGAAATTTGCCTGATTTTGTGGTCTTGAGGCCGCCATCTAATTAAGAGCGCTGCCCTTTCCGGCGATCAGGGACCTTTCCCGCCCTGACAGCGCACCCCGTACCAGTTCCAAGGAAAATGCCCCAATGGCCCGTTCTGCTCTTCTCAATGTCATGGTTCAGGCTGCCGTCAAGGCAGGAAAGTCGCTGGGGCGTGATTTCGGGGAAGTGCAGAACCTGCAGGTTTCGGTGAAGGGGCCTGGCGATTTCGTTTCCAATGCTGACCGGAAAGCCGAAAAGATCGTCAGGGACGAGCTCCTGAAGGCGCGCCCGACCTATGGGTTCCTTGGAGAGGAGAGCGAAGAGATCAAGGGAACGGACGGGGCGCACCGCTGGATCGTCGATCCGCTCGATGGCACGACCAACTTCCTGCACGGCATTCCGACGTTTGCCGTGTCGATCGCGCTTGAGCGCAATGGCGAAGTCGTTGCGGGCGTCGTCTTCAATCCGGCGATGGACGAGCTCTATACTGCCGAGCGCGGCGGCGGCGCCTTCTTGAACGACCGCCGGCTGCGCGTCGGTGCGCGCCGCGTTCTTTCGGATTCCGTCATCGGCTGCGGCGTGCCGCATCTCGGCCGCGGCAACCACGGCAAGTTCCTCGTCGAGCTTCGTCATGTGATGGGCGAAGTGGCCGGCATCCGCCGCATGGGCGCTGCCTCGCTCGATCTCGCTTATGTCGCGGCTGGCCGCTTCGACGGCTTTTGGGAAATGGGATTGTCGCCCTGGGACATGGCAGCCGGCATCCTGCTTATCCGCGAAGCTGGCGGCTATGCGACCGATTGGAACGGCGGCACGGATATCCTCGATGGCGGCGCGATCGTCGCCGGCAATGAATATATTCACAAGGCGCTGATCGAGACCATCAAGCGCCCCATACCTGCGAAGTGAGACACGTCGGAAACCGACTGTTGTAAAGACACGGTTTTCTCTGCCCGCGCACTTCAATTCGGCACAATGTTGATCTAGTCTTCGGCTGCAAGCAATCCGGAGGGCTGCGCAACCATGGAAAATGTGAATGCGGCGGAATTCGGCTCGACCGAAAAACCGAGCAGCAACTATGTCTATAAACTCTCCAGCCCGATGCCGTTCCTCTGGACGATGCTCCTGTTCCTGGTCATCGTCGGCTTCATCGCCGCCATCCTTTTCCGGCAGACGCAGACAGCGTTCATGCACAATCCGGGCCTCAACGGCCTCATCGTCGGCGTGCTTGCGGTCGGCATCATCCTGGTCTTCAGCCATGTGCTGGCGCTTCGTCCGGAAGTGCGCTGGTTCAATTCCTTTCGCGCAGCCGGCAGTGCGGACAAGGTAAACCGCAATCCGAGACTTCTTGCCCCCATGCGGGCGCTGATCGGTAACCGTAAGTCAACGGCGACGCTTTCGACCACCGCGCTACGCTCTATTCTGGATTCGATCGCCACCCGCCTCGATGAATCGCGTGATACGTCGCGTTACCTCATCGGCCTTCTCGTCTTCCTCGGTCTTCTCGGTACCTTCTGGGGTCTCATCGGCACGATCGGCTCGATCAGCGGCGTCATTCAGTCGCTGGATGCAGGCTCGAACGGCACCGGCGACGTGCTGACCACGCTCAAAGAAGGTCTGTCCTTGCCGCTTTCCGGTATGGGCCAAGCCTTCTCGTCTTCGCTGCTCGGCCTTTCCGGGTCGCTCATTCTCGGCTTCCTCGATCTTCAGGCCGGTCGGGCGCAGACTCGCTTCTACACGGAACTCGAAAACTGGCTTTCCTCGGTGACCGATGTCGGGTCGGATATTGCCGTTCCGGCGCTCGACTCCGGTACGTCTTCCGAGGACCTTCGCGCGATGTCGGACTATCTGAAGAAGGTTGCCGAAGAAGGCGGAGCCGGCAGCCAGCGCTCGGTTGCCGCGATGGCAAGCCTTGCCGAAGGCATTCAGGGTCTCGTCAAGAATATGCGCAACGAACAGCAGATGCTGCGCGACTGGATCGAAGCGCAGCAGGACGAGGCAAAGGCCATGCGCCGCACGCTGGACCGACTGGCCGAACGCATCGGCGCGCAGGAAAAGCAGAGTGGCGCCGAGAGAAGCCACCGCGTCAGCCAGATCGAAAAGAGCGAGGGCAAGTAAGCCATGGCGCTCGCCCGAAACCGCCGCCGCCACGGCGAAATGAACTACTGGCCGGGTTTCGTCGACGCACTGTCGACGCTGCTGATCGCCATCATGTTCCTGCTGACGGTTTTCGTCGTCGGCCAGTTCATACTAAGCCGCGAGATTTCCGGTCGCGACGAAGTGCTGACCCGCCTCAACAGCCAGATCAACGAACTGACGCAGCTGCTCGCGCTTGAGAAGGGCAGCAAGCAGGACCTTGAGGATTCCGTTGCCAATCTGCAGGCATCTCTCGCGACCGCTGAAGGTGACCGCTCGCGGCTGCAGGCATTGCTCGATGCCGGTTCCGGCGGAAAGGATGCGGCACAACAGCGCATCGGCGGCCTGACAAAAGAACTCGACGAACAGAAGCAGTTAAGCGACCGGGCGCTCAGCCAGGTCGAAATTCTCAACCAGCAGATTGCGGCCCTGCGCAGCCAGATCGCAGCCGTCGAGGCGGCGCTTCAGGCATCGGAGCAGAAGGACCAGAGTTCGCAGGCGAAGATCGCCGATCTGGGCCGGCGGCTGAATGTTGCGCTGGCGCAGCGGGTTCAGGAACTCAATCGCTACCGCTCCGACTTCTTCGGCCGCCTGCGCGAGATCCTGTCCGACCGCGAAAACATCCGCATCGTCGGCGACCGTTTCGTCTTCCAGTCAGAGGTTCTGTTCCCTTCCGGCAGTTCCGATCTCAATCCTGAAGGCACGACGGAGATGACGAAACTTGCCACTGCGCTGCTTGATCTTTCCAGGGAAATCCCGCCGGAAATCAACTGGGTGCTCCGGGTCGACGGCCATACCGACAATGTGGCGCTTTCCGGGGCCGGCCGCTTTCGCGACAACTGGGAGCTTTCCTCGGCGCGTGCCATCTCCGTCGTCAAATACCTGATTTCGCAGGGCGTGCCTTCCGACCGGCTCGTTGCGGCAGGTTTTGGCGAATTCCAGCCGATCGCGCCCGGCGATACGCCAGAAGCCCGCGCCACCAACCGCCGCATCGAGCTCAAGCTGACCGAGAAATAGTTGGTGATAGGCACACCTGCCCTTTCCAGCCGCAAGGGACGGGCGGCCCCACCAAAGGTTCTGCCACCCATTCGAAATCATCGATGAAAAATTCGCGATGGGAAGTCCTGCGGTTGCATTGACGTTTACGTGTGCGTAATTTCATGCCGATGGATGCGGGGAGGCGTTCGGAATGGAATATGACGTGCTGGTCGTTGGTGCGGGTCTTGCCGGGCTTGTTGCTGCGGCGGAAGCGGCAGATCGGGGACGCAAGGTCTGCATTCTCGACCAGGAGGGCGAACAGAGTCTCGGCGGGCAGGCCTTCTGGTCGCTGGGCGGCCTTTTTTTCGTTGACAGTCCCGAGCAGCGCCGCCTGGGCATTCGCGACAGCCTCGATCTTGCCAGGCAGGATTGGGCGGGTTCGGCAGGCTTCGACCGGCCCGAGGATTACTGGCCGCGGCTTTGGGCGGACGCCTATCTCGATTTTGCGGCGGGCGAGAAACGCTCCTTTCTGCATCAACAGGGCATGCGCTGGTTTCCGGTCGTCGGTTGGGCGGAGCGCGGCGGCGGCATGGCGCATGGTCACGGCAATTCCGTGCCGCGCTTTCATCTGACCTGGGGCACGGGGCCCGCCGTGCTTACGCCATTTGTCCGGCGCGTTCGGGAGGCAGAGGCGAGAGGGCGCGTCACATTTGCCTTCCGCCACTGCGTGGACGAGCTCATGGTCGAAAATGGCGCCGTCTGCGGCGTCCAGGGGACGATCCTCGAGCCCGATGCTGCGCCGCGTGGCAAGGCAACGGTTCGCAGGGCTGCCGGAACATTCGAATTCCGTGCGGGCGCCGTCATCATCACTTCCGGCGGCATCGGCGGCGACCACGATCTCGTGCGCCGGAACTGGCCGGTAGAGCGTCTTGGTCCTCCGCCTGCGTCGATGGTTGCGGGCGTTCCCGCTTATGTCGACGGCCGCATGTTGGCGATCGGCGAGCGTACCGGCGCGAGCATCATCAACAGCGACCGCATGTGGCACTATACGGAAGGCGTGAGGAACTGGGATCCGATCTGGGCGAACCACGGCATCCGCATCCTTCCCGGTCCGTCGTCCTTCTGGAGCGATGCCGACGGCAACCGTTTTGCTCCGCCGGCGATGCCGGGCTTTGACACGCTTGCCACCTTGAAGGCGATCCGCGCCAGCGGGCATGATTATAGCTGGTTCATTGTCACCAAGGCGATCATCAAGAAAGAGTTCGCGCTTTCGGGTTCGGAGCAGAACCCCGACATCACCGGTAGGGATATTCAGTTGCTTTTGAAACGGCTCGGCAAGAACCCGCCCGGGCCGGTGCAAGCCTTCATGGAGAAGGGCGAAGATTTCATCGTCCGCAAGACGCTCGAAGAACTGGTCGAAGGCATGAATGCGCTGACCGGAGAAAACCGGCTCGACACTGCGCATCTGCGAGGGCAGATCGAGGCGCGCGACCGGGAAATCGACAATGCCTATTCCAAGGATGCACAGGTAACTGCCATTCGCGGCGCCCGAAATTACATTGGCGACAAGCTGTTGCGGACGGCAAAGCCGCACCGGCTACTGGATACCAAGGCAGGGCCGTTGATCGCCGTGCGGCTGCATATCCTGACGCGAAAGTCGCTGGGCGGTCTGCAGACGGATCTTTCGGCGCGGGTGATCAGTATAAATGGTGATGCGGTGCCGGGTCTCTATGCCGCCGGCGAGGTCGCCGGTTTCGGCGGAGGCGGCATGCACGGCTACAAAGCGCTTGAAGGAACTTTTCTCGGCGGTTGCATCTTTTCGGGCCGGGTGGCGGGAAGAGCCGTATGAGGCGGCGCCTTTCGAGCGCCGCCAGTCTCGTTAAGCCGTTGCCTTGGTCTGGTCGTCGACCGTTGCGTCGGGCGCGTTCTTCTTGATGGATTCAATGGCGCTCAGCGCGGATGCCTTGGCCTTGTAGCCCTCCGAGTTGAACATGGATTCGCCGTTCGAAGCCTTGAAGCGGAAACGGAATTCGCCAGCCTTATCCTTGTACACTTCAAACTTATACATCGATTTTCTCCCAATTATCAGGAAGTTGTCTCGGTAACGGGAGACAATCTAGTGCAAAAGTTGAGTCTATTCCATCTGGATATTCGCACCCTTGACGATGGGTCCCCACTTGGCCAGTTCGGCCTTCACATGTGCGCCAAGTTCCTCCGGCGTGGAGCCGACGATCGTGGCGCTGAAGTCTTTCATGCGTTCGGCAACGGCCGGGTCCTTCAGAGCCTTGTTGGCGGACGCGTTGAGCTTTGCCACAACATCCGCGGGCGTATTCGCCGGCGCGAAGAGCGCGTTCCAGGTATAGGTCTCGTAACCCGGAACGCCGGACTCAGCGATGGTCGGAATATCCGGGAAGGATGGAGCACGTTTCGCCGTAGTGACCGCCAGCGCCCGCAGCTTGCCGGACTTGATGTGGCTGGACGACGACGGCAGGTTATCGAACATGATCGATACCTGATTGCCCAGCAGATCGGTCAGCGCCGGGCCTGCACCCTTATAGGGGATGTGCTGCATCTTGACGCCGGCCATCGAATTGAACAATTCGCCGGAAAGATGAAGCGGCGTGCCGTTGCCGGAGGAAGCATAGCTCCATTTGTCCGGCTCGGCCTTCAGCATCGCGATCAGTTCCTGGACGTTCTTTGCAGGCAGCTCCGGATTGACGACGAGCACGTTGGGCACGATGACGAGCAGTGAAACCGGCGCGAAATCCTTTTCCGGATCGTAAGGCGTGGATTTAAGGATCAGCGGGTTCAGCGCGTGCGTCGCGACCGTTCCCATCAAGATGGTGTAGCCGTCCGGTTCTGCACGAGCCACGTTGCCCGCACCGAGATTGCCGCCCGCACCGGCGACGTTCTGGACGATCACCTGCTGACCAAGGTCTTCCGACATCTTCTCGGCGATGATGCGCGCCACGACATCGGTCGACCCGCCGGCGGCAAAGGGAACGACGAGCGTAACCGCGCGCTCCGGAAACCCTTCGGCATGCGCGGCTCCGGCGCTCAAGGCCGCAAGCAAGCCGAGGCCGAGTGCCATGCGGCGGGTCATATTGAAAAGTGCCATTCGATTCTCCTCCCGGAATTCAGCGATGATGTCGCCCGACTGCATCAAATCGGGCAAAAGGAGGGTAGGGCGGAGGCGGATAAAAGCAACCGAAAGCCGCCACATGGAATTGCAACTTTAGTCGCTGAGGTAAACTATCCGACTATTGATATTACAATCCGTCCTCCGATAACCATCTATGCGAAAGACGCAATCGAATGTGTACGCTTGGCGGGACGAGATCGTGGAGTTTGACATGCAGCCGGTATCCAATCCATTTCCGGCAGTTGAGAACGAGGAGGACGGTCTTTGGCCGGTGCGCCGGCACAAGATCCTCGACTGGCTGATCAATGAAACGCGCAACCAGCGGTTCATCGACAATATCTTAGTGGAGATGTGCGAGCGGCTGCAAGCTTCGGGCATTCCCGTCGCCCGCGCGACGATGCATTTCCGGACGCTGCATCCTCAATGGCTCGGCGCGCGCATCCTCTGGCGTCCCGGCTTGCAGGAAGCAAAGATCACCACCTTCGGCTACGGCGTCGAGACAACGTCGCAATTCCTGAACAGCCCGATCAACGAGATCTTCAGCGGCGGTAGGGAAGTGCGGCAGAGTCTCGAAGGCGAAGTTGCTTCCTATCCGCTCTATGGCGAGTTGCAGGGTGAGGGGCTGACGGACTATGTGGCCTGGCCGATGGAGCACACGCTCGGAAAACGGCACGTGATTACCTTCTCAAGCGACACGCCAGGCGGCTTTAGGGAAGACCATCTGATTTTCCTCAAGGATCTTTTACCGGCGCTCACGCTTGTCACCGAAATCCGGATCAAGAACATTCTTGCCCGCACGCTGCTGCAGACCTATGTCGGGCCGCATGCCAGCGAGCAGATTCTTGCAGGCGCCACGACCCGCGGCAGCGGCGCAACGGTCGGCGCAGCGATCCTCATCTGCGACTTGCGCGACTTCACGACGATCTCCGACTTATGGCCGCGCGACGATGTCATCGAACTGCTCAACGCCTATTTTGATGCCATGTCGGAGCCAATCGAAAAGCACGGCGGCGAAATCCTGAAATTCATGGGCGACGGCTTGCTCGCCATATTTCCGCTGACCAATCCGGATGCCTGCATCAATCTTCTCCGGGCGATCAAGGAAGCGCAAGCGGCAATGACCGAGCTCAATCTCTTCAACGCGGAACGGGGACATGTGGAGCTGCGCTATGGCGTCGGCGTGCATGTGGGGGATGTCATGTACGGCAATATCGGCTCGCGCAAGCGGCTCGATTTCACCGTCATCGGCCCGGCCGTCAACATTGCATCGCGGCTGGAGAGCCTGACTAAGGAAATTAAGCGTCCGGTGCTGCTGTCGAAAGCCTTCGTCGAAATGGCAGGGTGCGAAAGCGACCTGGAAAGCCTCGGATCCCACCCGCTGCGCGGCTTGGATGAGCCTGTGGATGTCTACGCGTTTCCTCAGGAGTAGCGTCTATTTGGCGGTAGTCAGGAACTCTTCTGCACCTGCATCGAACTGCAGCTTCGCCAGCTTGGCATAGATGCCGCCGTGGCGGATCAGGCTCTGATGCGTGCCTTCCTCGACGATGCGGCCCTGATCCATGACGAGGATGCGGTTGGCCTTCAAAACGGTCGCAAGGCGATGGGCGATGACGAGCGTCGTGCGGCCGTGCATGAGACCGTCGAGGGCCTTCTGCACCAGCGTTTCACTCTCGGCGTCAAGGGCTGACGTCGCTTCATCGAGCAGGAGGATCGGGGCGTTCTTCAGGATCGCGCGGGCGATGGCGATACGCTGGCGCTGGCCGCCGGAAAGGGTAATACCGCGCTCGCCGACCTCGGTGTCGTAGCCCTTGTCCAGCCTCGCGATGAATTCATCGGCCTGGGCGGCAATCGCTGCGGCGCGTACGTCCTCGCGCGTCGCGCCGGGGCGGCTGAAGGCGATGTTGTCGTGGATTGAAGCGGCAAAGATGGTGACGTCCTGCGGCACGATCGCCATGCGTTCGCGCAGATTGCCGGGCGTTACTTCGCGCGCATCGATGCCATCGATCCCGACGCTGCCCTGCTGCGGATCGTAGAAGCGGAGCAGCACAGAGAAGACGGTGCTCTTGCCGGCGCCTGATGGGCCGACAATGGCGACGGTCTCGCCCGGCGTCACATTGAAGCTCAGGCCATGCAGCGCCGATTTTCCGGGGCGTGACGGATAGGCGAAGTGCACGTTCGAGAATTCGACGCGTCCTAGGGCCGGAACGGGCAGGGTCTCGGGCTTTTCCGGTGCTGCGATCGTCGAGACTTCGTCCAGCAGCTCGGTCAGCCGGTCGGCGGCGCCTGCCGCTTGCGAGAGTTCTCCCCAGACTTCCGACAAGGCGCCGAGAGAGCCGGCGGCGATGACCGAATAGAGCAGGAACTGCCCGAGCGTGCCGGCGGACAGCGTTCCCGTCAGCACATTGTGCGCGCCAACCCAAAGGACAGCAACGACGCTGCCGAAGATCAGGGTGATCGCAATGCCTGTCAAAAGCGCGCGCGAGCGGACGGCGGAGCGTGCTGCCTCATAGGCGGATTCGACGGCAGCGCCGTAGCGGCTTGCGGCCGCATCCTCGCCGTTGAAGGCCTGGACGGTGCGCGTGGCAGCAATCGTCTCGTTGGCAAAGGCGGAAGCTTGGGCGAGCGTATCCTGCGCGGCACGGGAGCGCTTGCGCACGGACCGCCCGAAGCCGACGAGCGGGAAGACGATCAGCGGGATTGCGCCGAGCACAAGACTTGAAAGCTTCGGCGAGGTCACGATCATCATGCCCATGGCACCGAGACAGAGGATCAGATTGCGAAGCGCCACCGAGGCGGTGGCGCCGACAGCCGATTTGATCTGCGTGGTATCGGCCGTCAGGCGTGACACAATCTCGCCGGACTGGTTGACATCGAAGAAGGAGGGAGAAAGCCGTGTGACATGCGCAAAGACATCCCGGCGCAGGTCTGAGACGATGCGTTCGCCGAGCGTGATGACGAAATAGTAGCGAAAAGCGCTTGCGGCCGCGAGTATGGCGGAGATGACCAACAACATGGCAAAGTAGCTGTTGATGAAGGTGCCGTCAGCTTGCGTGAAGCCATGATCGATCATGCGGCGCACGGCAAGCGGAAGTGTGAGCGATGTCACGGCGGCAACGATAAGCGAAACCAGCGCGCCTGCGACGATGCCGCGGTAACGCTTCACATAGGGTGCCAGCCTTCCGAGCGGCTTCAAGGAACGCGACTTCTTTTCCGCGGTCTGCACTGCGTTTGCCAAATCATCTCCAATCGCCCCAATACCGCTGATCAGCGGTTTGTAGGCCCTTGTTATCCGGGCGGCCTTCATGTATAGGCACCGCATCCGAATGGGAAGCCGTAGCCTTAGCGACTGCGGCTTCATTTATTCAATCGGTTCTCTTGCCGCAATGACTTGCGTCAAATTGGACCCTGGCATCGCAGGAAGATTGTTATGAAGGCTGATATCCATCCCGACTACCACGTCATCAAGGTGGTGATGACCGATGGCACCGAATACGAAACCCGCTCGACCTGGGGTTCGGAAGGCGCTGTCATGAACCTCGAAATCGATTCCAAGTCCCATCCGGCCTGGACCGGCGGCAACCAGCAGCTCATGGACCGCGGCGGCCGCGTGTCCAAGTTCAACAAGCGCTTCGGCGGCCTCGGCCTCTAATCGCTTCTGCGGTACGGAATTTGAAAAGGGCCCGGGTTTCCGGGCTTTTTTATTGCTTGAACCTGAATGAGTGCCGGGGCATGCAAGCTGCAGTTCACGATCTTCGATGAGATACAGCGGCAACAAATCGCCGCGCGACGAATAATCCGAGTAATCTGCACGTAGTGGCTGTTCATTGATCATGATAAGCAGGCATCCTTTAGCTTGCGGATATCTTGCAGCACTTTTCCATGCGCTGGACGTCCCGTTTGAACTTTCCGGATTGAACAGGCGTCAGCACAGATCAGCGGCCAAGATCGTCGAAGAGGGCGCAGGCATTTTCGAACCGCTTGCCTTGGCCATCTCCGGTTCCTTCATTGCTTTTTCCGTGGAACGCTTCGGCACACTTCAAATGGCAGGCGATGCTCGTTGGCACCGCATCACCAGAAGACGGATTGCGTCGGAAACGGAAACCCCATCGCTTCGAGGTCGGCAGTCGCCTTCTCTATTGTTTCTGTATCTATATTCTCGCGCGCACCACGGCATGTGCGGACGTCGCCTTCCTCCTGGATGTAGCGACAAGCAGTATGCAACAAAAAACCGGCCGCGTATCACGCAGCCGGTTCCATCTTTAGCCTATGCAAGCTCTCAGTTGTTGCCGAAAGCCGTTTGTAGAAGGCTCAGTTGTGCCTGGACGCTGTTCTGATTGTCCGGAACGATCGGCGCTTCATTCGGGCGATAGATTTCACGGTCGAGAAGGGCAACGCGGTTCTGGAGGCGCAGCGAGCGTTCGACGAGATCGCGGAAGGCTTCCGGCAAATCGCCCCAGCCCGGAGCATTGCGGTCCACGTTGAACCCGTCGAGGCGGACCTTGTTCTTTTCAGCGAGAACCTGGTCTCGCGACATCTCGCCGTTATTGACGGCACGCTGCAGGAGCAGCCAGGACGCCATCTGCATCAGGCGGGTCGTGAGGCGCATCGATTCGGCAGCGTAGAGAACAGAAGCCATGCGGGGCAGAACCTTGGATGCGGCGCGGCCATTGCCATCCAAATAGGCGGCAGTTTCCTCGACCAGCGACATGCCTTCCGCGTACAGTGTCTTGAACTGCGAGGATGCGGCAACGCGGCCCGCAAAACTGATGGTGTTCAAACCGAGTTC
Source organism: Rhizobium sp. 007 (assembly GCF_015353075.1). NCBI lineage: Bacteria > Pseudomonadati > Pseudomonadota > Alphaproteobacteria > Hyphomicrobiales > Rhizobiaceae > Rhizobium > Rhizobium sp. 007. The sequence goes on along the minus strand of NZ_CP064187.1, from coordinate 3,215,802 downwards.
CGACATTCAAATGGTTCCTGTTGCACGCGTCTACATATGTTCAGGTAACGCCAGCCTGAAACAAAAGTTTCAGAGGCCTGTCTTTATGTCTTTAGGATGGTATCTTTAGCCCAAATGCGCAAGGCGTTTCTTAAGAAAAGGTTAACTTCCACAGTTTCGTGGGAAATCGGCGCCGGCGCAAAAAGAAGAGCCGCAAAAGCGGCTCTCAAGGTAAAACAGGGAGAAAAATCAGACCAATTCGCCGCATGGAAAACTGTCTGAGATCCAGACGAAATCTGGATAAGAACAGTAATATCTCATAAAGCTTAATATTCTATTAACATTGTTTCGTATTAAGACTTGCGGCAGCGGTTATTCGCCTTTGATCGAACGCTAGGAGCGAAAAAGGCTTTCGGCTGCGGCGCGGCCCGAAGCCTTCCTCGTGACTTCGGCCTCTATGCGGGTAATCTCCGCCTTCAGCTGTTCGACACGCTCCTTCAGCTCGTCCACGGAAAGCATGGAGAGATCGGATCCGATTTCGTAAGCCGCCTTCTTAGGCAGGTCATCGTCAATGAAGCTCATGAGCAATCCTCCGTCCGGTTCTCAGCCGTATTTTACAGCAGGATCGTCGCTTTCGGGAGGCTTGTTCGACATGGGCTCGACAAGCGACATGCTTTCGGGCGTCAGCATCTGCGAGGTGCCGGTCGGCATCGTCGTGTAAGTGTCGCGTTCGCTTGCCGGCACTGCGGCGCGAATGCGGCTGCGGATGATTGCGTAAGCGGTGATGAAGACATGCGACAGCGCCGTGACGAGGAAGAGTGCGTGCGGGCTTGTCATCGCCATCACAGGGCCGCCGATCGTTGGTCCGATCACCGTCCCGATACCATAGAGCAGCAAGAGCCCGCCGGAAACCTTCACGAAATCCTCGGCGGAGGCGAAGTCGTTCGCATGCGCTACGGCGATCGGATAGAGCGTGTTGGCAACTGCGCCGTAGAGGATGACAAGGCCGATCAGAAGCGCGGGCGAAGAGGGATGCAACACCACGATCAGAAGGCCCGCGACCGCGGCAATCGCCGACATGACTGCCAGAACATACCGGCGGTCGACGCGATCGGAAAGGCGGCCGGCTGGAAGCTGCATCAGCGCACCGGCGAAAATGGTGGCGCTCATCATGATTGCGATGCTGGCATCGGAAAGTCCCGCACCTGCCCCGAAAACCGCGCCGAGCGTGCCGTAGGCACCGTTGGCGATGCCGACCATCAGGATGCCGAGGCAGGAGACAGGCGAGTTGCGGTAGAGCGCAGGCAGGTCGAGCTTCACGGCTTTCAGCGGCTGCGGCGAGGCTGCGGTCGAGAGCGTCGTGGGCAGCATGGCGATGCAGTAGAAGATGCCGCAGACCATGAAGAGCAACGGCGTTCGCACGTCTTCGAGCGGGATCATCATCTGGCCGCCGACGACGCCGAGAAGGGTGATGCCGATATAGAGCGAGAAGATTGCACCGCGGCTTTCGTTCGTGGCGCGCTCGTTCAGCCAGCTTTCGATGATCATCGAGGTGCCGGCGGTCGAAAAGCCGGTGACGGCGCGCAGCGCGATCCACCAGATCGGATCGATGATGATGCCGCTCACAAGGGCGATGATGGCGATGATCGAGATGAAGCCGGAGAAGGCGCGCACATGTCCGACGCGCCGCACCAGTTTGGGGGCGACGAGGCAGCCGACGACAAAGCCCGCCGCCCAGGACGTGCCGAGCAGGCCGAGCGTGGTCGTGGCATAACCTTCGAGGTTGCCGCGGACGGGTAGCAGGATGCCCTGCAGGCCATTGCCCATGAAGAGGAAAAGCGTTCCGAAAAGCAGCGCGGCGACGGACAGCAGATTTCTTCTCATTTCCAAATTCTCGGCAAGTTCGATTTAATAAGTCATAAGACAAGACGCTGCCCGCCCTGTCCCAATGGTGTTGATTATGGTTCGGAATGCCGTTACGGCATGAAGAAGTGCTGTGTTCGCGCGGAATAATGTCCGTCCTGTGACATTCTGAAATATTGGAAAAATAATGCCATGACAAAGCTTCTGGCGCTGTTGCTCGTCCTTGCCATGGTTATACAGATCATCAAGCCGCTGGGGTTGCCCGGTTTGCGGCAACGGATGGACTTCTGGAAGATTGCGCTGATTGCGTTTGCCGTTTGGGCGGTCGCGCTTCTTGGCCGCGACCTGATCGCCTAGACGGTGATCTCACCGCGCATGACCGGCACGCAACTGCCGGAAATCGCGACGTCCGTCACGACGCCATCCTTCTTGACGACATCGACTTCGATGATGCTGCGCCGGCCCATCTCGACACCTTGCTCGATCGTCACACGCCGGGTCACGGTTTGCTCCGGTGCGAGTGAGACGAGATGGGCGGAGAGTGCCGCCGAAGCGCTGCCTGTCGCCGGATCCTCGGGAACGTTGTCTAGTGGCGCGAACATGCGGGCGCGGATCGTCCAAGGCTCGTCCGGCGAACGGACATAGACGAAGAGCGAGAAATCGTGATTGCTTTCAGCGTTCGGGCCGGCAGCCTCTTGGAAATGCGTGAGATTCGGTCGGGCGGCGCCAAGCGATGCCAGACCGTCGAGTTCGGCAACCGCAAAGGTAAGGCCGACGGAGACGAAAACCGGCTGGTGGGTCGATTTGACGATTGTGCTGCGGTCGATGCCGATGCAGCGCGCAATGGTTTCTTCGCAGACGGCAGCCCCGATATCCAGAGGCCGAGGTGCACGGATCGTTGCAGCAGTTACCTGACCTTCAATACGCCGAAGCGCCACTTCGACCAGACCGGCCTTTTCTTCGAAACGCAGCGTGTCGCCGACCGGCCTGCCGAAGATCTCCTGCTGCTGGCCGAGAACATAAGCTGTACCGACATTCGGATGACCTGCGAAAGGCACCTCCATCGTCGGCGTGAAGATTCGGACATTCGCCGTGTTGGCGGGATCCTTGGGCGGCAGGACGAAGGTGATTTCGGAATATTTGAATTCCGCTGCGATCTTCTGCATCGTCTTGGGGCTGAGTTGCTCCGCGCCGGTGACGACCGCGAGCGGATTGCCTTCAAAACGGTTAGAAGTGAAAACGTCGACGGTCGTATAAGAAAGGACAGTCATTGCGGCTCCGATATTTTGGAAGCCGCAACAATGAGTCATGTCCTTCGATCGCGAAAGCGCAATCTTGTCGCCGTGACAATGCAAGAATTGAGCTTGGCGAGCTTGCGCCGCCCTCCTGCATTCCTGTGCTTGTCACAGGAACGAAACCACGCAGCGTCCGCGCCGTGAATGGTTCTCTTCATCATTCATTTCGAGTCATCGCGCCATCGGCATGGCGCGGCTGGACCCCGTGACAAGCTCACGGGGCCGCGTCGCAAAGGCACTCAGTGGCGGCTACGCCGCCTTTTCGAGTTCCTGTTTCCAACTGCCCTTGGCCGCAAGGCTGTTCATTTCGGCGCGGTGGCTGAAGGCGCGTTGGCCGGCGGCGACGTTTTCCTGTTTTCCGCCCCACGCCTTCAGGGCCGTATCCTGCAGTGCGCGGCCATAGGAGAAGGTGACCTTCCATGGCAATTCGAATCCGGAATTGATCGCCGAGAGGTGAGCTGTCGCCTCTTCGGTGGATTGACCGCCGGAAAGGAAGGCAATTCCGGGAACGGCGGACGGAACAGTGCGCTTCAAAACCTGGACAGTGCGTTCGGCGACTTCCGCGACGGATGCCTTGCGGGCGTTCTTGCCGTCAATGACCATGTTTGGCTTCAGGATCATGCCTTCCAGGCTGACGCGTGCATCGGCAAGTTCTTCAAAGACGGTGCGCAGCGTCCATTCGGTGACTTCGGCGCAGCGGTCGATATTGTGGTCGCCCGGCTTGCCGTCCATCAGGCATTCCGGCTCGACGATCGGCACGATACCGGCTTGCTGGCAGAGCACGGCGTAGCGGGCGAGCGCATGAGCGTTCGCTTTCATCGAACCCCAGGTCGGCAGCGAGGAGGAGATGGCGATCACGCCGCGCCACTTGGCGAAGCGGGCTCCGGCTTCATAATATTTGGCAAGGCGGTCGGCGAGGCCGTCGAGGCCTTCGGTGATCGTTTCGCCCGGATACTTCGCCATCGGCTTGGCGCCGGTATCGACCTTGATGCCGGGAATGCTGTCTGCAGCCTTGATGATGTCGACGAAGGGCGTGCCGTCGGCCGCCTTCTGATAAAGCGTCTCTTCATAGAGGATCACGCCCGAGATATACTTCTTCATAGCCTCTTCGGAGCGGAAGAGCATTTCGCGATAATCGCGGCGGCTCGTTTCAGTGGATTCCAGGCCGATCGTATCGAACCGCTTTCCAATCGTACCGGTCGATTCATCGGCGGCAAGCAGCCCCCGGCCACCCGCTACCATCTTTGCTGCAATGTCTTCCAGGCGTTCGCTCATTTTTACTCTCTCCACGACAAGAAAATCGGCAACCATGCATATAGGTCGGCGATAACAGAAGTTTATAGGCAGGAGAATGGAGCGCTAAGTCATTGAAACGATTGAAATCATTTCAATCGTTTGAAACTTTGAGATTTTTTTCGCGGCCTGAGCAAAAGACCGCCGAAGCCTAAACGCTTCCAGATTGCCAAATCAGCCGGGCGCTTACTTGCCGGAAAGAACGGCAACGCCCGGCAGGACCTTGCCTTCCATCCATTCGAGGAAGGCGCCGCCTGCGGTCGAAACATAGCTGAAGTCATCAGCAGCACCGGCATGGTTCAGTGCCGAAACGGTATCGCCGCCGCCTGCGACGGAGGTGAGCTTGCCAGCCTTGGTGCGTTCGGCAGCGTATTTGGCCGCTGCGACCGTCGCCTTATCGAAAGGCTCGATTTCGAAGGCGCCGAGCGGCCCGTTCCAGACCAGCGTCTGGGCGCGCTCGATCCAGGCCTTGACCACCTCGACCGACTTCGGACCGACGTCGAGGACCATGGCATCTTCGGGAATGGCGTTGATGTCGACGGTCTGGTTGGCGGCACCTGCCTTGAACTCGCGTGCGACAACGCCGTCTTCCGGCAGAATGATCGCGCAGCCGGCTGTCGCGGCTTCGATCATGATCTGCTTTGCGGTTTCGCCAAGGTCATGCTCGCAGAGCGACTTGCCGACATTGGTGCCGCGGGCGGCGAGGAAGGTATTGGCCATGCCGCCGCCGATCACCAGGGCATCGACCTTCTTCACGAGGTTCATGAGCAGATCGATCTTGGTGGAAACCTTGGCGCCGCCGACGATGGCAACGACCGGGCGGGCCGGACTGCCGAGGCCTTTTTCGAGCGCCTCGAGCTCCTGCTGCATGGTGCGGCCGGCATAGGCAGGAATGAGGTGGGCAAGGCCCTCGGTGGACGCATGGGCGCGATGCGCGGCGGAGAAAGCGTCGTTCACATAGATGTCGCCATTGGCAGCGAGCGCCTTGGTGAACTCCGCGTCGTTCTTTTCCTCACCTTTGTGGAAGCGGGTGTTTTCGAGAAGCAGGATATCGCCATCCTTCATTCCGGCGACGGCCGAAGCAGCGGCTTCGCCGATCGAGTCCGATGCCGTGGCAACCGGCTTGCCGAGCACCTTTGAAACGTCCGGCGCGATCAGCGAGAGCGAGAGGTCCGGTGAGGGGCCTTCTTTCGGGCGGCCGAAATGCGCAAGCAGAACAACCTTGGCCCCCTTCTTCGACAGTTCGAGGATCGTCGGCGCAACGCGTTCAATGCGCGTCGTGTCGGTCACCTTGCCGTCTTTCACGGGCACGTTGAGGTCGACGCGGACGAGAACACGCTTTCCGGCGATGCCGCTGAGGTCGTCGAGAGTCTTGAAAGCTGGCATGGGACTATCCGTTCGTTATTTGCCTTGGAAGGTGGCCGACCATAGCAAGGATGCCTCAAGACGCAAGGCGTTCAACCGTGGTTTTCACGCGCGTTTTCGTCACGGTCCGGCACGCCCTTGGCCGTTGCGGCTTCCGGGTTTTTGCGACCCTTGAGGCGGTCGCGGATACGCTGGACGATGTCATGCAGATTGATGAAGATCGGCAGCGTGATGGCAGGCTCGACAGCCTCGAGCGACATGCCGACCGAGGTGATATGGGCCTGGTCGTCGAGGTCGCGGACGATCAGGATGATCGAGCCGAGACGGACGCGATCGGCATAGTCCGCCTTGCCGCCAAGGCGCTGCTTCATCAGTTCGGCGATCGTCAGCCCCTTCTCGGATTCATTCAGCAGGCCCGGGCCGTAGGCAGCATCGAGATCGGCTGCGGGGCGGGCAGGGGAGAGCGCGAAGGCACCAAAGAACTCGGCATCGTCCGCATCCACCGGCGCGCGACTGGCGAAAAGCCGGTCAAGCAGACGCGAGTGGCTCGGCACGATGAACAGATAGACGAGATCGTTCTCGCGCAGCCGCCCGGCGTATTGATAACGCATCGACTTGCCGTCGCGAATGACGAGCGAAGGCGTTGCCCAGCGCGGGATGCGCTCGCCGCGAAGGATCGGGCTGTCCTTGATGACGCGATAGGAAAGTAGCTCGTGGTTTGCCGCACCCGGCAGGTCGACCTCGACCTTGTCGACGGCACCCATGCGCGGGGGAATGATGAGGCCGAGCTTCTTGGCCACCGGCTTGATCGTCCAGCCCTGAATCAGCAGCGAGACCAGCACAATGATGAAGGCGGTGTTGAAATAGATCTGCCCGTTCGGCAGCCCGCCGAGGATCGGCATGATCGCGAGCAGGATCGAAACTGCGCCGCGAAGCCCGACCCAGGCGACGAAGCCGATCTCCTGCTGCGTATAGTCGAAAGGCAGGAGCGAAAGCCAGATGGCGAGCGGACGGGCAACGAAGATCAGGAACAGCGCCAGTGCAACCGCTGGGAGGATGATCGCCGGAAACTGCGAGGGCGTCGCGAGCAGGCCGAGCACGAGGAACATGATGATCTGCGCGAGCCAGGTCATGCCGTCTTGAAAACGTTTGATCGATCCCAGCGCCGGAAGCTTGCGGTTTCCGGCATAGATGCCGGCGACATAGACGGCCAGGAAACCGCTGCCGCCGACGGCGCCTGCGAAGGAAAACACCAGCATGGCAAGGCCGAGCACGAAGATCGGCGTGAGGCCGCGGTCAGTGTCCAGACGGCCGACGACCTGCGCGATCATCATGCCGCCGAGCAGCCCGAGGATGACGCCAAGGCCCATTTCCTGAATGAACACCGCGAGCATGCCGATATTGATGCCGGCATAGCCTTCGCCGCTGGCAAGCAGTTCGACGAGGGCGATGGTGAGGAAGATCGCCATCGGATCATTCGTGCCGGATTCCACTTCGAGCGTCGAGCGCACCTTGTCGCGGATGTTGATGCCACCGATGCGCAGCAGGAAGAAGACGGCGGCCGCATCCGTGGAGGCGACGATCGAGCCGAGCAGCAGGCCTTCGAGCCAGGTGAAGTTCAGCAGCCACATGGCGACAACGGCAAAGAGGCCGGCGGTCATCAGCACGCCAACGGAGGCAAGCGTCAGCGAAGGTATAGCCGCGAGCTTGAAGGCTTGAATCGGCGTGCCGAAGCCGGAATCGAAGAGAATGATGGCAAGTGCGATCGAGCCGAGGATATAGGCGAGGTAATTGTTGCTGAACTCGATGCCGAGCCCGTCTACACCGGCAATCAGGCCGATTGCCAGGAAAAGCAAAAGCAGGGGAGCGCCAAAGCGGAAGGCGAGCAGGCTTGAGAAGGCCGCAAGAAGCACAAGCGCCGTCGATACCAGTACGACGATGTAGAATGCTTCCACGTCCAACCCCTTTCATTGCCCGCCGCAATCCGCCCCGGCATGCCGCTATTTCCGCCCTCCACGCTTCATTCCGCCTGCATCAGTAAACGGCAAAACAGGTCGGAAGGGTAGGCCTTGTGGCTTAACCTCGCTTGCCTGCGGCTTCATGCTGCTGAACGGCGCGCCGGACGGCTGGCCGGTGGGGATGCTACGGGAGAGATTCTCTATGAAGAACTTATAGGTAAATCAGGCAAGAGCAGGGCAAGGAGAAGAGGACTGCAATTTTTTGCTTTTCGAAAGGTCGTTAGACGCCGCTCAAATTTTCTTCACCGCGAAGCACTTCTGGATTCTATCCACGAGCGTGCCATCCCGGAGCGGCACCTTTTCAATCGTCCTATATGTCTGGAAGCCCATCTTCTCATAATAAGCGAGTCCGGCAGTGTTGTCGGCGCGGATGGTTGCATTGATGAACGCGACGCCGCGCTCTTCGGCGGCGGACAAGGTCGCGGCGAAGAGCTTGGTACCGACGCCGGGTATCTTCGGGCTCAGGCGAGCAAAGGTTCCGATGTCGGCCCACCCTTTCGGTAGGTTTTCGTAAAGGCTCAGGAACTGAAATCCTGCAATGCCAGGCCCGGCCCGTGCGACGTGGCATGTCAGTGCGGACTTGCCGGTGATGAACCAGTCGGTCAGCTCCTTTACGGAGAGTGGCTCCTCCAGAGCAGTGGTGCCGCCAACTTCGATTATCTCGTTGAGGAGCACACAGAGCTCCTCTGCGTCGTCTGCGCTTGCCTTTCGAATATCGAGATATTCCACGATCTTCATCCTCGTTCTGCCGGCATGGGCAGATGCATGCCGTTTTTGCCGCAAGGGACTTGATAGCTCGGGCAGTGCTCAAAACAAAAGCGGCCCGCTTTCGCAGGCCGCCTTCCTAATCCGCTTCGCAAAACTTAGATGAGTTTCGCAAACGCAACGGCCGTGTCGGCCATGCGGTTGGAGAAGCCCCACTCGTTGTCGTACCAAGTGAGGATTCGGACGAAATTGCCTTCCATGACCTTGGTCTGGTCGATTGCCAAGATCGAGGATTGGCTGTCGTGGTTGAAGTCGCGGGAAACCAGCGGCTCCTCGGTGTAGCCGAGAACGCCCTTCAGCTTGCCGTTGGCGGCAGTCTTGATGGCTTCGTTGATTTCCTGAACCGTGGTTGCCTTCTTGGCGACGAACTTGAAGTCGACGACGGAGACGTTCGGGGTCGGGACGCGGATCGACGTGCCGTCGAGTTTACCCTTCAGTTCCGGCAGGACAAGGCCGACGGCTTTTGCCGCACCGGTCGAGGTCGGGATCATCGAGAGTGCGGCAGCGCGGGCGCGGTACAGATCCTTGTGCATCTGGTCGAGCGACGGCTGGTCGTTGGTGTAGGAGTGGATGGTCGTCATGAAGCCGTGGTCGATGCCGACGGCGTCGTTCAGCACCTTGACGACCGGAACCAGGCAGTTCGTCGTGCAGGATGCGTTGGAGATGACCATGTGCTCCTTGGTGAGCTGGTCGTGGTTGACGCCGTAGACGACGGTGAGGTCAGCGCCGTCGGCAGGCGCCGAGATGAGGACGCGCTTGGCGCCGGCGGTGAGGTGGGCCGCGGCCTTGTCGCGCGCGGTGAAGATGCCGGTGCATTCCATCGCGATGTCGACGCCGAGTTCCCGGTGCGGCAGCGTCGCCGGGTCCTTGATCGCCGTCACCTTGATCGGCTTGCCATTGGCGACGATGATCGTGTCGCCTTCGACCTTGACGGCTGCGGGGAAGCGGCCGTGGATCGAATCATAGCGCAGCAGGTGGGCATTGGTTTCGACAGGGCCGAGGTCGTTGATTGCGACCACCTCGATGTCAGTGCGGCCAGATTCGACGATCGCGCGGAGAACATTGCGGCCGATGCGGCCAAAGCCATTGATGGCAACCTTTACAGTCATTTGCATTCACTCCCTAGATATGGGGCTTGCGGATGAGTGGAGAGCGCCGGAACGCTCCCCCTTTAGAGCTTGGCTTCTGCTGCGGCGACGACGGCTTCCGCCGTGATGCCGAAATGCTTGTAGAGTTCCTTGTATGGGCCGGAGGCGCCGAAGCTCTTCATGCCGATAAAGGTGCCTTCCGGGCCGATAAAGGCGTCCCAGCCTTCGCGGACGGCGGCTTCGACGGCGATCTTGACCGGCGACTTGCCGAGGACCGCATTGCGGTAGGCTTCCGGCTGCTCGAAGAAGAGTTCGGTGCAGGGAACGGAGACGACGCGGGTGGAAATGCCCTTGCCTTCCAGCGTCGTGCGAGCGGCGATGGCGATCTCGACCTCGGAGCCCGATGCGAAGATCGTGACCTTGGCATCATCGGAGCCGGCGAGCGTGTAGGCGCCCTTAGCCGAGAGGTTCTTCTCGCTGTATTCGGTGCGCACGGCCGAAAGGTTCTGGCGGGTGAGCGCCAGGCCCGACGGACGGTTTGGCGTCGTGATGGCGATCTGCCAGCATTCGGCGGTTTCGGTGGCATCAGCAGGGCGGAAGATCATCAGGTTCGGAACGGCGCGCAGTGCGGCGAGCTGTTCGACCGGCTGGTGCGTCGGGCCATCTTCCCCGAGGCCGATCGAGTCATGCGTCAGCACGTGGATGACGCGGATGCCCATCAGCGAGGCGAGGCGGATCGGCGGGCGGCAATAATCCGAGAAGATCAGGAAGCCGCCGCCGTAGGGGATCAGGCCGCCGTGCAGCGAGATGCCGTTCATGGCGGCCGCCATGCCGTGTTCGCGGATGCCGTAATGCATGTAGCGGCCGGAGAAGTCGGTCGGGGTAATCGACTTCATCTGGCTGGTCTTGGTGTTGTTCGAGGGCGTCAGGTCGGCGGAGCCGCCGAGCGTTTCTGGCAGGAAGCCGTTGATAACTTCGAGCGCATCTTCCGAAGCCTTGCGGGTCGCGACCGTCGGCTTGGTTTCGGCAAGCTTCTTCTTGTATTCGCTGATCGCTGCATCGAAGCCGGGCGGCAATTCGCCGGCAAAGCGGCGGGTGAACTCGGCCTTCTTGTCGGAGGCAGCGAGGCGGCCCTCCCAGGCCGTGATGGTTTCGGCAGAACGGGTGCCCGCCTTGCGCCAGGCTTCCAGAATGTCGGCCGGGACGGTGAAGGCTTCGGCGTCCCAGTTCAGCGCCTCGCGGGTAGCAGCGATTTCATCTGCGCCGAGCGGGTTGCCGTGCACCTTGTGGGTGCCCTGCTTGTTCGGCGCGCCGAAGCCGATGATCGTCTTGCAGGCGATCAGTGTCGGACGGTCGGATTTCTGCGCGGCTTCGATAGCGGCGGCAACGGCAGCCTGGTCGTGACCATCGACTTCGATCGTGTTCCAGTGCGCTGCCTTAAAGCGCGCGACCTGGTCGGTCGAATCCGACAGCGATACGGCGCCGTCGATGGTGATCGAATTGTTATCCCAGAAGACGATGAGCTTGTTGAGCTTCAGGTGGCCGGCGAGTGCGATGGCTTCCTGGCTGACGCCTTCCATGAGGCAGCCATCGCCGGCGATCACATAGGTGTAGTGGTCGAGCAGGTCGGGGCCGAACTCCTCGCGCAGCTTGCGCTCGGCGATCGCCATGCCGACCGAATTCGCGATACCCTGGCCGAGCGGGCCGGTGGTGGTTTCGATACCGGTCGCATGGCCGTATTCCGGATGGCCGGCTGTCTTATAGCCGAGCTGGCGGAAATTCTTGATGTCCTCGATCGACATGTCCGGATAACCGGTCAGATAAAGCAGCGAATAAAGCAGCATGGAGCCATGACCGGCCGACAGCACGAAGCGGTCGCGGTTCGGCCAGTGCGGCTGCTTGGGATCGAAGTTCAGGTATTTCGTAAAGAGAACGGTGGCGACATCCGCCATGCCCATCGGCAGGCCCGGATGGCCCGAATTTGCCTTTTCGACGGCATCCATGGAGAGAAAACGGATCGCATTCGCCATCCGGTCATGTTGTTCGGGAGAGGTCATGGCTTTTCCACGGGGTTCCGGTGTCGGGAGATGGCCTCGAGCCTTCTGAAGGCCATCGATGAAAGCGGGTGAGACATAGCAGTTGGAACGGCCAAGTCAATAAATTGCGGGCCATATCCGGGCCGGGTGCGACGATTTTTGACATTTGATCGTTGAGTTGTGCAAAAGACGAATCCGCTGCTTCAGGTGCGTGTATTTCAGTCATCCACAGAATAGGGCCTATGCGCCGGTACGGCTTTTATTGACGCGCCGTCGGCTAGCTGCATATCCTGTTGAAATCACTGGACCGGCAAGGCCTGCCGATTCGAGAGGTCTTGCGCGGGAGAACCGGACAGCGACATGACGCCCACAGGCAAATCCATGGAAGCGGCCCTCAACGAGCTGAAGCAGGCGATTTCCGGCTTGGAAAACGCCGTGGATATGCGAATCGAACGCCAGCGTGAGCAGGGCGACATCGAGGGCGAGGTTCGCCGCGTGCATGCCGATCGCTCCAAACTCGCGCAGGAACTCGACCAGGCAGAATTCCGTGCCAACCGGCTGGAAGAGGTCAACCGCGAGGTTTCGCGGCGGCTGGTAACGGCGATGGAGACGATCCGCGCGGTTCTGGACCGCTAATGGAAAGACAGTGACATGGCACAGGTGACGGTAACGATTGACGGGAAGGCCTATCGAATGGCCTGCGAGGAAGGACAAGAAGACCATCTGACCGACCTCGCCAACCGCTTCGACCGCTATGTCGGCCATCTCAAGGGTCAGTTCGGCGAAATCGGCGATCTGAGGATCACCGTCATGGCCGGGATCATGGTGATGGACGAAATTTCCGAGCTGAGCCGCCGCGTGGGTGAGCTGGAAGCCGAGCTCGAAACGCTGCGCGGCAATCGAGACACCGTTCTCGCTGCGACCGCGCGGACGGAGGAAAGCCTCGCCGAAGTGCTCGGAGAGGTGACGAGCCGCATTCGCGGCCTCACCGACAAGCTCAACGGCCGGGCGCCTGCCGAGCTCAATTAAATTTTCGCAGCATGCATGTCCCTCTGGCGCAGCTGCGTGAACGGCCTTATATATCGTGCTGCGATCTGCGCCTCTCGACAGGAACCACAATCCCTGGGGCCATACTCGATCCAAAGGGAGCTGTCCCTGACCAGGCTCGTGGGCCTGGACACACGGTGCCCACCTACGTTTGTAGGCGCCCAGGATCGTAAATCTCCATCGGCTGCCGCGGATCGCACTTCATTTTTCGGCGGCAGGGTTCCGCCCCTCGTCTATTCCGATATCTCTCTGCATATGCGCGTTCAGTGCGGTTGCCGGCTGCGGCGGGGCTGTGGATCTTTGCCGCTGCGCTGAAGCGGCGAGGCCGCTAAACGGCAGCAATGCATTCAGAATTTTTATCGAAATCCTCATGGCCTCTCTCCCATGTGGTCAATTTATTCTTGCTTTGCACCGCGGTATAATGAAACTCGACTGTTCTTATCATGAGAGATTTTCATGGCAGATCGTCCGTTGCCGCCGCTTTCGACCCTGCAGGCCTTCTGCGCTATTGCGGAGACAGGAGGCTTTGGGCGTGCCGCGGGGCGGCTGGGGCTGACACAGACAGCCGTCAGCCATCAGATCGCACAACTGGAAGGCTGGATGGGCGGCCGGCTCTTCGATCGCGGGCGGCACGGCGCCCGGCTTTCACCGCTTGGTCTCAGGCTTCATCCCGAGATTGCGAGCGCGCTTGCTTTACTTGAAAGTGCTTTGCATCAGGCACGGGAGGCAAGCGCCAGTCCGTCGCTGACGATCGCGACGACACCTGAATTTTCAAGCCAATGGCTTGCTCCGCGTCTCGAGGCTTTCTGCCGCCGCTATCCGAAAATCGAAGTCCGCACCGCCGTCGGCTATCAGCGACCGGATTTTTCGAGTGTCGATTTGGCGATCTGGCTTGGTCATGGCGGCCCGGACCTTGTGACGGAGCCGCTTCTGCTCGACGAGGAATTCGTCGTCTGCGCGCCGACTCTCTCAAGCAGGCTTCCAAGCCGTGGTGCCATTCGCGCCGCGCCGTTGTTGATCTATCGCGGCATGCGGCACACTGTGCTCGACTGGCAGCGATGGTACGAACAGGTGACTGTCCGAGACGATCCGAACGTCGAGCCGCTTGCCGGGTTCGACATCGCACGAGCGGTCGATGAAGCGCCGGTCTTCGATACCTTCGAGGAGATGCTGCAAGCTTGCGGCAGGGGACTGGGTTTTGCGCTGGTGCGCAGTTCTCTGGTTGCCGAGCATATTGCCGCCGGAAGACTTGCGCGCTGTTTCGTCGAACGCCAGCCTGCAGCCCTGAACTACGCGATGCTTTATCCCCCCGGCGCCCTGGAAAGGTCGTCGTTGGCGCTCTTTCGGAAATGGCTTGTCAGCGAGACGGAGCATTCTTAAGTAGCCGCATATCTTGAATTCAATTCACAAGTGCTGGGCCGCTCCACCGGATTATCGACGCGGTGCCGCGCATCCATATTTGGACCCGAACAATAACCTGCGCCCGAACTTTGGGCACATCATCACGGGTCATCTCATGCCACTTGCTCTTTTTGCCTTGACGATCGCCGCCTATGCGATCGGTACCACGGAATTCGTCATCGTCGGCCTGCTGCCGACCGTTGCCAATGATCTCCACATCACTTTGCCGCTCGCAGGTCTCATTGTCAGCGTCTATGCGCTTGGCGTGACTTTCGGCGCGCCGATCCTGACGGCGCTGACCGGCCGGATCGCCCGAAAACCGCTGCTGCTCGGGCTCATGACGCTCTTCATCATCGGCAATGCCATGGCGGCGTTCAGCCCCGGTTACACACCGCTCTTGGTTGCGCGCGTGCTCTCGGCTTTCGCCCATGGCGTATTTTTCTCCGTCGGTTCGACGATCGCCGCCGATCTCGTGCCGGAGAACCGCCGCGCCTCGGCCATTGCCATGATGTTCATGGGACTGACTGTCGCGATCGTGACCGGCGTGCCGCTTGGCACTTTCATCGGCCAGACATTCGGTTGGCGGGCGACCTTTGCCGCCGTCGCGGCGCTCGGCGTCGTGGCCTTTGCCGGTATTGCGCTCCTGCTTCCTTCCAACCTCGCGAAAGCGCCGCCCGCGAGCATCAAGGATCAGGTTCGCGTGCTTGGCAGCGGCCGGTTGCTGATCGTCTTTGCCACCACCGCGCTCGGTTATGGCGGCACGTTCGTCGCCTTCACCTTTCTTGCGTCGATCCTGCAGGAGATCACCGGCTTTTCAGCGTCTGCCGTCAGCCTGATCCTCGTGCTTTACGGTATCGCGATCGCCATCGGCAACATCATCGGCGGGCGGATTGCCAATCGTGATCCGGTGAGGGCGCTGACCGGGCTCTTCATCGCCCAGGCGATCGTGCTTGTTCTCTTCAGCTTCACGGCTGTTTCGCCATGGCTTGCGATCCCGACGCTGGCTGCGCTCGGTTTTCTCTCCTTTGCAAACGTGCCGGGCCTGCAGCTCTATGTCGTGCAACTGGCAAGGCAGGTCCGTCCGGCCGCCGTCGATGTTGCTTCGGCGCTCAACATTGCTGCCTTCAACCTCGGGATCGCGGCGGGCGCCTGGATCGGCGGGTTGGTCGTCGAATCCTCGCTCGGGCTCGCCGCCACGCCTTGGGTCGGCGCGATCCTCGTTGCCGCCGCTCTTGTCCTCACCCTCACGAGCGGTGCGCTCGACCGCCGCTCTGCGCCGCTTGCCGCGCCTTTGCGCAAGGCCGCTTGAACTGGTCCTTAACAAAACGGGCGCTTCGGCGCCCGTTTCGTTTTGAGTTTATCCCACCAGATCGCTCTTCAGTCTGTCGAGTATCGATAGTGCATGCCCCGCATAAGTACTGATCCAGCGGTCGTAGATATGCTTGATCGGCAGGCTGTTGAGGTGGTTCCAGCGCTCGCGGCCCTCCTTCTTCGGGACAACGAGGTCGGCTTCTTCGAGAACCTTCAGATGCTGCATGACTGTGCAGCGATCCATGTCTGCGAAGGTTTCGCAGAGCATGCCGGTGGTGCGCGGACCGTCTTTCAGAATGTCGAGAATTTCCCGGCGCCGAAAGTGGGCCAGTGCCTTGAAAACAGGGTCGTTATCCGATTCGCTTGACATGTTATGTTTTTATAACATAATGGCGCTTATCACAATCGAAAAGAGGAGGAAGTGCAATGTCCCTCAGTATTCGTGTCGGCGGACGGATCGGACGTCCGGTCGCAGAAGTTTTCGATGCGGTGGTCAATCCGAAGAAGCTCTCGAGCTATTTCACGACCATCGGCGGGGCGAGCGCACCGCTCGTCAAGGGTACGACGGTAACCTGGTGGAAGGATTCGCCGGTCGAAGTGGTCGATCTCGTTCCGGAGCGCCTGATCTTGCTGCGCTGGGATGGTGGCACGGACGAGAACAAGGTTCGCTACAAAACGACGGTCGAGATGAAATTCGATCCGCTGGAGGACGGCGGAACGATGGTGACGATCTCCGAGAATGGCTGGCAGGAAGACGAGGCCGGCCGGCGCGGAACCTACCTCAACTGCGAGGGCTGGGCCAACATGCTCTGCTGCATGAAGGCCTTCGTCGAATACGGCATCAATCTTCGCGAGGGCATGTTCCTCAGCGAGATGCGCGGCGAGCCTGCGGAGGCTCCAGACTACGAGGCGCTCAAATGACAATACCAGCCATCATGGGAGCCGCCTTCGCCTTAATGTGATGAGACTTCGCTTGCCTGCTGCACTGTGGGTGCTAGTTTCCGGACTTACTGTATTGAGTACATTCCAGGAGATTTCAGATGCAGCTTGGCATGGTGGGTTTGGGCCGTATGGGCAATTATATGGTCCAGCGCTTGATGCGCGACGGCCATGAATGCGTCGTCTATGACACGAAGCCGGAGAGCGTCGCCGATCTCGTCGCAAAAGGCGCGGTCGGCAGCGCCTCTCTCGAGGAGCTCGTCTCGAAGCTTTCCCGCCCGCGCGCCGTCTGGCTGATGCTGCCGGCGGCCATCACCGACAAGGTGATTGCGCAGCTCGTGCCGCTGCTGCACGACGACGATATCATCATCGATGGCGGCAATTCTTATTATCACGACGATATCCGCCGCGGCGCCGAGCTGATCACCAAGGGCATCCACTATGTCGATGTGGGCACCAGCGGCGGCGTCTTCGGTCTGGAGCGCGGCTATTGCCTGATGATCGGCGGCGAAAAGGGCATCGTGCAGAGCCTTTCGCCGATCTTCGCCTCGCTGGCCCCTGGCGCCGGCACCACGCCGCCGTCGGCAAACCGCGAGCCTGACCCGAACAGCACGGCGGAGCAGGGCTATCTGCATTGCGGTGCTCACGGCGCGGGCCATTTCGTCAAGATGGTTCACAACGGCATCGAATACGGCCTGATGGCCGCTTATGCAGAGGGGCTGAACATCCTCAAGCGCGCGAATATCGGTGCGGCGGCGCAAGAATCGAACGCCGAAACCGCGCCTCTCTCCCACCCGGAACACTACCGCTACGATTTCAACCTGCAGGATGTCGCCGAAGTATGGCGGCGCGGCAGCGTCATCACCTCGTGGCTGCTTGATTTGACCTCGGACGCGCTGCATGCCGATCCGGCGCTGATGAAATTTGCGGGCCGCGTTTCAGACTCCGGCGAAGGCCGCTGGACGATCATGGCAGCTATCGACGAAAGCGTGCCGACGCCGGTGCTGAGCGCTGCGCTCTATGGCCGTTTTTCCTCGCGCGACAATGATGAGTTCGCCAACAAGGTGCTTTCCGCCATGCGCGCCGGCTTCGGCGGCCATGTGGAAAAGCCGAAAGCCTGAGGCCCCAAGCCTCAAGCGTTACAAGCCCGCATCCCCGGTGAACTGACCCCATAAAGTTCACCGGTTGCGGGCCTTTTCCTGGGCCATTGCCTATGGCCGTGCACGCGATATGGTTGATGCGGGATCACACCAAAGGGGCGGCATCATGTCGGGTTCAAGGTTCGTGGGGCGCGGTCTTTGGGCGTTTCTTCTCTCTTTGGTGATTTTGACGGCCCTTTGCGGCGCGACGAGTGGGCAAACGCCAGCACCTGCTGCGGATCCGGCCGGGCCGCCGCCGGACAAAGTGCGCCAGATAATGGAACTGATGCAGGCCCCCGAAGTCCAGAAATGGATGTCGGCGCAGACGAACGCGGCACCATCTGCTCCAGCCGCCGCCGCGCCTGAAGAGCAGATGTCCGTGCTTTCGGATTTGCTCGGGCACGTACGCCGTCATGTCGAGATGGTGTCGCAAGCCCCAATGGCCCTGCCGGACGAGGTCTCAAGCGCATCCGATATTGTCGACCGGGAGGTGGAGCCCGTAGGCGTCGGCCGGATTCTGGTTCAGACGCTGGCTCTTTTCCTTGCAGGTCCCCTGGCTGAATTGCTTTTCCGTGCGGTTGCGCCGCGCCCGCGCATTCGGCGCGTGGATGCCGAGGAGCCGGCGGGGCTTTATCAGGCAGGGGTCAATCTGTTCTATCGCCTCGTACCTGCTATCGTCTTCATGATTGCAACTCTCATAGCGCTTCTTGTGTTGAACTGGCCGCCGGTCAGTCAGTCGATGGCGATCGCCGTGACGATTGCGCTGGTGGCCGCACGCTTTGTTATTTCGCTTGGACGGCTGCTGGTTGCTTTGGTGACGCTTCCAAGGGCCGACGGTGAACGCGAGGTCTCTCGCGCCGAAGCGCTTTTCTGGTTCCGGCGCTCGGCGGTTTTCGTCATCTATTTCGCCTTCGGATGGGCCGTCATCCAGGTATTGGCGCCGCTCGGCTTTTCCAGTGCATCGCGCTATTTCGTTGCCTATGTTCTTGGTATCGGATTGTTTCTGATTGCCACCGAGGCTGTTTGGTCGCGACCGGCAGACGGTGCACGCCGCAGTCCAACGACATCCTGGGCGTTGACGCTTTATTTCGTGTTGCTTTGGGTGCTGTGGGTCACCGGCTTCGCCGGGTTGCTTTGGCTCGGCATCTACGCGCTGATATTGCCGAAAGTGCTCGCCATCGCCACGATTTCTGTCCGTGCGCTGCATCAGGCTGAAGCGGGTTTCCTTGCAAAGCGCAGCATGGCAGCAGTGTTGCTTGACCGCGGCGTCAGGGCGGTCATCATCGCGTTGGCAGCTGTCTGGCTGGGGCGCATGATTGGCGTCGGAGCCGATACGATGGCCGCCGGGGAGACGATGGTGGATCGCATCGCTCGCGGCGTCATCGGCGGTGTCGTCATTCTGCTTGCAGCCGATCTGCTCTGGCATCTCGTGAAGGCCTTTATCAACAGCAAGCTTGCCGATGCCCCGCTTGCCGATGGCGCCACGGATGAGGAAAAGGCGAGGCGCGCGCGGTTGCAGACGCTGCTGCCGATTTTTCGTAACATCCTTGCTGTCGTTATCGCCGTTATCGCCGTCTTGATGGTGCTCGCCGGTCTCAGCATCCAGATCGCGCCCTTGATCGCCGGTGCCGGCGTCGTCGGCGTTGCGGTGGGTTTTGGAGCGCAAGCGATCGTCAAGGATGTCATCAGTGGCATGTTCTATCTGTGGGACGATGCCTTCCGCGTCGGCGAATATATCGAGAGCGGCAGCCACAAGGGCGTGGTCGAGGCCTTCAGCCTGCGCTCAGTGAAACTCCGCCATCACCGCGGACCACTGACGACCGTGCCCTTCGGCGAGCTCGGCGCAGTCAAGAACCTCAACCGCGACTGGACGATCGACAAGATCAGTCTCAACGTGACCTACGATACTGACCTCGTGAAAGCGAAGAAGGTAATCAAGCAGATCGGACAGCAATTGCTCGAGAATCCCGAATTCGGGCCGCATATCATCGAGACGCTGAAGATGAAGGGCGTCGAGCAATTCGGCGAATTCGCGATTGAGCTCCGGCTGTCGATGATGACCAAGCCAGGCGAGCAATTCGTCATCCGCCGCAACGCACTGGCGATGATCCGCAATGCCTTCAAGGAGAACGGCATTGAATTCGCGGTGCCTACCGTACAGGTCGCCGGCGAGGGGCGCGAGGCCGAGGCGCGTGCGGCGGCGGCGCGCCATGTGACACAAAAGCCGGATACAGCGAGCGAGGCCGCGAGCTGAAAATTCCGAGGCTTGTGTCGGACAGTGCCGCACGAACGCAGGCCTTGGCTGATCTTGTTCTTGGATTGTCAAACCTTACGAAAATGCAATGTTCCATTGCGTTTGACGG
Organism: Rhizobium sp. 007; assembly: GCF_015353075.1. Taxonomy (NCBI): domain Bacteria; kingdom Pseudomonadati; phylum Pseudomonadota; class Alphaproteobacteria; order Hyphomicrobiales; family Rhizobiaceae; genus Rhizobium; species Rhizobium sp. 007. Next base: position 3,195,900 of record NZ_CP064187.1, on the reverse strand, counting down.
CGCTAATTCTGCCCCAATTCAAGCCGAGTGAGACGCAAATGACGGCGGTGGGGTATCGTCCGGTATAAGCTCGCAGAGCTTGAATGCCGCGTATGCTTCGTCTACCGGAATGATCCGCCAGACGGCAAAGCGGCAGGTAGAGATGGCGAGTGACGGCAGCTTGGAAGAGATCGAAGTCGCGGAGAGCCGGGTTGCGCGCGGGTTCCTGCGGCGCTATCGGCCCCACCTGGTGGCGCTCGCCACGCTTCTTGTTTTCTGCATCGTCGGATATGCCGTCGTCCAGCTAACCGATGAGGTGCGCTACGAGGACGTCGTCGCAGCGCTCTCCAATACGCGCCCCAGCGCCATCCTGCTTGCGCTTCTCTTTACCGGATTGAGCTTCCTGGCGCTCATCGTTTACGATCTCAATGCCATCGACTACATCGGCAAGAGGCTGCCATTTCCGCATGTAGCCCTGACGGCTTTCAGCGCTTATGCGGTCGGCAACACGGCGGGCTTCGGCGCGTTGAGCGGCGGGGCGATCCGCTATCGCGCCTATTCGCGTCTCGGCCTGACGCCGGAAGATATCGGCCGCGTCATTGCGTTCGTCACGCTGTCCTTCGGGCTTGGCCTGGCAGGGGTCGCATCGATCGCACTGATGATCATCGCGAATGAAATCGCACCTCTGGTGGGAACGAGCGCATTGCTGCTCCGGCTGGCCGCGGGCGTGATCATCGCGGCTCTTGGCGCGCTTCTCGTGCTTGGACGCGACGGTCGGGCGATGCACATCGGTCCGATCGCAATCCGCCTGCCGGATTCGCGCACATGGTCGCGCCAGTTCCTGGTGACCGCCTTCGACATCGCGGCTTCAGCCACGGTTCTTTATGTTCTGCTGCCGCAAACGGCGATCGCTTGGCCGGTGTTCCTTGCCGTCTATGCGATTGCTGTCGGGCTCGGGGTGCTGAGCCATGTTCCGGCGGGTCTCGGTGTTTTCGAGACGGTCATCATCGCTTCGCTCGGCAGCGCGGTGAATATCGACGCGGTTCTCGGCTCGCTGGTCCTTTACCGGCTGATCTATCATGTGCTGCCGCTTCTGATCGCCGTGCTCGCAGTGTCGGCAACCGAATTTCGGCGCTTCGTCGATCATCCGGCGGCTTCCAGCATACGGCGCATCGGCGCACGGCTGACGCCGCAGTTGCTTTCGGCGCTGACGCTGCTGCTCGGCGTTATGCTGATCTTTTCGAGCGTCACGCCAACGCCGGACCAGAACCTGGAATTCCTCGCCAGCTATCTGCCGCTGCCGATCGTTGAAGGAGCGCATTTCCTCTCCAGCCTGATGGGTCTGGCGCTACTCGTTGCCGCGCGCGGTCTTGGCCAGCGGCTCGATGGCGCCTGGTTGGTGGCGGTTATCGCTGCTGTTGCTGCGCTAGCGCTTTCGCTGCTCAAGGCCGTAGCGCTTGTCGAAGCGGTGTTCCTTGCCTTCCTTATCTCCAGCCTCTTTGTCAGCCGCCGGCTCTTCACCCGTCATGCCTCACTGCTTAACCAAACGCTGACGGCATCATGGATGACGGCGATTGCAGTGATCTGCGTGGGCGCGGTCGTCATCCTGCTCTTCGTCTACCGCGATGTGGAATACAGCAACGAGCTCTGGTGGCAGTTCGAATTCGCCGGCGAGGCGCCGCGCGGGCTGCGTGCCGTTCTCGGCCTCACGATCATTTCGTCGGCAATCGCGATCTTCAGCCTGCTGCGCCCCGCCGCGTTCAAGCCGGAGCCTGCGACGGAGGAGGCGCTCCGGCGCGCGGTCGAGATAGTCAGGACGCAGAATGATGCCGATGCCAATCTCGTGCGCATGGGCGACAAGAGCATCATGTTTTCCGAGGAGGGCGATGCCTTCATCATGTATGGCCGGCAGGGGCGATCCTGGATCGCACTCTTTGATCCCATCGGGGCAAAGCACGCGAGGCCGGAACTCGTGTGGCGCTTCGTCGAGGCGGCGCGCGCTGCCGGTTGCCGGGCCGTGTTCTATCAGATTTCTCCAGCACTTCTCTCCCACTGCGCCGATGCGGGCCTGCGTGCGTTCAAGCTCGGCGAACTGGCCGTTGCCGATCTGACGGATTTCGAAATGAAGGGCGGCAAATGGGCAAACCTGCGGCAGACGGCGGCGCGCGCGCAGCGCGACGGGCTGGAATTCGAAGTCATCCCGCCCGAAGAGGTAACCGGTGTCATCGACGAGCTCTCTGCGGTTTCCAACGCCTGGCTCGAACATCACAACGCCAAGGAGAAAGGCTTCTCGCTCGGCGCCTTCGAGGCGGATTACGTCAGCGTCCAGCCTGTCGGCGTTTTGAAGAAGGACGGTAGAATCGTTGCCTTTGCCAATATCCTCGTCACCGAAACGAAGTCGGAAGCTACGATTGACCTCATGCGCTTTTCGCCGGAGGCGCCCAAGGGATCGATGGACTTCCTCTTCGTGCGGATCATGGAATATCTGCGAGGCGAAGGCTATACGCACTTCAACCTTGGCATGGCGCCGCTTTCCGGCATGTCCAAGCGCGAGACGGCACCTGTCTGGGACCGGATCGGCAGCACCGTCTTCGAACACGGCGAGCGCTTTTACAATTTCAAAGGCCTTCGGGCATTCAAATCAAAGTTTCATCCGCACTGGCAGCCGCGCTATCTTGCGGTTTCAGGAGGGGGCAATCCGATGATCGCGTTGATGGACGCTACACTTCTCATCGGCGGCGGATTGAAGGGAGTTGTCAGGAAATGATCAGAAGATATCTCCTCTCGGCCGTGTGCGCTTTCGCGCTGACGGCCCCGGCCGTCGCTGCCGAGGAAACCACGCAACGCTTTGAAACCGGGCTTATTCCTTCACCGCACATCTTTTTGCCGGACGGCGATGTCAAAGGCGCGGTGATGCTGATTTCGGATGGCGCTGGCTGGAGCGACAAGGAAAAGGCGGAGGCCGACAGATTGGTGCAGGAGGGAGCCGTCGTAATCGGTGTCGACTTCCCGACCTATATGGATGCCCTGCGCAAATATGACGTCAGCGAGAATGACGGCTGCATCTATCTGGTTTCCGACATCGAGTCGCTCAGCCAGCAGGTGCAGCGGGCTGCCGGCAACAGCGCCTATCATCTGCCGATCATCGCCGGTATCAGCGAGGGCGGCGCATTGGCGCTGGCGATTGCTGCGCAGACGCCGGATGCGACGATCGGCCAAACGCTGGTCGTGGATCCGGTTGCCGGCATTCCGCTGACCCAACAGCTCTGCACACCGGCATCGAAAAAGACGGTGGGTGACCGGATGGTCTACGGCCTCGCCGATGGCAGCCTTCCGAACGCCATCACTGCTGCCTTCACGTCCGCTGCAACGAAAGATGGGCGTGCGCATGCCGAGGCGCTGAAGAAGGATCATCCGGAAATTGAGATCCGCGATGTCGGGGATGATGCCGAAACGGCGCTTTCTGACACTCTGGACGACCTGATCGCCGCTTCTGGAAGCGCGGACAATCCGCTCGGATTGCCGCTTGCCGTGCTCGAGGCCAAGCCGTCCATGAACACCATGGCCATCGTCTATTCCGGCGACGGCGGCTGGCGCGATATCGACAAGGAAGTCGGTGCGGCGCTGCAGAAAGAGGGCATTCCCGTCATCGGTGTCGACTCACTTCACTATTTCTGGTCAGAGCGCCAGCCCCAGGAGACGGCCGACGACCTGGCGAAGATTATCGAATTCTATCGCAAGCAATGGAAGGTGAAGCACGTTCTTCTGATCGGGTACTCTTTCGGTGCCGATATCGTGCCCGCCACCTACAACAGGCTCAAAGCCGCGGACAAAGCGGCGATCGCCCAGGTGTCGCTGCTCTCGCTTTCCCACGAGGTGGACTATGTGATTTCCGTCATGGGCTGGCTCGGCCAGAAGACGGAGGGTGCTGCCGGCGACCCGGTCGATGATCTGAGAGCCATCGACCCCAAGCTTGTGCAATGCATCTACGGCAAGGACGACGACGACGAGGTTGCCTGCCCCGCATTGAAGAATAGCGCCGCCGACGTCGTCGAGCTGCCAGGCGATCACCATTTCGACGAGAACTACGATCTGCTGACGAAGACGATCGTCGACCGGCTAAAGGCGCAGCTTGCCGATTAACGCATCAGCGTCTCTTCGCTCCAGCCGAGGGCGGCAATCTCAACACTGCGGAACTTCGCGTCGTCATCGACGATAAACTCGTCGAGCTGCGGCGGCTTTACGCAGGTTCCAGCGAGCATCGCATGCACCTGGCCGCGATGATGCGTCTGATGCTGGAAGAGGTGGCTTAGCACGTCGTCCGCCCGCTCTTTCTGGAGGCGGCCAGCACGCTGGAGATCGATCACCGCTGCAAGCCCTTCGGGGCTCAGGGCTTCGCAAAACGCCACGAGGCGCTGATCGACCTTGCGCTGCTCGACAGTAAGCGAGGCGACCGTATCGAAGGGCTCTTCGACCTCCCAGGCTTTCGCACCAAGCGTGCCGCCCTCGAGCGCGTCGACATAGAACCAGTCAACGGTGATGATGTGGTTGAGCGTCGACTTGATCGAGGGAAAGAAGCTCACGCGCTTCGCCTCGAACTCCCCCGGATGCAGGGATGCGCAGGCAGACAGTAGGCGATGGTTCGCAAGCGCGTTGTTATAGGAAAGCTTGCGGAACACCCGGCACGGATCGAAACTCGGCATGGCGCATCCTCCTCATTGCGAATGGGGCGTAGCTAAGGCGCCGATCTACGTGGCGTCAATGTTTGCGGTCGGCCTAATCGTTGCCAGCTAGGTTCCCATCGCGCCAGGCAAGATGGCGCAGCGAGGCTGGCAAGGTCTCGATTTCTTCAGAGATGAAATAGGCGGAATATCCAGCGCGGACAGGGCGGCGTGTCGCAGGCACCCATTTGAACTCGAGATAATTGCCGCCATCCTCGATCCGGTGGATGATCTCGCCGGACTTGAACGGGAACTCGGGCGGGATTTCCATCAGGTCACAAATGCCCAGCTCGTGCCAGGCGCGTTTACCGCAGACAAAGAAGTTCTCGACGTTCCAGAGAAGACGCTGAATTTTCACCTCGACGCCGAGTTCCTCGATCATCTCGCGCTTCAGCGTCTCGGATGAGGGGTTGCTCGGACATTCCCTGTCTATCCAAGATCGACCACGACAATCTCCGGCGGGACGCCGAAGCGGATTGGCGCAATCGAACATCCAAGGCCGCCGGAGATAATAATATTTCGTCCCTCCTCGACAACGTGGCCATAAGCGTAACGATTGCCGAAACGGGAGGGAACGACCGGCGAGTGGCCAAAAAGACGGATCTGCCCGCCGTGTGTATGACCCGAAAGCGTCAGCGATACACGCTGCGGCACCCGCGGAAAAAGATCTGGCTCATGGGCAAGCAGGATGATAGGCGCATCGTCGGAAACCTGTGCCAGCGTGCCGTCCAGATCGTCCAGGCCGAGCATGTGCGTGCGGCCCCACCTCTTGCCGGGCAAAAGCGCCAATTGGTCTTCCAGGCCCGCCAGCCAGAAGCCATAGCCATCTTTTTCGAGCCGGACGGCACGGTTGCTGTAAACCGGAATTCCGACATCGGCCAAGGCGCGATGTCCGAACGGTTCCCTGCCGTCGTTCTCCTGAGCGTCCTTGTCTTCCCACCAGTCGTGATTGCCCATGATCGCGTGAACGCCGAGCGGAGCGCGCAAGGTGGCGAGTGCCTCCGACCACTCGCTCGAATGCATGTAACGGGTCACCATGTTCATGCCGGAGGCATAGTCGCCGAGCATGACCGTCACGTCTCCGCTGAGTGCGTTCGCCGTAGCGCAGATCGCGGCAATACGGCTGGCGGACATCCACGGTTCGCAGGCATGCAAATCGGCAAGCGCGACGACCCTGAGTTTCAAGCCCGGCGTCCACCCTGGCGGCGTCAGTGCATAACGGGTGATGTTCAGCCGCGCGAGAGGCTCATAGGCGAAGGCATAACCACCAAGCGCCACGACGCCCGCGACACTGCCGCCGAGAATCTTCAGAAATCCGCGTCGCGTCATCACTCAATCCTCTTCCTGAAACAGCCGGAACTGCGCGGCTTCCAGGTCCTTCGGTGGCTGCAGGCCGAGATGCTTCCAGGCGGTTGCCGTCAGCACGCGGCCACGCGGCGTGCGCTGGATGAAGCCCTGCTGGATCATGTAGGGCTCGATGATGTCCTCGATCGCGTCGCGCGGTTCGGAAAGGCCCGCGGCGATCGTCTCGATGCCGACGGGGCCGCCGCCGAAATTGACGGCGATCATGTTGAGATAGCGCTTATCGAGCTGGTCGAGGCCGACACTGTCGACAAGCAGGCGGGTGAGCGCTTCGTCGGCTATCTCGCGGGTAACGGCTTCGGCCTTGGCGACTTCGGCGAAATCGCGCACGCGGCGAAGCAGGCGGCCGGCGATGCGCGGCGTGCCGCGGGCGCGCCGCGCAATTTCGCGGGCGCCGTCGTCGACGATCGGCAGGTTCATGAGACGGGCGCCGCGGCGCACGATCAGTTCCAGTTCTTCCACCGTATAGAAACTCAGCCGCACCGGAATGCCGAAGCGGTCGCGGAGCGGCGTGGTCAAGAGGCCTAGACGCGTGGTCGCGGCGACGAGGGTGAATTTCGAGAGATCGATCTTCACCGAGCGGGCGGCCGGGCCTTCGCCGATGATGAGGTCCAGCTGGAAGTCTTCCATCGCCGGATAGAGGATTTCCTCGACGGCCGGATTCAGGCGGTGGATTTCATCGATGAAGAGGACGTCGCGCTCTTCGAGATTCGTCAGCAGCGCGGCAAGGTCACCTGCCTTGGCGATGACCGGACCCGAGGTGGAGCGGAAGTTGACGCCGAGCTCCTTGGCCATGATCTGCGCGAGCGTCGTCTTGCCGAGGCCTGGCGGCCCCACGAAGAGGACATGGTCCAGCGCCTCGCCGCGGTTCTTGGCGGCCTCGATGAAGACCTTCAGGTTCGCACGCGCCTCCGCCTGGCCGGTGAACTCGTCCAGCGACTGCGGGCGTAGCGTCACATCCAGGTCTTCGCCCCGCTTTTCCGGCGATATCAGGCGCGCGGGTTCACTCATCTTGGCAATCTTCCAGTTTGATAGGGATTCAACCCATACATGACGCAGTCCGCTTTTGCATCAAATCGCGGCGGATTTAACGCGCGAGCTCCTTGAGACCCAACCTGATCAGCTTGGCACTGTCAGCACCTTCGCCTGCCGTCTTCATGGCCGCAGCGACGGCGTTGGCGGCCTGATCACGTGAATAGCCGAGGTTCGTCAGCGCCGAGACGGCATCGGAGACCGGGGCCGAAGCAACACCTTCACCGAGTTCCTGCTTGAGGCCGATATTGATCGCCTCGCCGGCAAAGGCGGGTGCCTTGTTCTTCAATTCGGTGACGATACGGACCGCAACCTTCGGGCCGACCCCCTGTGCACGGGAGACGGCCGTTTTGTCCTGCAGTGCGATCGCATTGGCCAGTTCGCTTGGCGTCAGGATGGAGAGAACGGCGAGCGCGACCTTCGCGCCGACACCCTGGACGCTTTGCAGCAGGTTGAACCACTCGCGCTCCAGCGCGGTCATGAAGCCGAAGAGCTTCAGCTGGTCTTCGCGCACATAGGTCTCGATGAAGAGCACGCAGGCATCTCCCGGCGAGCCGAGTCTCGATAGGGTACGGCCGGAGCAATAGGCGGCGTAGCAGACGCCGTGTACGTCGACGAGCACATGGTCGTCGCCGATTTCGTCGATGGTGCCTTTGAGCTTGCCGATCATGAAGAGGTCCGTCAGGGATGGGTTTCGGGGGTGATGAGATCGAGCGATGGGAAATAGGAACGATAGCGGACAGCGTCACGCGTCAGCAGCCGATGCCGGCGCCAATCGGCATGAGCCCCGACCAGAAAATCGGGAAGTATCCTTTCGCGCTGACCGCCGGCTCGCCGATATAGGCGGTGTGCTTTGCCGGCACGAAAGGCCGCCTCGAAAGGTACGGCTTCACGCTTCACATCGAGCCAGGACAAAGCAGACGTCAACTGCTCCTCGGACAAAGGCGAGGCGGCGAGTTCCGACCAGATAACGACGTTCGTTACCAGATCGCCGTCAATCACGCATTGCTTCAGGGACTTCAGCGACCATTGCCGTTCGGCGGTATCAGGCCCCAGGATGTCGATAAGGATATTGGTGTCAACGAGGGTCGAGATCGTCACGTGGGCCCCTCAACCATTCGATATACTCATCCGTCGTCATTCCGCCGAGATCAACCGTTCCTTGGACGCGGCGCGCCCAATCATCGAAATTGCGAATCGGATCAGCTCCGCTCTTCTCGATCTTGACGAGTACGGCGCCCGCTCCGGAGGCGATGAAATCCACTTCCGATCCAGGGCCGATCCCCAGTCGGTCGCGAATCTCCTTCGGGATCGTCACTTGGCCCTTTTCGGTGACACGCATGGTAATACCTCCTTTGTATTACCTAGCTGCAGAAAGGGAACAAGTCAAGAACGCATGTCAGCCGGCCAGTGCTGCCTGGCGCATCCGGCTGCTGCCGCGGTTATGGGCGTGGCAGATTGCGATGGCGAGCGCGTCAGCGGCGTCGTTGCCCTTGAATTCGACTTTCGGCATCAGGATTTTCAGCATCAAGTGGATTTGCTGCTTCTCGCCGTGGCCGACGCCGATGACGGCTTTCTTGACGGCGTTGGGCGCATACTCCGATACCTGGAGCCCGGCGCGTGCCGGCACGAGCATCGCGATGCCGCGGGCCTGACCGAGCTTCAGCGTCGCAACCGCATCCTTGTTGACGAAGGTCTGCTCGACTGCTGCCTCATCCGGCTTGTAGCCATGCACGATTTCGGCAAGCCCGTCATGCAGCTGGCAGAGGCGAGAGGCGAGGTCCATCTCGCCGTCCGAGGTCACCGTTCCGGAGGCCACGAAGCGCAGCGAATTGCCGAGTGTGTCGATAATTCCCCAGCCGGTGCGGCGAAGGCCCGGGTCGATGCCGATGATGCGAATCGTATTTTGCATGGCTCACCTTATTGCGGTTGCAAAATAACTGCCACCGATATGTGAACAAAACAAAAACATTACGTCCCTTTATAAGGCGCCGTTTACCACGAATTAAATCCAATGCCTGAAAGCTACCCCTTCAAATGTGAGAGGAGTTGCCTTTTTGCAAAAGGTTAAGGCTCCCCGTGTTCTGTTTTCGGTCAAGGTGGCAGGTTTTGCTGCCGGCAAGCCGCTCCGGAAGGGTTCGTTGTCATGGCTCAGAGATTTCAGTCCCTGTCCTTTAAGGTTATCGCGACATTTATCCTGCTCACGGCACTGGCTGTGAGCACGATCAGTGTTCTTGGCTACTTCACCAGCAGCCGCATTTCAGATGCGCAGGCGCTGAAGGCCAAGGAAAGCGTTCTCATCTTCCGCGGCGACATGCTGCAGGATCAACTGGGACAGCTCGAAAATCAGGCGAGTTCCATTGCGCGCATCGAGGCGCTGCAGATGTCGATCACCAGCCTGAAGAGCGGCTGGAAGACGATCGAAAAATCGTCGGGCGACGCGCGCGGCGAACTCAAGAAGGTGTTCATCACCAACAATCCGAACCCGGCCGATCAGCGTGAAAAGCTGATGAAGCCGGAAGGACCGAGCGGCTTCTACTACTCCAACCACGAAAAGACGCAGGGCGAAGTTGCACGCGACCTGGAGAACACCGCCTTCAGCGACCTGCTGATCGCCGATCTCGATGGCTCGGTTCTCTATTCCTACAAGAAGGACGACAATTTTGCCGAAAACCTGAAGGCTGATACATGGAAGGCGACAGGTGCGGGTATTGCGTTTGCAAAGGCGATAGAGAACACGGCCAAGGCGACGGACGATTCCGCGCCGACCGCATTTTCGGGCCTGCGCGTTGATGCCTCCAACGGCAAGTCGGCGATCTTCTACGCAGTGCCGATCATCAAGCTCGGACAGCCGAAGGGCATCATCCTCTTCAAGGTTCGCGACGATATCATCACCAGCATCCTGGCAAAGGGGATCGTTTCCGGCAGCACGGCTCAGGCGGCCATCATTTCCAGTGACGGTTCTGTCGTAGGGCTCAATGCCGAAGGCCGGCTTGTGACGCTCGACACGGCGCCGTTCACCTTCATGAAGGATGCGCTTGCAAGCAGCAACGGCATGACGGTCGACGACTTTGCGCGCCCCGACGGCACCGCCCGGGCCTATGTCCGCTCTATCACCTATCAGGGCGAGCGGTTCCTCGTCGTCGAAAGCGTGCTCGTCAGCGAGCTCAATGCTGGTTCGATCGAGATCGCGACGCTGCTGACCATGATCGGCCTTGCAGCGCTTGTCGTCATGGCGATCGCCACCGGCCTCATCACCAAGCTGCTCTTCTCGCCGCTCGCCCGCCTCGCTGGAAATACCCGCGATGTGGCCGACGGCAAGCTGGATGTCGAGATCGGCAGCCAGACCCGCCAGGACGAAATCGGCACGATGGCCAAGGCGCTCGCCCGCTTCAGGCAATCACTGATCGAAAGCCGCGAGCTGGAAGCGGCAAGCGCCGAAACCCGCGCCCGCGCCGAGCGCGACCGTCAGGAAAACCTTGCACTGCGCGAAGCGGAAGCGAGAACCTTGCAGGATGTCGTCCAGGCACTGGACGAGGGTCTGGACCATCTGGCGAACGGCGATCTTGCCTATCAGATCGAAACGCGCTTCCCCAACGAACTTGAAAGCCTGCGCGTCAACTTCAACGAGGCGCTCGCCACGCTCAGCGAAACGATGACGGCGATCGGCGGCAACTCTATGGCTGTACGGTCGGGCTCGGAAGAGATGCGGACCGGAGCCGACGACCTTGCCGGACGTACCGAGCGCCAGGCTGCTTCGATCACCGAAACGGCCAATGCGATCGACGCGATCACCCAGTCCGTTCGCGTCCAGATCCAACGCGCCGAACAGGCGGAGCGCATTGCCCGTGACGCGAAGAAGGAGACCACCGGCTCCAGCCAGATCATGCGCGAGACAATCGCAGCGATGGAAGCAATCCAATCCTCCTCGCGGCAGATCAATACGATCATCTCCGTCATCGACGACATCGCCTTCCAGACCAACCTGCTGGCGCTTAATGCCGGCGTCGAAGCCGCTCGCGCCGGGGAATCCGGCAAGGGGTTTGCGGTTGTGGCAATGGAAGTGCGCGAGCTGGCGCAGCGCTCATCGAGCGCAGCCAAGGAAATCGCGAGCCTGCTGCAGAAGTCGACCCGCGAAGTCGAGACCGGCGTGGCGCTTGTCGAGCGGGCAGGGGTGGCTCTGACCGGCATAGGCAGCCATGTGGAAGCGATCAACGGCCAAATCAACGAGATCATGGAATCGACCCGCGAAGAGGCGGATACGCTCCGCCAGATCAACACGTCCGTTTCCGAGCTCGATTCGATGACGCAGCAGAATGCCGCCATGGTCGAGGAAACGACAGCCGCGATCCACCGCCTTGCGGCCGAGGCTGTGGAGATGGACCGTCAGCTCGGCAATTTCACGCTGCCTCACGACCACTACCATCGCAGCGCCGAGGTTCATGTTCTCCGGCAACGCCGATAAACGGAGCAAACGAAGCGAAGAGATCGGGGGTCGGGAAACCGGCCCTTTTCTTCGTCCGCGGGATTTGGAATGAGCGATTCCAGAACCTACATAGACCTGTCCTTCCAATCACCGGCAGGTTTTCCTATGGTTCCCTTTTCCATTCTCGATCTTTCGCCCGTTGCCGAAGGCACGACGATCCAGCAATCCTTCGAAGGCTCGGCGCGCATGGCGCAGAAGGCGGAGGAGTGCGGCTACAAGCGCTTCTGGCTGGCGGAGCATCACGGCATGCCGGGGGTTGCAAGTGCCGCGACTGCGGTGGTCATCGGCCATGTCGGTGCCGCAACGAAACGGATCCGCATCGGCTCGGGCGGAATCATGCTGCCCAATCACTCGCCGCTGGTGATCGCCGAGCAGTTCGGCACATTGGCGGCGCTTTTCCCGGGCCGGGTCGACCTCGGGCTTGGCCGCGCGCCGGGTACGGATATGCGCACGGCACAGGCGCTCCGCCGCAATCTGGAGACAGGCGCCCACAACTTCCCGAACGATATCGTCGAGCTGCAGCAGCTATTAGGCGCGCCGGTCGAGAACCAGGCGATCCTTGCCGTTCCGGGCCACAATTCGCATGTGCCGATCTGGCTTCTCGGCTCCAGTCTTTATAGCGCCCAGCTCGCGGCGATGCTCGGCCTTCCCTATGCCTTCGCCTCGCATTTCGCGCCGGATTCGCTGCTCGATGCGATCGATATCTACCGCAGCAAGTTCCAACCCTCAGCCTCGCTCGACCAGCCCTACGTCATGGCCGGCGTCATGGGTTCCGTCGCGCCGACCGACGAGGAGGCACAATATCATTTCACCTCTGCCCAGCAGCAGTTCGTCAATCTGCGCCGTAACGTCCGTGGCCCGTTCCCGCGGCCAGTCGAGGACATGGAGGGCTTCTGGTCACCGATGGAGAAACTGAATGTCGAGCACACGCTGCGCTATGCGGTCGTGGGCTCGCCGAAGACGTCAGAGGCGAAGCTCACCGAATTCCTGAAGGAGACCGGGGCCGACGAACTCATCATCTCGATGCCGATCCACGACATCGAGGCGCGGCTGAAGTCGGTCGAGCTGTTTGCGGGACTGGGGAATTTCATGCGTGTTGCGGCTTAAGGTCCTGGAGCTGCGAAGCGCTCCGCGGCTTCTTCCCTCATTGCTGTGAATAAGTCTTCCGCGACCAAGGACGTGGGCGTGCTGGACCCCCTGTGACAAGCACAGGAGTGAGGGAGCCCAAGAGGTAGCGGGTGGTTGCATATAGGCTGCGTCGCTCTGCGCCGAACATCACTCCTGAAAACAAAAGACCCGGTAGCGTTTCCGCAGCCGGGTCTTTTCTTCGTTCGTTCGAATGCTCAGGCCGAAAGCTTGGCGAGCACTTCCTCGGAAACCTCGAAGTTCGAATAGACGTTCTGCACGTCGTCATCGTCTTCCAGGCTGTCGATAAGCTTCATCAGCGACTGGGCCCTTTCCTCGTCCACCGGCACGTTGTTCTGGGAGCGCCAGACGGCCTTGACGGTTTCAGCTTCGCCAAGCGCGCCTTCCAGGGCCTTGGCGACCTCGCCGAGGGATTCGAAGGCGCAGGTGATGGTGTGGCCTTCCTCGTCGGTCTCGACGTCATCGGCGCCGGCTTCGATCGCGGCTTCCATGACCGTGTCGGCATCGCCGGCGGATGGCTTGTAGGTGATCTCACCGACGTGGTCGAAGGAGAAGGAAACCGAGCCGGTTTCGCCGAGCGCGCCGCCGGCCTTCGTGAAGATCGAGCGGACGTTGGATGCGGTGCGGTTGCGGTTGTCGGTCAGCGCTTCGACGATGATCGCCGTGCCTCCCGGACCGTAACCCTCGTAGCGGACTTCGTCGTAATTCTCGCTATCGGCGCCTGCGGCCTTCTTGATGGCACGGTCGATGTTGTCCCTCGGCATGGACTGTGCCTTGGCGTTCTGGATTGCCAGGCGCAGGCGGGCGTTCATCGTCGGGTCGGGCAGGCCGGCCTTGGCGGCAACGGTGATTTCGCGCGCAAGCTTGGAGAACATTTTCGACCGCACGGCATCCTGACGGCCTTTGCGATGCATGATGTTTTTAAACTGTGAATGGCCAGCCATGGCACCCCTGTTCACGTCTCATTGTTCGGAATGGACGGCCTTATAAGAGCGAAGCGGGCTGCATTCAAGAAGAAAGCAGCTTGTCTCTGTGTCCCGAGGAAGGCGAAAAGCTACGGAACAAAGCGGCAGACGTGACGTTTGAAGGCTTGAAAAGCCCGAACGGAAGGGGAAAGGCCATGGCAAGCTTTAGTGAAGCGCGCGATCATCCGGCACGGCAGCTTTGGGATCAGGTGAACGATGTTTCCGCAGGGATGCTCGGCATCGATGGTGCCGACATGCACATGCAGCCGATGGCTCCGCATGCCGATCCGAAGACCAATACCATCTGGTTCTATACCAAATCGGATGCCGACATCGTACGCGCCGTCAAACCGGGAATGCGGGCGCATTTCTGCGTCGTCGGCAAGGATCACGACTACCACGCGTGCCTGGCAGGCAAGATCGAGGTCCGGCCGGATCCTTCGAGGATCGAGCAATATTGGAATTCGGTGGTTGCTGCCTGGTACGAGGAGGGCAAGAAAGATCCGAACCTGACGATGCTTGTCATGCATGTGGACGACGCCGAAATCTGGGTTTCGACCGGCAGCAAGCTGAAGTTCGGCTGGGAGATCGCGAAGGCCAATCTCAGCGATGACAAGATGCCGGAAGTGGGCATCAAGCGGCATCTGCAATTTGCCTGATACGGGCAGAACCCGGAGGTCTCAGACTTTCGGGTCTTCTCTATTGAGCGCCCTTCATCACATAAATGAGCGGCTTCTTGGGGAGGGAGCGCATGGAAACGGTGATCGTGTCGTCGGGCGCGTAGCTGATATCGAAATCTTTGCCGAACATCGACACGAAGCGCGCGACCGGCGGACCGCGGCGGTGCATCGGCAGTATCAGCGACGAGCGAAGCCGCTTGATGATGCGGCTCATGCTGTCGGCGCCCATGGTCAGGCCGCCATCGACCGGCACCATGACGATGTCCAGGCGGCCGATCTCAGTGTAGTGGGCATCGGTCAGCTCATAGTGCAGATGGCCGAGATGGCCGATGCAGAGCCCGGCGCTCTCGAAGACGAAGATCGAATTTCCATCCTGCTGCGCAGCGCCGTAGCCGCCGCGGATATCCGTCGTCACGTTGCGGATATAGGTGTCGCCGACCATCAGGTCGATGTCGGCCTTTTCTCCGGGCACATCGCTCCAGCCGTGCAGCACGTGCTTGATCGCCGGGTCCGGGGTCAGCGTGTAGTGCGTGGAGTGCGCCCGGTTCATCGTCACCACGTCGGGTGTCACGACCGGCCGGTACCAGCCGTTGAAATCCGTTGCGATGACGATGCCGCCCGGCGTTTCGATTTCGAAGGTGGAATGTCCTAGGAAGGTCAGCTTGACATCCTCGCCTTCCGAAACCGCGGTCACGATGGGCATCTCACCGGAAAAGCTTGCGAATTTGGCCTTGGGGATTGCCTGTGCGATCGCCTGGCATTGGCTAACGGGCTTCCGTTCCTCTTGTGCGGCGGCTGCACGGGGCAGGGCAAGAGGCACAAGGCATGCGATAGCGAGGATAAGCAATTGCGGCTTCATGCCACCCTCCGGCGCTTTCACGGTGCGGCGAGGATGCGACAAGGGGACGCATCGGTCCAGCCGAAATCAGGCAGGGCCGCTCACAATTGCGTGTTGCCGGCGGGTGTTCTCAGAGCCAGAAATCCGGGATGGTTTCGCAAAGCCGCGGGCCAATCCGCAGCGGCGCGATCTTTTCGGCAAGCCCCGTGGAGTCGGAAATCTCCACGCCAACACCGCAGATCGTGGCAGGTCCAGTGGCAGCTTCCATACGTCCCTTCGGCATCTTGGATATGAAGCGGTTTAGCGGCTCTTCCTTGTCCATGCCAAGCGAGGAGTCGTAGTCGCCGCACATGCCGGCATCCGACATATAGGCCGTGCCTCCGTTGAGGATCTGGTGGTCGGCGGTCGGCACATGGGTATGCGTGCCGATGACGAAGCTGGCGCGTCCATCGACGAAATGGCCAAAGCACTGCTTCTCGCTGGTGGCCTCCGCATGGAAATCGAAGATGATCGCATCGGCTTGTTCCTTCAGCGGGCAGGCATCGAGGATCGCTTCGGCGGATTTGAAGGGATCGTCGAGCTCGGGATGCATGAAGACGCGGCCCATGATGTTTGCCACGAGCACGCGTGCTCCGCTTCGCGCATAAAAGAGCCCTGAGCCGCGGCCGGGCGTTCCCTGCGGATAGTTCGCCGGGCGCAGGAACTGGTCGTGGCGGCCCGCGAAGGCGACCGCTTCCTTCTGGTCCCAGACGTGGTTTCCGGTTGTGACGACGTCGGCGCCGGCGTTGATCGTCTCGAGGAAGATGTCCTCCGTGATGCCGAAACCGCCGGCAGCATTTTCGCCGTTGACGATCACGAAGTCGAGTTTCAGGTCTGAAACCAAGCCGGGCAGGCGATCCCATACAGCCGTGCGCCCCGTCTTGCCGACCATGTCACCCAGAAAAAGCAGACGCATTCCTTATCCGATCCAAGAAGCAAAAAAGCGAAGGCCGCTTTCTGTCAGGATGGCATCCAGGCTTATGTCATGCGGCTCGTCGGGCACATGTGCCACTTCCTGGCAGTCGAATGCAATGCCCATCAGCTTCGGATGCATGCCTTTTTGCCGCAAACGGCCGATCGCGCGGTCGTAGTGGCCGGCGCCATAGCCGATGCGATGGCCGCGATCGTCGAAGGCCGACAGCGGCACGAGCATGATTTCCGGATCGAGAACGGTGG
Organism: Rhizobium sp. 007; assembly: GCF_015353075.1. Lineage (NCBI taxonomy): Bacteria > Pseudomonadati > Pseudomonadota > Alphaproteobacteria > Hyphomicrobiales > Rhizobiaceae > Rhizobium > Rhizobium sp. 007. The sequence goes on along the minus strand of NZ_CP064187.1, from coordinate 3,179,476 downwards.
CCTCTTGTCCCGGTCCGGCAGTGCCGAAGCCCGTTGCAACCAGCGGCGCGCTGCGCAGGAGTTCACGGAAGACGATCGTCTGCCTGTCGAGGATGGCGGGAACGCAGAGGCGGGCGCCGCGTGCCTCAAAGCGCGCCATCAACGGCCGGATATCGGCCTCCGAGCGGATGGGCATGAAGCCCGAAATGATCGTGCCGGGATCGAAAGCCACGGCCTCGCCGGCGTGCTCCGCCATTGCCAGGCTTTTTTCGATCCGCGTCTCTGGCGGGATTGCGTCGCGCAGCGCAAGCCGTTCGGCGCGCATCTGGGCTTTCAGTTCTTTGGATATCGTCTGCTGCATAATGCGAACCATAAACGGCTGGCGGGCCATTGCAATCCCGTGAAAGCAGCTGGAGTTTACTGTCGCAAGTGCTGCAATGGGGCCACCAGTTGCCGGACCGTCTGTTCGAACAGGGCCTTGCCGCCCGGAAGCCAGCCGAGCGCTTGCAACTTTTCGGTGCTCATCCGATTGATGGCAGACTTGTCTGCCGAGGCAGGCAGAGGATTGGGACAGCCGGTTTGCTGTTGCACGACCGACAAGATATCGCGGGTATCGGCGAGAAGATCGGAAACATTGAAGACCTCGCCGGATATGCGGGCGCTTTCCGTCTCCAGCATCAGCCGCACGGCGCGGCCGAGGTCGCGGCCGTGAACTTCCGTTCCGGCTCGAACGGGCGCCGGCCTACCGCTCAGATAATCCTCGATGAGACCCGTCCATTTGTTCGGGAGCAAGTCGCCGTAGACCCCCGTGGCGCGCAAGCTGGCCGCTGCAAAGCCCGGTCCGGCCAGATGGGCGAGCGCTCGCTCGCCGGCGAGCTTCGCCTCTCCGTAAAGCGTATCGGGCTCCGGCAGCATGTCTTCGGTGAGAACAGTGCCGGGCGCTGCATCCTGATAGGCGGCGCGGCTGGAGATGAAGATGCAGCGGCGGGTACCGGCGCGCCTGGCGGTGTCGAAGAGCTTCACAGTGCCGTCGAGGTTTAGGCGACGGAAGCCGCCCGGATCATCGCCTTCGCCGCCACGATATTGACCGGGTAGGTGGCTGAGCGCGGCATGCACGAAGAAATAGGCATCGTCGAAGGCCTCGATATGGTCCTTGTCGGGATCGAGCGAAAGCGGTGCGAATTCGACGGGACGGGAGAAGAGGCGTGGCAATGGCGCGCGGCGTCCGCCAATGATGACCGAATATCCGGCGGCAAGCAGCTCCTCGACGATATAGCGACCCACCAAGCCCGTCCCGCCGGATACCAGTACCTTCATTTCGCCTCCGGGTTCATCATGGACGCAAGGTCCGGCAGGTCGTTGCCGGCATGGACGGAGTGCCAGAGATCGATCAGCGGCTTGAGCCTGGCCGCCTTCGGATGATCCTTCTCCCATGGCTTTTCATATTGGTAATGCAGGACCGAAATGCTCTTCCAGTCCCAAAGCGCGGGCATGGTGAACCATACATATTGCAGCATGTTGAAATAGACGGGGAGGCCGTGCCAATCCGGGAAGAAGGCTTCGAGGAAGGTCTGGTCGGTTCGTCGCCAGAAGGCATCCGGCTGGTCGAGCATGGCAAGCATCCGGCCAAAGGTTTCCTCGGAAGGCCTTGCGACGAAGACGCCGGAATTCATGCGGCGGAAGTCGGCAAGCGTTTCATAGACATTCGGTGCTGCGGAAAATTCGGGGTAGCCGAAGAGTTTGTCGATATTCTTCAAGACGATGGAATCGGCATCGATGAAGACGGTGCGCTCGTATTCGGTCAGCTGCCAGAGGCGAAGCTTGCAGAAATTGTCGAGCGGCGAATGAAAATCAGGCTTGCGGCCCTTAGTGAAGGGGGCGGCGGAATGAAGCTGGCCGCGGGCATGACGCTCGTTGAAGGCGCCGGAAAGCGGCAGGTGCGCGACTGCGATGAGGCGGCAGCCAAGATCGGCAAGCGGGGCAAGCGCGATCCCATCCACGCCGCCGGTATGCAGCACGACGATATTGGCCGCCGTTTTCGTAAGCCGAAGGGAGCGCACAAGCGCGGTCGCACCCTTGGCATAGTCGGCATTCGTGACGAGGGTGATGTAGGCGTAACGCTGAGGCGACTCTGCTAGTGAGATGGCCGCTCCGGTCTCCGTCACATCCATGCTCATGACACCGATTTCAGCCGCTTGCCTTCCGGGTCGCGGTCGATCGTGGCGGCGATGTCCTTCGTCCAGGCGGAGACGGCGGGAACGCGGGAGCGGTCGACGCGGTAAGCGAATTTGCTGGCGACGTCGACGATCTCGCTGAGCAAGCCCGCCTCGAGCGTGATTGGATCGAGCCCCAGATCGCGGAATTTCTCGTTCCTGACGATCAGATCGTTTTCCGGCGCTTCCTTGCGCGGGTTGGGAAGCCAGGCGATCTTCGCGCCGCTCATCCTGGCGATCATCTCGGCAAGATCGCGCACCCGATGCGTCTCGGTCATCTGGTTGAAGATCTCGACACGGGAGCCGCGCGCAGGCGGGTTCTTCAGCGCAAGCTCGATGCAGCGAACCGAATCCTGGATATGGATGAAGGCGCGCGTCTGGCCGCCTGTGCCGTGCACGGTCAGCGGGTAGCCGATCGCGGCCTGGATGAGAAAGCGGTTCAGTACGGTGCCGTAGTCGCCGTCATAGTCGAAACGGTTGATCAGTTGGGGATGGCGGCAGGTCTGCTCCGTATGTGTGCCCCATACGATGCCCTGGTGCAGGTCGGTGATGCGCAGCGCATCGTTTTTCGCATAGAACTGCAGGAGCAGTTGATCCAGGCACTTGGTCATATGGTAGATCGAGCCGGGATTGGACGGATAGAGGATTTCCTGTTGCGCCATGTCGCCATCCGCCGTTTCGACGCCGACGGTCAGGTAGCCCTCGGGGATCGCCGCGCCGACAGTCGAATAGCCGTAGACGCCCATCGTGCCGAGGTGGATCAGATGAGCGTCGAGCTGTAATTCGACGAGCGCATTCAAAAGGTTATGCGTAGCGCTGACATTGTTGTTGACGGTGTAGTTCTTGTGCCGGTCACTCTTCATCGAATAGGGTGCCGCGCGCTGCTCGGCGAAATGGACGATGGCGTCCGGCCGGTTTTCGGCAAGCCAATTCTTGAGAAGCTCGTAATCCTTGGCGAGGTCGATCAGATTGAAATGGATGCGCCGCCCGGTTTCGGCATGCCAGATGCGGGTTCGCTCCTGAATGGAATCCATCGGCGTCAGCGATTGCACGCCGAGTTCGGTGTCGATCCAGCGCCGCGAGAGATTGTCGAGAATGTGGACGTCGTGCCCCGCGTCTGAGAGATGCAGCGATGTCGGCCAGCCAATGAACCCATCTCCGCCCATCACCGCAATCTTCATCGCATTGCCTCCTGCATGTTCATCCACTATCGGGAATACTCAAGTACTGTGACGATTGTTCAAAGCTAGGGCATTGCTGCGCCTCGCCAACAGGCATGCGAGTTTGGAGAAAATTATGGCGGATAACGGCTTTTCGATTTCTGGCGCGCTGACGCAGACGGGGCACCAACTGATCCAGCGCGTCTATTACGAAGACACCGATTTCTCCGGTCTCGTCTATCACGCGCGCTATCTGCATTTCCTCGAGCGCGGCCGCACCGACTATCTTCGCTGCCTGGGCGTCGAGCAGCGCGAGCTGATCACCGCCGACGAGGAAGGGCTCGTTTTCGTCGTTCACCGCATGGAGATCGACTTCAGGAATCCGGCGCGCATGGATGATGTTCTCACCATCGTCACGCGCACCGAGAAGGCAGGCGGCGCGAAGATGGTGCTGCAACAGGACATCCGCCGTGGCGAGACGCCGCTTATCGCCGCCAAGGTCATCATTGCCGTCATCAACGCGAAGGGAAGACCGCGGCGGTTGCCCGAGGCGCTGGCAAAGCAGATGCAAATCGAGACGCAGGAGGGCTGAAAGTGCATCCCAGACATGCCAAAATGACCAAACGCAAGCCTTGCAAAAACATGACTTTCATGTGAAGGAATCCGGCGCTGCAAGGATTGCGCGGTATTCCGTCGTCGGACTTCGGTCTCTTCGTGCCAAGCCGGGAAGAAAAATTCAGCTGGTAAAGCTTTGCCGTCATACTCTGGCACTAACGATCTATTAACCATAATAGTGTCTTACTCTGAAAGTCAGAGATTGTGCGGTGCACGCCTTCCTTTGACCAAATTTGACGGCAAGGAAGGCGGAAGAAGAGCTTTAAGCTTGACCAGGGCTTTGGGCGGCGGTCGCCAGGCAATTCTTGCGAGATCACTTTCTGTGCCGCCCGGTCAAGCACCGGGCGTTTGGATTCGGGGATTTTGATAAATGGAACAAGTAGGATTGGCAGCAGCAACGGCCGACGTCAGCCTCTGGTCGCTGTTCATGCAGGCAGGCATCGTCGTCAAGCTGGTCATGCTCGGGCTGATCGCAGCCTCCGTCTGGACCTGGGCAATCGTCATCGACAAATATCTGGCCTATGGGCGCGCCCGGCGCCAGTTCGACAAGTTCGAACAGGTTTTCTGGTCGGGTCAGTCGCTGGAAGAGCTCTACAGGACACTTTCCGAACGCAACAATACCGGGCTTGCTTCGATCTTCGTCGCAGCCATGCGCGAGTGGAAGAAGTCCTTCGAGCGCGGCGCACGCTCGCCGATCGGCCTGCAGATGCGTATCGACCGGGCAATGGATGTGACGCTCGCCCGTGAAACCGAATATCTTTCCGCCCGCCTCGGGTCGCTCGCGACGATCGGTTCGGCCGGTCCGTTCATCGGTCTCTTCGGTACGGTCGTCGGTATCATGACTTCGTTCCAGGCAATCGCCGGATCGAAGTCGACCAATCTCGCGGTCGTTGCACCCGGTATCGCCGAGGCGCTTCTCGCCACTGCGATCGGCCTCGTTGCCGCTATCCCGGCGGTTATCGCCTACAACAAGTTCTCCGCGGATGCCGGCAAACTCTCTGGCCGCATGGAAGGCTTTGCGGACGAATTCTCCGCCATACTTTCGCGCCAGATCGACGAGAAGCTGCAGCCGCGTCAGGCCGCACAGTAAACCAACGGAGTACACGATCATGGGTATGGCTGTTGGAGGCAATAACGGCGGAGGCGGAGGACGCCGCCGCCGTGGTGGCCGGAACAAGGGTGTTATTTCCGAGATCAACGTGACGCCGCTCGTCGACGTCATGCTCGTGCTGCTCATCATCTTCATGGTGGCGGCCCCGATGATGACCGTCGGCGTGCCGATCGACCTGCCGGAAACGCAGGCCAAGGCGCTCAATTCCGAAACGCAGCCGATCACCATTTCCGTCAAGAACGACGGTGCGGTGTTCCTGCAGGAAACGCCGATCCCGGCCGAAGAGATCGCCGCCAAGCTCGAAGCGATCGCGACCACCGGCTACAATGAACGCATCTTTGTGCGTGGCGATGCGACGGCGCCCTACGGCGTGATCGCCGACGTCATGGCGCGCATCCAGGGCGCGGGCTTCAAGAATATCGGTCTGGTCACGCAGCAGAAGAAGGACCAGTAGAAAGCAAGATGAAGACCAGTGTCGTCACATCTGCTGTTCTGCACGGCTTGGTGCTCGCCGCGGCTCTGGTGACCATTGGTTCGCCGGAATCGTTCAAGGTCGATGATTTCGAAGCGATGCCGGTCGATCTGGTGCCGGTCGAATCCATCACCCAGATGCAGCAGGGTGACAAGACGGCAAAGCCCAACGACAAGCCGGCGCCGAAGCCGACGTCAAAACCCGCTGATGTTGCAGACGCCGAAAACCTCGGCGACAACAAGATCGATCTGAAGACGCCGCCGATCCCGAACGCCAAGCCCAACAACAACGAAAGCACTGCCGCGCCGAAAGCCGCCGAGAAGCCGCTTCCCCAGAATGATCCCGTCCCCAACGAGGTGAAGGAGATCATGAAGGAGGACACGGTGGTCGATGAGCCGAAGGAAGTCGCATCGATTCCAGAAACCAAGCCGGAAATTGCGCCGACGCCGCCGAAGCCGGAAGAAATGCCTGCCGAACAGGCCGAGCCGCCGAAGCCGGAAGCCGAAGCGCTGCCGGACAATGTTCCGACGCCGGTGGCCAAGCCGCAGGTGAAGCCGCCCGAGCAGAAACCCGCTGAAAAGCCGCCGGAAAAAACGCAGGACCAGCAGAAGACGGCTGACAAGCAGCCGGACAAGAAGAAAGCCGACAAGGCCCAGGAAAAGGCGAAGGCCTCGTCCTCGAAGCAGAGCGATTTCAACGCCGACGACATCGCAGCACTGCTGAACAAGCAGGAGCCTTCCAACGGCGGCGCCAAGCGCTCGACCGAAGTCGCTTCTCTGGGTGCCAAGAAGTCGAATAACACCGGCGCCAAGCTCAGCATGAGCGAGATGGATGCGCTGCGTAATGCGATCGCCGGCAACTGGCAGATCATTCCCGGCCTTGCGGACATGGACCAGGTCCGCATCACCGTCCACATGAAGCTGGACGAGAATGGCGAGATCATCGGAGATCCCGAGGTCGAAGCGACCGGCGGCAACGAATCCACACGCCGTGCACTTGCAGGCGGTGCCTATCGTGCCGTCAAACGGTCTGCGCCGTTCACCAACCTTCCGAAAGACAAATATGACGCGTGGAGCGAAGTCATCGTGAACTTCGATCCCAGTCAGATGGCCCTTTAAATGCTGAAAGGCTTGCTCCTCATGACCAAGTGTTCCCTCATCCGCGCCTTCATGGTGGCTCTCGGCATGGCTGTGACGGCGGCTATCGCGACGCCTGCGCACGCGCTTGTCGAGATCAACATCAACAAGGGTAACGTCGAGCCGCTGCCGATCGCCATTACCGATTTCCTGCAGGGCGACATGGGCGCGCAGGTCTCTCAGGTGATCGCCGCCGATCTGCAGCGCTCCGGCCTCTTTGCGCCGATCAACAAAAACGCCTTCATCGAGAAGATTTCCAACCCCGATGCCGCTCCGCGTTTCGAGGACTGGAAGGTCATCAACGCGCAGGCGCTCGTCACCGGCCGCGTCACGCAGGAAGGCGATGGCCGACTTCGCGCCGAGTTCCGTCTCTGGGATTCCTTCGCCGGTCAGCAGATGACCGGCCAGCAATTCTACACGCAGCCGGAAAACTGGCGCCGCGTTGCCCACATCATTGCCGACGCGATCTATAAGCAGATCACCGGCGAAGAGGGCTATTTCGATACCCGCGTCGTCTTTGTCTCCGAGTCTGGCACGAAGCAGCAGCGCAAACGCCAACTCGCGATCATGGACCAGGACGGCTTCAACGTGCGCACGCTGACGGATGGCAGCGACCTCGTTCTGACGCCGCGCTTCTCGCCGAACCGGCAGGAAGTGACCTACATGTCCTTCGCCAACCAGCAGCCGCGCGTCTACCTGCTGCAGCTCGAAACCGGACAGCGTGAAGTTGTCGGCAACTTCCCGGGCATGACCTTTTCGCCGCGCTTTTCGCCGGATGGCCAAAAAGTGGTGATGAGCCTTCAGCAGGAAGGTAACGCCAATATCTACACGATGGATCTGCGGTCGCGCACGACGACGCGCCTGACGTCGACAGCCGCGATCGATACCTCGCCATCCTATTCGCCGGATGGCGGCCGGATCGTTTTCGAAAGCGACCGCGGCGGCAAGCAGCAGATTTACGTGATGAATGCCGACGGCTCCGGCCAGACGCGTATCTCCTTCGGCGACGGCAATTATTCGACGCCGGTCTGGTCGCCACGCGGCGACCTGATCGCCTTCACCAAGCAATCGGGCGGGAAATTCTCGATCGGCGTGATGAAGCCGGACGGTTCGGGCGAGCGCATCCTGACGACGGGTTTCCACAACGAAGGCCCGACCTGGGCGCCGAACGGGCGTGTGCTGATGTTCTTCCGCCAGCCCGCCGGTGCAGGCGGCCCGCAGCTCTATTCGATCGATCTGACGGGTTACAACGAGCAGGCCATCAAGACGCCGACCTACGCATCCGACCCGGCCTGGTCGCCGCTGCTTGAGTAGTGGATGAGCCGGATTTCGCCTTCTTGTCGCCGCAAAGTGCTGGAATTGGCCGATGCAGGGACAATCAACAAATTATTAACCATACTTCTTGAGCGCCGATTAACCCAGTACGGTTACAGTCCGGCAACCCTGATAAATCGCAAGGAGACCCGGCCATGAGCCGAATTCACACCCCGGCAATGAGCCGCATGCAGAATTTCGCCCGCAACCCTGTCATGATCGCACTCGTTGCCGGTCTGGCGCTTGCTGGCTGCGCCAACAAGAAGACGCCGAACAGCGCTGGCGAGCTCGGCCTCGGTGCAGGTGCCGCAACGCCGGGTTCGGCTCAGGACTTCACCGTCAACGTCGGCGACCGCATCTTCTTCGACACTGACTCGACCTCGATCCGTGCCGACGCTGCCCAGACACTCGACCGCCAGGCACAGTGGCTGGCTCGCTACCCGAACTATGCGATCACCGTCGAAGGCCATGCCGACGAGCGCGGCACGCGCGAATACAACCTCGCTCTCGGCGCCCGCCGTGCTGCCGCCACCAAGGATTACCTTTCTTCGCGCGGCGTTCCGGCGCAGCGCATGAAGACGATCTCCTACGGCAAGGAACGTCCGGTCGCCGTCTGCGACGATATTTCCTGCTGGTCGCAGAACCGCCGTGCAGTCACTGTTCTCGGCGGCGCCGGTATGTAATCCTTTCAAATATATTGTGTTGTGAAAAGGCGGCTCCTTCGCGGGCCGCCTTTTCTTTTTGAACACACTTTGGCCAGACTCCGTTGCTTTTTGAAGGTAATTGGAAAAATCTCCTGTTCGTGCCATCCAGGCGCGAAGAATCACTGGGACAGGACGAAACCTATGAAGAAACTTGTCGTGGCAGGCTTGCTCTGCCTCGCGGCCGTTACCGGAACCGAGCGAGCGGCTTATTCCGCTTCGTTTCTCGGCATGAACTTTGGCGGCAAGCCTGCGCAGAGCCAGACGCAGACGCCGCCGGCCGTCAACGTGCAGAGCAGCAGCGCGGAAATGCGCGTGCAGCAACTCGAAGAGCAGCTGCGCCAGCTGAACGGCCGCATCGAGGAAATGAGCTTCCAGATCCTGCAGATGCAGGAATCGCTGCGCAAGACGCAGGAAGACAACGAATTCCGCTTCCAGGATCTGGAAAAGAGCGGCGGTGCCGCTGGATCGAAGGGCAACACGAAGAAGAGCGAGGCCGATCTGCAGCCTCCGGCTTCCGGGCAGGCCGATGCACGTCCCCAGCGCCAGAACGACGATGTCGCGACGATCATCGAAACACCACAGGGAGCCGAAAGGGCTCCCTCCAACGACGTTCCGTCGGACAGCGGTTTCGGTCGGCCGCCGCAGCAGCTGGGCTCGATCCAGTTCGATCAGAACGGCAATCCGATCGGCGGCAGCGTGAATGAGAACGCGGAGGTCGGTTCAGCGCCGCTTCCCGACGTGAATGCCGGGACGTCGCCGCAGCAGACCGCATCTCTCGGCAGCGAGACCGATCAGTACAAGGCCGCTTACGGTCACGTCCTTTCCGGCGATTACGCGATTGCTGAAGAGCAGTTCACCCGGTATATCGCGCAGTATCCGGGAAGCGCTCGGGCTGCCGATGCCAACTTCTGGCTGGGCGAAGCGCTCTATTCCCAGGGCAAGTTCAATGAGGCCGCCAAGACCTTCCTGAATGCCCACAAGAAATACGGCTCGTCCGAAAAGGCGCCCGAAATGCTGCTGAAGCTCGGCATGTCGCTGGCAGCACTCGACAATAACGACACCGCCTGTGCGACGCTCAAGGAAGTCACCAAGCGTTACCCGAAGGCTTCGCGCGCTGTCATAAGCAAGGTCGCGAGCGAACAAAAGCGCCTCTCCTGCTGAGGCTTCCGGTTTGTCTCCGGAAACCGTGCTTTCGCCCGAGGCAGCGGCCCGCCGCTTTCTCCGTTCGCTTGCCAGCCCGACGCGTATTCTCGTCGCGATCTCCGGCGGCAGCGATTCGACCGGTCTGCTTCTTGCATTTTTTGAAGCGCTGAAGGCCGAACCCAGTTCCCAAATTTCCCTATGCGCCGCCACGATCGACCACGATCTGCGCGCAGAATCGGCAGATGAGGCGCGCCATGTCGCAGCCTTATGCAAATCGTTCGGCATTGCCCACGGGATCCGTGTCTGGCGCGATCCCAAACCAAAAACCGGCATCATGGCGGCCGCCCGCGAGGCACGTTACGAACTGCTCGCAGATGCCGCGGCGGAACTTGGCGCTAATCTCATCGTGACGGCGCATACGCTGGACGATCAGCGGGAGACGCGAGCGATGCGCGGCGCGCGCAGCGACAACCCCTCCACCGGGATCGCCGATGCCGTTCTCTTTGAGCGCCGGGTCTGGATCGCCCGGCCGTTTCTTTCGTGCCTGCGCGCCGATATCCGCGCATTTCTCTCGGCCCGCGCCGTGCCGTGGCTCGATGATCCAAGCAATGAGGATCTTAAATATGAGCGCGTGCGGACGCGCGCGGCATTGGCCGGTGAGGGCGCCCCGGAGGCAGAAGCTTACGGCGCCGACGCCCGCTTGGAGCTTTCACGGCAGGCGGCCCTATGGCTCGGCCGTCATTTTGCCCTTGCGTGCGAAGGGCTGGGCTGCGTGGAGAGAGATGGACTTGAGGCGCCCCTGGACGTGCTCGGTTATGCGCTCGGCCGTCTTGCGGCCGTTTTCGGCGGACAGCGCTTTGCGCCAGGCCGCATGCAGATGGATCGCATTCTCGGTTTCGTAACCGCCGGCACGCCCGGACGCATGACCGCAAGCCGAGTGGTTTTCGATCTAAGACGCGACGGCCTTTACCTTGCCCGCGAAAGCCGCGGCATCTTGCCACTGCTCGTTGCGCCCGGACAGCGCGGCATTTGGGATGGCCGGTTTGTTGTCGAGAATAGCTCATCGTTCGATCTGACGGTTATCGCACGGCCCGCCAACCCCTCCCTCATTCCCGTGCTTGGCACGGCAATCCAGCCACGGCGGGTGGCGCATTTGCCCAAAGCTGCGCTCAAGCGGGCCTTGGCAGCTCAGCCACGCATTTCAGTCGCCGCTGACGCGAACTCGTGCATGAATTCTCATCCGGATGTCACTCTCACGCGGTATTTTGCGCTGTTCGACCGCTTTTTGACACGATTTGATCTCATCTTTGCTGAAAGCCTCGCGGCGGCTTTTGGAATGCGCCCCTATCCAAGCCCGCCTTTAGGTCTTATTGACGGAAAAGCCATCTGACAGAGTGTATCGCCTTGGCAACGGCACAGCGCAACCCTATGTTAGAAGCCAAATAAGACGGCTGCCATGAGGCGGTTGTTGCAGTGCTGGGGAGTTCAATGAACCCTAACTTACGTAATTTCGCCTTGTGGGCAATCATAGCGCTTCTGCTGATTGCCCTTTTCAGCATGTTCCAGACGACGCCGGCGCAGACCGGCTCGCGCGACATACCCTATTCGCAGTTCCTGCGTGAGGTCGATGCGGGCCGCGTCAAGGAAGTCGTCGTCACGGGCAACCGTGTGTCGGGAAGCTATGTTGAAAACGGCACCACCTTCCAGACCTATTCTCCTGTCATAGATGACAACCTGCTCGAGCGCCTGCAGTCGAAGAATGTCCTGGTTTCGGCCCGGCCTGAAACCGATGGTTCGTCAGGCTTCCTGAGCTATCTCGGCACGCTGCTGCCGATGTTGCTCATTCTCGGCGTCTGGCTGTTCTTCATGCGGCAGATGCAAGGCGGCTCGCGCGGCGCGATGGGCTTCGGCAAATCGAAGGCCAAGCTGCTCACGGAGGCGCATGGCCGCGTCACCTTCGATGACGTCGCAGGCGTCGACGAAGCCAAGCAGGACTTGGAAGAAATCGTCGAATTCCTGCGCGATCCGCAGAAGTTCCAGCGCCTCGGCGGCAAGATCCCGCGCGGCGTGCTGCTTGTCGGCCCTCCGGGTACCGGTAAGACGCTGCTCGCCCGCTCCGTTGCCGGCGAAGCCAACGTTCCGTTCTTCACCATCTCGGGTTCCGACTTCGTCGAAATGTTCGTCGGCGTCGGCGCAAGTCGCGTCCGCGACATGTTCGAGCAGGCGAAGAAGAATGCGCCATGCATCATCTTCATCGACGAAATCGACGCCGTCGGCCGCCATCGTGGCGCCGGTCTCGGCGGTGGTAACGACGAACGCGAACAGACGCTCAATCAGTTGCTGGTCGAGATGGACGGCTTCGAGGCCAATGAAGGCATCATCCTGATCGCCGCGACCAACCGCCCTGACGTTCTCGACCCCGCGCTGCTGCGTCCGGGCCGTTTCGACCGTCAGGTTGTCGTTCCGAACCCGGATATCGTCGGCCGCGAGCGCATCCTCAAGGTACATGCCCGCAACGTTCCGCTGGCGCCGAATGTCGACCTCAAGGTTCTAGCCCGCGGTACGCCCGGCTTCTCCGGTGCTGACCTGATGAACCTCGTCAACGAAGCCGCCCTGATGGCCGCACGCCGCAACAAGCGCGTCGTCACCATGCAGGAGTTCGAAGACGCCAAGGACAAGATCATGATGGGCGCCGAGCGCCGCTCTTCGGCGATGACCGAAGCGGAAAAGAAGCTCACGGCCTATCACGAAGCCGGCCATGCGATCACGGCGCTCAACGTCGCCGTCGCCGATCCGCTGCACAAGGCAACGATCATTCCGCGCGGCCGTTCACTCGGCATGGTCATGCAGCTGCCCGAAGGCGACCGCTACTCGATGAGCTATAAGTGGATGGTCTCGCGCCTCTGCATCATGATGGGCGGCCGCGTTGCGGAAGAACTCACCTTCGGCAAGGAGAACATCACCTCCGGTGCGTCTTCGGATATCGAGCAGGCCACCAAGCTTGCCCGCGCCATGGTCACGCAGTGGGGCTTTTCCGACCAGCTCGGTCAGGTTGCCTATGGCGAAAACCAGCAGGAGGTCTTCCTCGGCCATTCCGTATCGCAATCGAAGAACGTTTCGGAGGCCACGGCTCAAAAGATCGACAACGAAGTGCGTCGGCTTATTGACGAGGCATACACGCAGGCGCGCGATATCCTCACCGAAAAGCACGACGATTTCGTCGCGCTTGCCGAAGGCTTGCTTGAGTACGAAACGCTGACCGGCGAGGAAATCAAGGCGCTGCTGCGCGGTGAAAAGCCCGCTCGCGACCTTGGCGACGATTCGCCGCCGAGCCGCGGCTCGGCCGTGCCGAAAGCCGGCGCACGCCCGGCTTCCAAGGGCGACGAGCCGGAAGCAGGGCTCGAACCCCAGCCGCATTGACGGAAAGCAACTCGAACGAACAAGGCCGGATTTTCCAGCAGAAGATCCGGCCTTTTTTCCGTCGGTAACGGGATATAATAAATTTTCTTGGTAATTTACGTGATGGCGCCTAGGATTTGTGGCATGCCGCTATCATGAAGAGGCCGCAATGAGGCTTTGTATTGGGGCGAGTCGTCTCTGTGGCCTGAATTGCTTGGCGCAACGCGCTGCCTTCTTGGCGCGCTGAAAGCATAGGGGAGCATATGAAAAGACGTTACTTCGGCACAGACGGCATTCGCGGGCAGTCGAATATCTTCCCGATGACGCCGGATCTGGCGATGCGGGTCGGCATTGCAGTCGGTACGATCTTCCGCCGCGGCAATCACCGCCATCGCGTGGTCATCGGCAAAGACACGCGTCTCTCCGGCTATATGCTGGAAAATGCCATGGTGGCGGGCTTCACGGCCGCAGGTCTCGATGCATTCGTTCTTGGCCCGATTCCGACGCCCGCCGTCGCCATGCTGACACGTTCGCTGCGTGCCGATATCGGCGTCATGATTTCCGCCTCGCACAATCCATACGAGGACAATGGCATCAAGCTCTTCGGCCCCGACGGCTACAAGCTTTCCGACGATATCGAAATACAGATCGAAGACTTGATGGAGAAGGATCTCCACACGCAACTTGCCAAATCTGACGACATCGGCCGTGCCAAGCGCATCGATGGCGTGCATGACCGCTACATCGAGCATGCGAAGCGCACGCTGCCGCGCGATGTCACGCTGCAGGGCCTGAGGATTGCGATCGACTGCGCCAATGGTGCCGCCTATAAAGTGGCACCGGCCGTGCTTTGGGAACTCGGCGCCGATGTCGTTACGATCGGCAACGAGCCGAACGGCATCAACATCAATCTCAACTGCGGTTCCACCAGCCCCGTCGCTCTGCAGAAGAAGGTCGACGAAGTGCGGGCCGATATCGGTATCGCGCTCGATGGCGACGCCGATCGCGTCATCATCGTGGATGAAAACGGCACGATGATCGACGGCGACCAGCTGATGGCGGTGATCGCCGAAACCTGGGCGGAGAACCAGCAGCTTCGCGGCAACGGCATCGTTGCGACCGTGATGTCGAACCTCGGCCTCGAACGCTTTCTCGAAGGCAAGGGGATGGGTCTTGCCCGCACCAAGGTCGGCGACCGCTATGTCGTCGAGCACATGCGCCAGCACAATTTCAACGTCGGCGGCGAACAGTCCGGACATATCGTGCTCTCGGACTACGGCACGACCGGCGATGGCCTTGTTGCCGCGCTGCAGATTCTTGCTGCCGTCAAGCGCACTGGCAAGACCGTCAGCGAAGTCTGCCGCCGCTTCGAGCCGGTGCCGCAGCTTCTGCGCAATGTCCGAATTTCCGGCGGCAAGCCGCTGGAAGACCTGCAGGTGCAGCAGGCAATCGCCGATGCGGAAGCCGAGCTTTCCAAGAACGGCCGCCTCGTCATCCGCCCCTCCGGCACCGAACCGCTGATCCGCGTCATGGCGGAGGGCGACGACCGGGCGCAGATCGAGCGCATTGTCAACGAGCTGATCGGCACGATCTCGGGCGTACGTACCGCCGCTTAGTTCTGCCGTCGATGATCGATCACAGCCGGTGCCAATGCGCCGGCTTTTTTTATGCCCGCGTCATTCGCTTCAGCACAATCTTATTGGATGAATTGACTTATCGGCGTGGAGGCATAGCTTTTTCTTGATCGCACAAGTGTCACCCGCCTGCAGCGGCGACAACACGGCAAGCCATATTGCGATAGAAAGATGGCGCCGGCCGTCGTTTCAGGCAACCTGGGAGGATTGGGTTGTCATGCGGTATCGCGTTCTTTTAGCCGGCTTATGTGTTGCCATGCTTCCTGCTTTTGGCGTGAATGCCCAGGAGGGCGATGCCACGGCGGGCGCTACTGTTTTCAAAAAATGCGCCATATGTCATGTAGCCGATACGGACAAGAACAAGGTCGGTCCGTCGCTGAACCGGATTCTTGGCAGGAAGGCGGCGACGCATCCGAATTTCAGCTATTCTCCGGCAATGAAGAAAGCAGGCGAGGGCGGGCTCGTTTGGGACGAGGCAACACTGCGCGACTATCTCCATGATCCCAAGGGGAAGATAAAGGGAACGAAGATGGTGTTTGCCGGGCTGAAGAACGACAGCGAGATCAACAATCTCATCGCTTACCTCAAGCAGTTTTCCCAATAGATGTGATGCGAATGCCTGACGGTCACCGCAGCGTCGCTTTCGCCGTCATCATTGTCCACACGACTTGTTCGTGAGATAATGCTAAAAATACACCGACGGATTGCGGATTTCGCCCTGTGGCAAGTCACGGTTCAAGGAGCAGGCAATGGCTATCGTGCTGGTTCTGGTTCTGCTGGTCGTGGGATCCGTCGTGTTCCATTTGCTGAGCCCGTGGTGGTGGACGCCGATCGCCTCCAACTGGAGCTACATCGACGACACCCTGCTGATCACCTTTGCGATCACCGGTCTGGTGTTCGTGGCGGTGGGTTCCTTCATGGCCTATTGCGTATTCCGGTTCCGGCACAAACCCGGAAACCGGGCCGCCTATGAGCCGGAAAACAGGCGGCTGGAGATATGGCTTGCGGTGGTGACCTCCGTCGGGGTTGCCGCGATGCTTGCGCCCGGGCTCGTCGTGTGGAACCAGTTCATCACCGTGCCCGCCGATGCGCACCAGATCGAGGTCGTCGCTCAACAGTGGCAGTGGAGTTTCCGGATGCCGGGCGCAGACGGACGGCTGGGGAAAGCCGATACCCGTGAGGTCAGTCCGGAAAATCCCCTTGGCCTGAACAAGAACGACACCGCAGGGCTCGATGACGTGATCGTCGAGGGAGGTGAATTGCACCTGCCGATCGGCAAACCGGTCAAGGTCCTGCTTCGTTCGATCGACGTGCTTCATGATTTCTACGTGCCTGAGTTCCGGGCAAAGATGGATATGATCCCCGGCATGGTGACCTATTTCTGGTTTACGCCGACGCGCACGGGAACGTTCGAAATCCTTTGCGCCGAGCTGTGCGGCGTCGGGCATTCGCAAATGCGCGGAACGGTCATGATCGATGAGGAGGTCGCCTACCAGGCCTGGCTGGCGGAGCAGACGACATTCACGCAGATGCTGGCATCGGGGGAAGCGCAGCCGGCAGAACAGGCGCAGTAACTATCGGAGGAACAGGGAGGACGGACATATCATGGTCGATATTCGATCGGGCGCCGAGGAGGTCATCCCGCCTGCAGAAGTCGAAGATGTGGAACTTTACCATCCAAAGAGCTGGTGGACGAAATATGTCTTCAGCCAGGATGCCAAGATCATTGCCGTCCAATACTCGGTGACGGCGATGGCGATCGGTTTCGTCGCGCTCGTCCTGTCCTGGTTGATGCGCCTGCAGCTTGCCTTTCCCGGTTACTTCGCTTTCATCGACGCGGAGCACTATTACCAGTTCATCACCATGCATGGCATGATCATGGTAATCTATCTCCTCACCGCACTGTTTCTCGGCGGTTTCGGCAACTACCTCATTCCCCTGATGCTCGGCGCCAGGGACATGGTGTTTCCCTATGCCAACATGCTGAGTTACTGGATTTATCTGCTCGCCGTGCTTGTGCTCGTCGCCGGATTTTTCGCGCCCGGCGGACCAACCGGGGCCGGCTGGACGCTCTATCCGCCGCAAGCCATTCTTTCGGGCACGCCGGGGGGACAGGACTGGGGCATCATTCTCATGCTGTCGTCGCTGATCCTGTTCATCATCGGCTTCACGATGGGCGGCCTGAATTATGTCGTGACCGTGCTGCAGGGACGCGCGCGCGGCATGACGCTGATGCGCATGCCACTGACGGTCTGGGGAATTTTCACCGCGACGGTCATGGCGCTGCTTGCCTTTCCCGCACTTTTCGTTGCCGCCGTGATGATGCTGTTCGACCGGCTGCTCGGGACAAGCTTCTTCATGCCTGCCATCGTGGAGATGGGCACGCAGCTGCAGCAGGGTGGCGGCAGTCCGATCCTTTTCCAGCATCTCTTCTGGTTTTTCGGACATCCCGAGGTCTATATCGTGGCGCTTCCCGCCTTCGGGATCGTCTCCGATCTCATTAGCACGCATGCGCGAAAGAATATCTTCGGCTACCGCATGATGGTCTGGGCGATCCTGATCATCGGGGCGCTCAGCTTCATCGTCTGGGCGCATCACATGTATGTCAGCGGCATGAACCCGAATTTCGGCTTCTTCTTTGCCGTCACGACGCTCATCATTGCGGTACCGACCGCCATCAAGGTCTATAACTGGGTGCTGACGCTCTGGCGCGGCGATATCCACCTGACGCTGCCGATGCTTTTTGCGCTCGCCTTCATTCTGACTTTCGTCAATGGCGGCCTGACGGGGCTGTTCCTCGGCAATGTGGTCGTCGACGTGCCTTTGTCCGATACGATGTTCGTCGTGGCGCATTTTCACATGGTGATGGGCGTGGCACCGATCCTGGTCATTTTCGGTGCGATCTATCATTGGTATCCGAAGGTGACCGGACGCATGCTGGACGAGACGCTGGGGCACATCCATTTCTGGACCACGTTCATCGGCACCTATGCGATCTTCTTTCCCATGCACTATCTCGGCTTGGTGGGCGTGCCGCGCCGCTATTACGAGATGGGCGAGACGGCTTTCGTTCCGCCGTCCGCCGATACGCTGAACGTTTTCATCACCGCTGCCGCGCTGATTGTCGGGGCAGCGCAGATCGTCTTCCTGTTCAATCTGGTCTGGAGCCTTTTCAGAGGCCGGGAAGCCGGCGGCAATCCGTGGCGTGCGACAACGCTGGAATGGCAGACGCCGCAGACCCCACCGGTGCATGGCAACTGGGGCAAGGAACTGCCGGTGGTCTACCGTTGGGCGTATGATTACAGCGTGCCAGGCAATAGCGAGGACTTCCTTGCGCAGAATGATCCGGGCACCGCCCGGACGGCGGCGGGAGCAGCTTCATGAGCGTCATGATGATCTTCCTGGCGGTCATCGCCGTCATCGTCCTCTGGTGGATGACCCAGCACCGGCTGACATCCAAGCCGTGGCTGGAAGTGGGACTGGTGACCGAGTCGGCTGGCCAAAAGCGATTGCCGATCGCGCCCGCAAGGGTCGGGCTCGGCATTTTCCTCGCCGTAGTTGGCGCGCTCTTTGCGCTTCTGATCAGCGCCTACTTCATGCGCATGGCGGCAGCCGACTGGTGGGCGACGCCCATTCCCCGGCTGCTCTGGGTCAACACCGCCGCGCTTGCGCTCAGCAGCGTCGCGCTCGAATGGGCAAAGGGCGAGGCACGCCGCGGTCGTAGCGACATCATGCGGGTTGCGCTCCTTTTGGGGTTGGCGACGGCATTCCTCTTTCTCGCTGGACAGGTGATGGCGTGGCGGGAGCTGGCGGCGGCCGGTTACGTGCTTGCCGACAATCCTGCCAACAGCTTCTTCTACATGCTGACCGGCCTGCACGGCCTGCACATTCTGGGCGGTCTGGCGGTGCTCGGCCGCACGACGGGCAGGGCCTTCGACGGTCGTTTCCCTGCCCGCAGGCTGCACCTCAGCCTCGAGCTCTGCGCCGTCTACTGGCATTTCATGCTTTTCGTCTGGGTGGTTCTCTTCGCACTCTTTGCCGGCTGGGCGAATGATTTCGTCGATCTCTGCCGCCAGCTGATTTCGTGAGGGATGAAGGATGGCTGAATATACGCAAGCGCAAACCGGCGGAACACTCGAGCGGCCCGAAGGCCTGCGTGGGATCGCGGCCGATCTGTCTTCCGACCAGCGGGCGTTCAAGAACGTCTCGTGGGGGAAGGCCATGATGTGGATCTTCCTCCTCAGCGACACCTTCGTCTTCGGCTGCTTTCTGCTTGCCTATATGACCGCGCGCATGTCTACGCCTGTCGATTGGCCGAATCCCAGCGAGGTCTTCGCGCTTCATATCGGTGGGCAGGAATTGCCGCTGATTCTGATCGCCATCATGACCTTCGTCCTCATCAGCAGTTCCGGCACGATGGCGATGGCTGTCAATTTTGGATATCGCCGCGAACGCGGACGGACGGCTGCCCTGATGCTGTTGACAGCGGTTCTCGGCGCGACATTCGTCGGCATGCAGGCGTTCGAATGGACGAAACTGATCTCGGAAGGCGTACGGCCCTGGGAGAATCCCTGGGGTGCGGCGCAATTCGGTTCGTCGTTCTTCATGATCACCGGATTCCACGGCACCCATGTCACTTTCGGCGTGATTTTCCTTCTGATCGTCGCCCGCAAGGTCTGGCGCGGTGATTTCGACACGGAGCGGCGGGGCTTTTTTACCAGCCGCAAGGGTGATTACGAGATCGTTGAGATCATGGGTCTCTACTGGCACTTCGTCGATCTCGTCTGGGTGTTCATCTTCGCATTCTTCTATTTGTGGTGAGGACTGCCATGGCACATGCGCAAACGCATTCCGGACAACAACACCCCGTCAAGCTCTATCTCCTGGTCTGGGGGTTGCTTTTCGTCCTCAGCACCTTCTCGTACCTGGTCGACTATTTCGCCATCCAGGGCTATGCGCGGTGGTTCCTGATCCTGTTCTTCATGGTGCTGAAGGCAGGACTGATCGTCGCCGTCTTCATGCACATGGCGTGGGAGCGGCTGGCACTTGTCTATGCAATCCTGGTGCCGCCGGTTCTGGTGCTTGTTTTCGTCGCCATGATGGTCTCGGAATCGAACTATACGATCTTCACGCGGCTGACCTTCTCCAGTGTGGGCCTCTGACGCGATCACTTGTCGAACCTTAGAAGATCGAAGAATTGTTTGGCTTCGACATGTTTCCGTTAACTTCAACGGGTTGCTCAGCCATGTTGCTTGGCAAAAAACGTAGTTAATTTTTACAGTTAAGCAGCTTTTAACGTTTCCAATTCATTATCCATGCAAAGCCTTTCAGATT
Source organism: Rhizobium sp. 007 (assembly GCF_015353075.1). Classification (NCBI taxonomy): domain Bacteria; kingdom Pseudomonadati; phylum Pseudomonadota; class Alphaproteobacteria; order Hyphomicrobiales; family Rhizobiaceae; genus Rhizobium; species Rhizobium sp. 007. The sequence continues at coordinate 3,159,262 of NZ_CP064187.1, read as the reverse complement.
GGCAGGGGGTCCGCTCTGCCGATGCAACTGGATTTTGGAGTGGATCATGAAAAGAAGCTTGTCCGGCATCTTTGCCGCATTGCTTGTCACATCAAATGCTTTCGCCGCCGATCTCGCTCCTATCGAGCCCGCGCCGGAAATGCCGCCGGAAGTCACGGTAACTGAATCGACCGGCTGGTATCTGCGCGGCGATGTCGGCTACGGCTTCACCGACATGCGCGGGGCCCGCTACTTCCAGGGAAGCAACGCCAATGAGGTCGATTTCGACAAGGCCGAGCTACGCGACTCCTGGACGGTCGGCGGCGGCGTTGGTTACCAGATCAACAATTACTTCCGCACCGACCTTACGCTCGACTACCTGACCAAGGCTGATTTCCGCGGCTCAACGACCGGCCTGTGCGGCGACCCACTCGAGGCCTGCACGTCTCGCGACGTCTCGTCGCTCACGGCCTGGACGCTGATGGCGAATGCCTATGTCGACCTCGGCACTTACGGCGTCTTCACGCCTTATGTCGGCGGTGGCATCGGCGGTACCTATGTCAAATGGAAAAATCTTCGTAACGTCTCCTGCCAGGATGATGGCGGCGGTTGCGATGACGAAGTGATCCATGGCGGCCGCGGCAACTGGCGCTTTAGCTACGCGCTGATGGCCGGCGCCTCGATCGACGTCACTTGTAATGTCAAGGCGGATGTCGGCTATCGCTTCCTGCATGTCGACGGCGGCAGCATGTTCGGTTACGCGAGCAATGGTGGTCCTGGCCGGGACAAGGGCTTCAATGTTCATGAAGCCCGCGTCGGCGCCCGTTACCTCTTCGGCGGTTGCCAGCAGGCAAGCTACGAGCCGCCGCCGGAAATTCCGCTGCAGCCGTCGGTCTACAAGTGATCCGCAGTCTCAGCTACTGATCGAAAGCCGCCCGTTGGGGCGGCTTTTTTCGTCATGGGTGCAGATTAAGTACGTTCAGAAGTCTACTTTCGAGGTGTGCCATTGTCTGCGCATCAAGTGCGCCTACGCGGGTCTTCAGGTCGAAAGCTGGGACTGCCGATATCTTATCGCACTAGCATAGGACAGCTTTCTTCGGGTCGTTCTCCCCCTGTCGGCCCCCGCATGGATGAAGCGGTCTTGATCGCGCCTGCGTCAAAAAATCCTCCGGATGCGACACTTCCACGTTGACTATAATGCGCGTCATCTATATCCACGGCGGCGGGACACTCCTCCCCAACGAGGAGCTATCTATCTGGAAGGATAGCACATGGCGAAGACCGCAAAGCCGGACGTACGTCCGCAAAATACTCATTTCTCTTCTGGCCCCTGCTCAAAGCGCCCCGGTTGGACGCTCGATGCCCTTTCTGACGCGGCTCTCGGCCGTTCGCACCGCGCGAAAGTCGGCAAGGCAAAGCTGAAGCAAGCCATCGATCTTACCCGCGAAGTCCTGGAAGTGCCGGCGGATTACCGCATCGGCATCGTTCCGGCTTCCGATACCGGCGCCGTTGAAATGGCGCTCTGGTCGCTGCTCGGTGAGCGCGGCGTCGACATGCTCGCCTGGGAAAGCTTCGGCGCCGGCTGGGTCACTGATGTCGTCAAGCAACTGAAGCTCAAGGACGTCCGCAAGCTCGAAGCCGGTTACGGCGAGCTGCCAGACCTTGCCTCCGTCGATTTCGACCGCGACGTGGTCTTCACCTGGAACGGTACCACCTCGGGCGTTCGCGTTCCGAACGGTGATTTCATCCCTGCCGACCGCAAGGGACTGACGATCTGCGACGCGACGTCTGCCGCTTTTGCGCAGAACCTCGATTTCGCCAAGCTCGATGTCGTCACCTTTTCCTGGCAGAAGGTTCTCGGCGGCGAGGGCGCGCATGGTGTCATCATCCTTTCACCGCGCGCGGTTGAGCGCCTGCTGACCTATACGCCGGCCTGGCCGCTGCCGAAGATCTTCCGCATGACTTCCGGCGGCAAGCTCTCCGAAGGCATTTTTCAGGGCGAGACGATCAACACGCCTTCGATGCTCTGCGTCGAGGACTATCTCGATGCACTTTTTTGGGCAAAGCAGCTCGGCGGCCTCAGGGCGCTGATGGCGCGTGCCGATGCGAATGCCAAGGTCATAGCCGATTTCGTTGCGGCCAACGACTGGATCGCCAACCTGGCGGTGAAGCCGGAGACCGCGTCTAATACGTCGGTCTGCCTGAAGATCGTCGACAAGGATGTTGCGGCACTCGACGCCGACGGCCAGGCGAATTTTGCCAAGGGCATCGTCTCGCTGCTCGAGAAGGAAGGTGTCGCCTACGACATCGGCCATTATCGCGACGCGCCCTCGGGCCTCCGTATCTGGGCAGGCGCCACGATCGAAACCGCCGACATGCAGAAGCTGATGCCCTGGATCTCCTGGGCCTTCGAGACGCAGAAGGCGACGCTTTCCCAGGCTGCTGCCTGACGTGATCGCATCCGGCTCCGCTCACTGAGCGGGGCCTCCGCATTCATTTATCATCGCTGAACACTTTTGAAGGAAGCCCCCAATGGCACCTCGCGTTCTCGTATCCGACGAATTGTCGGAAACCGCCGTCCAGATCTTCCGCGACCGCGGCGTCGAAGTCGATTTCCAGCCGCAACTCGGCAAGGACAAGGACAAGCTCGCCGAAATCATCGGCAACTATGACGGTCTTGCCATCCGCTCCGCCACAAAGGCGACGGAAAAGCTGATTGCAGCCGCGACCAACCTCAAGGTCATTGGGCGCGCCGGCATCGGTGTCGACAATGTCGATATCCCGGCTGCCTCGCGCCGCGGCATCATCGTCATGAACACGCCCTTCGGCAACTCCATCACGACCGCCGAACACGCAATCGCGCTGATGTTCGCCGTTGCCCGCCAGCTGCCGCAGGCTGATGCCTCGACGCAGGCCGGCAAGTGGGAGAAGTCGAAGTTCATGGGTGTCGAAATCACCGGCAAGACGCTTGGCGTTATCGGTGCCGGCAACATTGGCTCGATCGTCTGCGCTCGCGCCATTGGTCTCAAGATGCACGTTCTCGCCTACGACCCGTTCCTGTCCAAGGAGCGCGCTGAGGAAATGGGCGTTATCAAGGTCGAGCTCGACGAACTGCTTGCCAAGGCTGACTTCATCACGCTGCATGTGCCGATGACGGACAAGACGCGCGGTATCCTCAACAGGGACGCACTGGCGAAGACGAAGCCGGGTGTGCGCATCATCAACTGCGCCCGCGGCGGTCTCGTCGATGAGGCTGCGCTTGCAGAGGCGATCAAGTCCGGCCATGTCGCCGGTGCTGCCTTCGATGTTTTCGAGGTCGAGCCCGCCAAAGAAAGCCCGCTCTTCGGTCTGCCAAACGTCGTCTGCACGCCGCATCTCGGTGCGTCGACCACGGAAGCGCAGGAAAACGTCGCCCTGCAGGTTGCCGAGCAGATGGCGGACTACCTGGTCAAGGGTGCCGTTTCCAACGCTATCAACATGCCGTCGATCACGGCTGAAGAAGCGCCGATCCTGAAGCCGTTCATCAGGCTCGCCGACGTTCTCGGCGCCTTCGTCGGCCAGGTCACCGAGGAGCCGATCAAGGAAATCGAGATCCTCTACGACGGCGCCACGGCGAACATGAATACCCGGGCGCTGACGAGCGCGCTGCTTGCCGGTCTGATCCGCACGCAGGTTGCCGACGTCAACATGGTTTCGGCCCCGATCATGATCAAGGAAAAGGGCATCGTGCTCTCCGAGGTCAAGCGCGACAAGACCGGCGTCTTCGACGGCTACATCAAGCTCACGGTGACGACCGAAAGCATGACGCGCTCGATCGCCGGTACCGTCTTCTCCGACGGCAAGCCGCGCTTCATCCAGATCAAGGGCATCAACCTCGATGCCGATGTCGGCAGCCACATGGTCTATATTGCCAACACCGACGTTCCCGGCATGATCGGCTTCATCGGCACGACGCTCGGGGAAGCCGGTGTGAACATCGCCAACTTCCAGCTCGGCCGCGACAAGCAGGGTGGTGATGCGATCGCGCTCCTCTATGTCGATGGTCCGATCGGCGACGACGTTCTCGCGAAGCTGACGGCCCACCGGGCAATCCGCCAGGCCAAGCCCTTGGTCTTCGCGGTCGATTAAGATTTCCTCCCAAGGAAGAATGCGAATGCCCGGCGCGGGGGACTGCGCCGGGCAAAGCTTTCAATCAGATCGAAAAGTTGGCGCTGTTCGGAATCTGACCTTGTGGTGTCAGGTCATCGACGGCCTTCGGTAGGTCTTTTGAAAGGCGTTTGAGGATTTCATCCTCACGCAAGCCCGTCTTTGCAGAAAGTTCTTCGAGAACGTCCGCGCCGAGCGCTTGCGAGAGCTGCCGGTCGTCGATCGGCTTGTTCGCACCGGGCGATACCCATGAATCCGCCGTTTCGCCATAGCCGTTCTTGGTGAACTGATCGAGTAGGCCGCCAAGGCCGCCACTCAGGATACCGCCGGCGGAGCCGCCCTTGACGAGGTCACCAAGACCACCGCCTGCAAGGCCGCCGAGAAGTCCGCCCAAGCCTCCTCCAGAAGGTTGCGAGGGCACTCCGCCGGGCTCCGTGCCGGCAGTTTGCGGCTGTGCGCCGCCTTGCGTGAGTTCGCGGAGTGCTGCGGCGATTTTGTCGCGGTTCTGGTAGCCGGCGACGGCAAGTATGCCGAGCAATGCCGTAAGATTTCTGCGATCCATGATATCCTCCCCATCGAGATTTGCCCGGGCGCCGCATTCGAAGAATACAGCCCGAATGCGGGAATGCGCGGACGGCAACATGGTTCCCGTGTCATCGAAAATTCATCACAAGCTATGGTTGGCTCGCTATCGCACCGGACGTAGCAGCCGCAGCGCATTGAGTGTCACCAGCACTGTTGCGCCCGTATCGGCGAGGATTGCGGGCCAGAGGCCGGTGAGGCCGATGACGGTCGTGACGAGGAAGACCGCCTTCAGGCCAAGCGCGATGGCGATGTTTTCGAAGATGTTACGCATCGTCCGCTTGGAAAGCTCGATCATCGCCGCCACGTCGCCGACGCGGCCGTGCAAGACCGCCGCATCCGCGGTCTCCAGCGCTACGTCCGTGCCGCCTCCCATGGCGATGCCGACATCTGCGGCCGCCAGGGCAGGGGCGTCGTTGATGCCGTCGCCGACTTTGGCGACAATGAAGCCTTCGCGCATCAGTTCGCCGACAAAACGCTGCTTGTCTCCGGGCATGAGTTCGGCTCGGACATCGATACCAAGCTGTTCACCGATCGCCCTTGCTGTGCGCTCGTTGTCGCCGGTCAGCATGACGATCCGGACCCCGGCATCGGTCAGCATCTTGAGGCCGGCTTTTGCGTCCCCGCGCGGCTCGTCGCGCATGGCGATCAAACCGGCGGCTTTGCCGTCGACGAGGAGAACCGATACGCTTTTGCCCTGTTCGTTCAATGCAGCGATGCGCTCGTCCTGTTCGGCCGTCAGGGCGCCCGTCGCGCGAGCGGCAGACGGAGAGAGAAGATCGAGCCTTTCACCGCCGACGCGGCCAGTCATGCCCTTGCCGGGAATGGCTTCCACCTCAAAGGCCGGCGGTACGGGTACCTTGTCGCTCTTTGCGCGATCGAGGATCGCCAGTGCGAGAGGGTGGCTGGAGTTTCTTTCCAGGACGGCCGTGCGCGAAAGCACTTGAGCCCCCGTCAATTCGAAAGGCACGATGTCGGTCACCCTCGGCTTACCTTCGGTCAGCGTACCGGTTTTATCGAGCGCGACGGCGGTGACCTTGCCGAGCGTTTCCAGCACGGCACCACCCTTCATCAGCAATCCGCGCCGCGCGCCTGCCGACAGCGAAGCGGCGATTGCAGCGGGCGTCGAGATCACCAGAGCGCAGGGGCAGCCGATCAGCAGGATCGCAAGCCCCTTGTAGATCCATTCGTCCCAGGCGCCATCAAAAAGGAGCGGCGGGATGATCGCGACCAATGCCGCGGCCGCGACGACGCCTGGCGTATAGTAGCGCGAGAAGCGGTCGATGAAACGCTCGGTGGGCGCCTTCGATTCTTGCGCTTCCTCGACGAGTTTGATGACGCGGGCGATCGTGTTGTCGGCACTTGCCGCAGTTACCTTGATACGGAGCGCGGCATCACCGTTCACCGTTCCGGCAAAGACCGTGTCATCGGTACTTTTGCGCACCGGAACGCTTTCCCCCGTCACAGGCGCCTCGTCGATCGCGCTTTCGCCCGAGACGATGACGCCGTCAGCGGAAATCCGGTCGCCCGGGCGGACGAGGATGGTGGAGCCAACAGCGAGCGTTTCCGCCGGCACTTCGCGCGTTTGGCCGTTTTCCTCCAGCAAGGCGTTCTTCGGCACGAGCGCCGTCAGCGATTGAATGCTCGCCCGAGCACGTCCGGCGGCAACCCCTTCCAGCAACTCGCCGACCAGAAAGAGGAAGACGACGGCTGCGGCCTCCTCTCCGGCGTCGATGATAACGGCGCCGACGGCCGCGATCGTCATCAGCATCTCGATCGAAAACGGGGTTCCGGAAAGTGCCGCCGTCATCGCGCGGCGGGCGATCGGTACAAGACCGATCAGCACGGCGGCAACAAAGGCGTAGGAGGCGATCGCCGGCATGAGATGCCCGGCAGCATAGGCCACGGCAAGAGCCGCACCGGCTGCGATCGTCAGCCGCCCTTTCCTGCTTTGCCACCAGAGGCCGCCCATCTGCCCATGGTCGTGGCCGGGCACCCCTGTGATGTCCTTTTCAGAATGAGTATGTCCATGGTGATCATGATCGGTATGACGATGATTATGGCCTTGCGCAGCGTGATCGTGATCCGGCGCCTTCGCCGGCATCGCCACGACCGAATAGCCGAGACCGGTCACCTTCTTCTCGATCGCTTTCAGATCACTGGTACCGTCATGGCTGATGGTCATCGTGCCGGCGGTCACGGAAACGGAAACCTCCTCGACGCCGGCGATGCGGCGGACTGCCGTGTCTATCTTCGCCGCGCAGGATGCGCAGTCCATGCCGCCAACTTTGTATTTCGCCCGAGCCGCTTCAGCCATTTCGGATTTCCTTGTTCTTCAGCAGCATTCTTCCTACATGCTCTAGCGACTAGAGGTGCAAGAGGAAAATCATGAAAAAGATCACGATCGGCGATGCAGCCCGCCAGAGCGGGGTGAAGGTTCCGACGATCCGCTACTATGAGAGCATAGGGCTGCTGGCGGCGCCCAGCCGCAGCGAGGGCAACCAGCGCTCCTATGAACCTGCCGATATCCGCCGCCTTGCCTTCATCCGCCATGCCCGCGAACTCGGCTTCGAGGTCGGTTCCATCCGAACCTTGCTGGCGCTGCAGGATGATCCCGATCAATCCTGCGCTTCAGCCGATGCGATCGCAAAAGCGCGGCTCATCGAGGTCGAACAGCGTATCCGCAGCCTCATGGCATTGAAAGCCGAGCTGGAGATCATGGTCGAAGGCTGCGGCCACGGCCGTGTGGATCAGTGCCGGGTCATCGAAGTCCTTGCCGATCACGGCCAGTGCATGCATCCGCACCACTGAACTTAAACGGCGCAGATCGTTTCTCATGGGATCGCATGGTCAAGGTCCATACCGATCGCCCTCACTACTGGAATGGCAAGAACGTGGAGAAGTGGTGCTGAAGCCTTAATCGCCTCAGCCCTTCGGGGGGTCGCCGTAGGCAGTCCTTGCAAGCAACTCGGTGACCTCTCCATCGCTGGTCTGATTGAAATCGTCATAGTGAAGGCTGACCGCCTGGAGGTCTTCAGGCGCGGATAGACAGAAGACTTCGTCGACTTGCGCCCTCAGTTCCTCGATTACCATCCGCGGCGCAACCGGAACCGCAAGCGTGATATGGGCCGCACCCGCCTGGCGGAGCGCCTTCAATCCAGCCTTTACCGATGCGCCGGTGGCAATGCCGTCGTCGACGAGAATGACGCTCCGGTTCGCAAGATCAGTCGGTGGGCGATCGCCGAGGTAAACCTTTCGGCGCCTCTCTATCTCTTCGAGCTGGCGGGCTGCTTCTTTCTCGAAATAATCGAGGGACGCGCCGCAATAAACAAGGACGTCTTCGTTCATCACACGTTGTGGATTTTTGCCGTCGACGACAGCGCCGATGGCATATTCCGGATAGCCAGGCGCCCCGATCTTGCGGACGAGGAGGATATCGAGCGGCGCGTGCAGGCAGCGCGCGAGTTCGAATGCCACAGGCACGCCGCCGCGCGGCAGACCGAGCACGACCGGGTCATCGCTTCGTGCGCCAATGGCCTCGGCGAGCCTTCTGCCCGCGTCGGCACGATCGTGAAAGCGGAGAGCGCTCTGCATCGTCACAATCCGAACGGATAGGTTTCGGGCACACCGTGCGGGCGCACGGCGGCAAGCGGATTGACGGCTTTCGTTTCTTCGAACCAAAGGTAGCAGTCGAACTGTTCCGGAAGCACCGCTTCGAAATAGTGGCTGTAGAATTCGCTTTCCGGCCGGTAGACAACGCCGATGGCGCGTTCAAGTCGGCGTTCCGACAATATCTCGCGCACTGCCCGATCGCGGGTTCCGCGCAGGTCGGTCAGCGATCTCGGTATCGCGGTCTGCCGGAAAACACGCTCGTAAGAGTCCGGACGCGAAGGATTGACGGTCTTGACTTTTACCGGCTGATCCCAGTCGTCGGCGGCCGCCACAGTACCGCGGTCCGTCCCGAAGCCCACGAGAAGGGCCTCCTCGCCATAGGCGATCCGGGCAGGCTCACCGATGTTGAACTGGCCGTCCCAGCCCATGGCGGTGGCAGCCGCATTGCCGATGTGCGAATTGTGGGCCCATACGACAGCCTTTGCATCTGGCCGATGCTCCATCAGCTTCTGGAGCGTTTCGAACATGTGCTTGTCGCGCAGGTTCCAGGAATCGTTGCCGCTCCGGTACATCGCCCGATAATAGTGTTCGGCGGTTGCGACGATACGCGCATTTTGAGCTGCATCGAGAAAGTCCTCGCCGTCAGCGGCGGCATAATCGAGCTCGCGGGCGAGCAGTTCCTGCAACTGTGCGACGACGGCCGGTTCGCATTCCTCCTGAACGCCGGAAAGGATGGCATGGGCATAGCCCGCGGGCCGCTCCTGCCATGGCGTCAGGCAGGCATAACGGCGGCGGGCTTCTATCGCCTCCTCGGGATCGATACGCTGGAGGTAATCGAGCACGGCTTTGAGCGAGCTATTCAGTGAGCAGATATCCAAGCCGCGGAATTCGACGCCCCGATCCGGCGCGAGGCTCTCATTGTAGCTGCGCAGCCAGGAGACGAACTGCTCGAACTCGGCGTTCCGCCACATCCAATCGGGAAAACGTATAAACGACTCTGGGTCGTAGGTTCGCACGTTCCGGTGGCGCACATGCCGGTCGATCCTTTCGGCGTCGGGCCAATCGGCTTCGACGGCGATAATGTTGAAACCGTGATTTTCGATAAGGTTTCGGGTGATTGCCGCGCGCGCCTGGTAGAACTCGGCGGTGCCGTGCGACGCCTCGCCGAGGAAGACGACCTTCGAGCCGTCGATATATGGATCGAAGAAGACGCCGAATTCGATCATATGAGCGGGATCAGGCAGCAGTTCGCATGCATGGCGAATTGCATGCGCGATGCCGTCCGCCTGGTTCGGTTTAAGTTCCAGGAGAGTCACATGAGCCTCCTTTTCGAAATGTGATCGGTTATTTGTGCGTTGTTCGTAAGGGCGGTTCGACGCCTTCGTTGGCTCCGTATCGTCTCACTAGAAACAAATTGCCGCAGGGATTGTTCCTGCGGCATCAAACGGCTTCCAATTGCCTATCAACATTCTTCCGCCTAAAGTTCAGGCGATCTATGATACTGATTTTATTTATTTTTCCTCTATAACCAGCCGGATGTTTCCAGCTATCTTCGCGCCTTCGCCTTCGCCTTCGCCTTCGCCTTCGCCTTCGCCTTCGACAAGATTAAGCTCGATCGCAGCTTCTGGCCGGTATCGAGAGCGATGCCGGCATTCTCGCCATCATCCGCGCAGTCGGCATCGCTCCGGGCTTCAATGCGCGACGCCTGCCGAAGGTGTCGAAACAAAAGAGTAGCTCAAGAGGCTCAGGTAGGAGGTTCGGGGAAATCCAGAGCTATCTGCTCGGCAAGACCATGCCACGGGCGCAAGCCGAAGAATTGATATACGGCACGTCCTTAAAAGCTGCGCATCGCCGTCAACGGCTCAGATCTCGCATCGAAAGGCTCCGCGGCCTTGCTGCGCTGCAAGCGGTCGCATGAATTTTTACCCTTTTCCATATTGCAATGCACCCTAAGTGCCGGCTCATGTCCGACCTTGTGAACGATATTCGCGGCCAAGGCATCTGGCTGCCTGATTGGGTGGCAAGCATTGGCACCTTCGCTATCGTGGTGGCGTTCTCGCTTTTCTTCCATCGCGTGGCTTTCCGGCTTCTCACACGCCTCGTCGCCTCACACGATCTCTTCTGGCGGTCGCTTGTCTCCCGGCTCGAGGGCATGGCGCGGCTGGCAATCCTAGCTGCGGCGCTGGGCTTTGCCGCCACGATTTCACCGCTCACGGAATATCAGGCCTCGACGCTGCGTCACGTGCTGCTGATCGCCTTCATCATCCTCGTTGCCTGGATGGCGAAGACCGCCAAGCATATCTGGATGACGGTCTATCTGCGGCGCTTCAAGCTGGACGCCGAGGACAATCTGCTCGCGCGCAAGCATGTCACGCAGTCGCGGATCATCGAGCGGATCGCAGACATGATCATCGTCGTCGTGACGATTTCCGCCTGCATGATGACTTTCGACGCGGTCAAGCAATATGGGGTGAGTCTGCTCGCATCCGCCGGCGTTGCCGGCATCGTCGTCGGTCTGGCTTTGCAGCCGGTCCTGAAAAATCTCTTCGCCGGCATTCAGCTTGCGATCACGCAGCCGATCCGCATCGACGATGCGCTTCTGGTCGAGGGCGAATGGGGCAATGTCGAGGAGATCACCTCGACTTACGTCGTCGTGAAAATATGGGACTGGCGCCGCCTCGTCCTGCCGCTCAGCTATTTTATCGAGAACCCGTTCCAGAACTGGACGCGCGAGAGCGCATCGCTGATCGGCACGGTCATGATCTATCTCGACTACAGCGTGCCGGTTTCCGCGATCCGCGCCAAGGCGGAGGAGATACTGGCTGGCTCCAAGCTCTGGGATCGGAGGGTGGCCAACGTCGCCGTCACCGATTTCAGGGAGAGCGTCATGGAAATCCGCATCCTCGCCTCAGCCTCGAATTCCGGGCGAACCTTCGATCTGCGGTGCGAAATCCGCGAAAAGCTGATCGATTTCATCCAACGCGAATATCCGCAGGCCTTGCCGCAGCTCAGAGCGATGCTGGAGGGCCGGGAGGAGAGAGGGCGCAAGGCGGCAGCGGAATAGCGCGGCGTGGCTGCAAATCCCCGCCTCTTGCGCGAAGCCGCAATCCTTTCTATATCCACGGCCACGAAAGCCCTGCCAACGAGCCTGCCGGAAGAGCAGGAAATCCGCCGCATTTGCAGGGCAAACGGCGGGGCGAAACAAGCACTGAACTGGCAGCACCCGTGAACACACTGGATTTTGACAAGAAGCCGGAAGATACGCGCGTTGTCGTCGCCATGTCGGGCGGCGTCGACAGTTCCGTCGTTGCCGGCATCTTGAAGCGCCAGGGCTACGATGTGCTCGGTATCACGCTGCAGCTTTATGACCATGGCGCGGCCGTTCACCGCGCCGGCTCCTGCTGTGCCGGGCAGGACATCGACGATGCGCGCCGCGTCTGCGAAACGCTCGGCATTCCGCATTACGTGCTCGATTACGAGAAGCGCTTCCGCGACACCGTCATCAATCCCTTCATGGAAAGCTATGTCGCCGGCGAAACGCCGATCCCTTGCGTGTCCTGCAATCAGACCGTCAAGTTCGCTGATCTTCTGGCGACCGCCAAGGAACTCGGCGCCGATGCGCTGGCGACCGGCCATTACATCCGTTCGCGCCCGAATCCGGCATCCGGCAACCCCAGCCGCCGCGCGCTTTACCGCCCGGCCGATGCCGATCGTGACCAGAGCTATTTCCTGTTTGCAACCACCCAGGAGCAGATCGACTATCTTCGCTTCCCGCTCGGCGGGTTGCCGAAGGCCGAGACCCGCAGGCTTGCCGAAGAGATGGGGCTCGTCGTTGCCAAGAAGGCCGACAGCCAGGACATCTGTTTCGTGCCGCAGGGCAAATATTCCGATATCATCACCAAGCTGAAGCCGAACTCGGCGCTGGCGGGCGAGATCGTGCATCTCGACGGCCGCGTGCTCGGCAGCCATGACGGTATCCTTCATTATACGATCGGCCAGCGCCGCGGCATCGGCGTTGCGACCGGCGAGCCGCTCTATGTCGTCTTTCTCGATGCGCGCTCCCGCCGTGTCATTGTCGGTCCCAAGGAAGCGCTGGAGACACACCGCGTCTATCTTCGCGACCTCAACTGGCTCGGCGACGAACCGCTTTCCGAAGCTGCGTCCGGCGAAGGTTTTGCCTGCTACGCGAAGGTTCGCTCTACCCGGGCGCCGGCACCGGCCATTCTCCGTGCCGATGCGCGCGGCATCTATGTCGACCTGACCGTCGGCGAAGCCGGCGTGGCGCCCGGCCAGGCCTGCGCGCTCTATTCGGCGCCGGGCGACGACGCCCGCGTCTTTGGCGGCGGCTTTGTCGAGCGTTCAGAGCGCGAGCCGGCGGCCGAAGCCTCGCTGAAGGCCCTGCTTTCCAGACCCGTCGCCGCCTGAACCGGACGCGAAACGGCGTGCAACAAAGCTCGCCGTTTTCTTGATGTCACCTGCTTGACACCAAGCCGGACCGCACCTTATAAGCCGCTCATCCCACGAGCCGTCGCTTCGCGAACGGCATCGTTGACCAGTGGCGGAGTAGCTCAGTAGGTCAGAGCAGAGGAATCATAATCCTTGTGTCGGGGGTTCAAATCCCTCCTCCGCTACCAGTCAACTTCCTGATTTTGTTGACTTATTTGAAACGGTAGCTTGAGCGCACCATGTTGCGGTGTTGCAAGCTAAAACAGCTGTAGCCGGTCGCGAAATTCCGGAATTTTGTCACTTGGATCCGGAATTTTCAGATTTCGTGTTCGCGTGGTTTGGCCGCTTCAATAAGCGAGTGATGCGGCCGGGGCTATTTCCACGTTACCCCGGCCCGGAGCATGGCTCCTGCGCCGGGGGAGATCACCCCTTGCTCGGCTGTAGCCGGTCGCGAAACTTTGCACTTTTGTCACCGAGTTTTGCAGTAAAGGGGGCCTTTTTAGAAACGACGGATACGCCGCTATCGAGCCGACTGGTACCCGAACCTACTGCATTATGAATGCTACCGCGTTTGATGGATTTGCTCTATAATCCTCTGCTTGGCCGTCGATTACTGGGAGGGAAACGTCATGGCCGCAAATGAAAAGTCAGATCCCCGTCCTTCACCGATTACCGCGGAAGAGTTGAGAGCGAAGGCTCTTGAACTGCAACTTGTGGAAATGCAGCGCGACGAAAAACTCAGAGCGCGGGAAGCAAAAAAACACGCGGAGTTCGTTGACGATTTCTTCCGCGAGCATGTCGGCGACAAGGAGCGTGACGTTATCAGGCGCGTCGTCATGAAGGCCGCCGCCGACGGCAAATTCGAAGCTTTGGTCTACAGCTTCCCTTCGAGCTTCTGCACGGACAGCGGTCGGGCGATTAACAGTGCCCGACCAGACTGGCCCGAGACGCTTCAAGGAAAAGCCAAGCAATTGTACGACCTTTTCGTCGAGGTCGCCCGGCCTCAGGGCTACCAGTTAAAAGCAATGGTTATTAGTTTTCCAGGTGGCATGCCGGGCGACATAGGCTTTTTCCTGTGTTGGGAGGCACCAGTCGCGTAGACTGCTGTGCACCCATCCAAGGGTCGTCAAGTTTGCTTCGGCCGGCACGTCGCGCTTCGAACTCCTGAAGACTATTGGCAGAGCATCTCGATCACGGCGCAGGGCAGAGCGATCGGACATCACGCCTGGACTGACAGCGTAACGTGGCTCCGCACGCGGATAGATTTCTGGGGGGTGGCATGACTAGAAGCTTTCATGTGCCAATACTCAGGGGGCTTGCGGGGTTCCGCGTGGATTGGCTGCGAAGCGATATTGCTGCTGGATTGTCCATCGCGGCTGTCGGTCTGCCTAGTGCAATCGCTTACCCTGCCATCGCGGGCCTCCCCCCAGAGACAGGGATATACGCAAGCATCGTCGCGCCCGTTGCATACGCGCTGTTCGGGCCGTCTAAGCTATTGGTGGTCGGGCCGGATGCCGCGACCATGGCGGTTCTTGCGGCCGCCATGGGCGTGGTGATCGCCGCGCAGCCCGCAGGTACGCCCATCGATCCCGTGTTGATCGCTTCCGCCATCGCTTTGGGCGTTGGAGGCTTCTATTTTGCGGCACGGCTGCTTCGGCTGGGCGTCCTGGCAAACTTTCTATCTCGTCCAATCCTTGTCGGCTTCTTTGCTGGCGTGTCGCTCTCCATCCTTATTGGGCAGATCGGCCGCTTTACCGGAGTGCGTATCGAGTCGGACGGGCTCCTAGCACCGCTTGCCGAGATCGTTCGCAAAAGTGCTTTGATCCACTGGCCATCGCTGCTGCTTGGCCTCGCCATGTTCGCACTGTTGTGGATTGTAAAAGCCGCGCGGCTGCCGATACCGATACCAGGACCTGTACTTGTCGTCGTCCTCTCCGTGGTTCTTTCTGCCATTTTCAACTTTGAAGCGGCAGGCATCGGCGTCGTAGGTGACATCCCCACCGGATTGCCGTCATTTTCTCTTCACGCAGTCTCCCAAATGCCCTTGGACAGGATCGTGCTCGGATCGGCTGCTGTGTTTCTGGTCAGTTTTGGCGCGGGTATAGTCGCCGCCCGGAGCTTCGGCGCGCGCACTGGAGAGGAGGTGGATGCGAACCAGGAACTGATCGGCTTGGGCGCGGCGAACATCGCTCCCGGCCTGTTTGGCGCATTTCCCGTCAGCGTCTCCGATTCGCGAACCGCGATCAATCTTTCGGCCGGTGGCAGATCGCAAGCGGCGGGTCTCATTTCCGCCGCGACGCTGATGGCTGCGTTGGTTTTCTTGAATGATGCCCTGCGCATCCTGCCAATTCCGGCTCTGGCGGCGATCCTCGCGGCAGCCGCAATTAGCCTGATCGACGTCAGCGAACTCAGAAAGATATGGCGCATCAGCCGGATGGAGTTCGTCTTCGCCTTGATCGCCATGGGGGGAGCCATCAGCTTCGGAGTACTGAACGGCGTCATCATCGCGATAGCCGCAACGTTGATCTATCTTCTGCGCAAGACGATGTTTCCACGCGACGCACTTCTGGGTCGCATTGCGGGACGCGATGGTTTCTACGATATGCAGCGCTTTCCAGAAGCTCTGGGCGTTCCAGGCATCGCCATATGTCTCATCCAGGGCAATCTGCTGTTCTACAACGCGGATTATGTCCGCATGCGGCTGCGCGCCATCGCTGAGGGCCTGCCGACCGAAACGCGTTGGTTTATCCTGGATGCCAGCGCAATTGCGCATATCGACAGCACCGGAGCTGCCGCGCTTGATGCCGCGCACGCGAACCTCTCCGGACGGGGCATCGCCTTTGGCGTGGCTCACTTAAACGCCGAGGCCACAGCGCTGCTGGAACGCGCCGGCGTCGTCGACGGCATCGGAGCAGAAAAATTCTTCGATGACACGGAAGACGCCCTGCGCGCGGCTCGCCTCGAAGAGGGAAGCGATCGGCCACTGGTCGAGGGTCACTAAGTGATGGGTGATGAAGTGAAGGCACCGTAAAAGGGCGAGGAGGAAGTCATGAACAAGAGTCACGACGACACGGAAATTGGCGAAAAACAGAAAAACAAGAAGTCCTGGAACTACGACAAGGAAATCGCGAGACTTCAAGTCGAGCTTGCGCACCTGCAGGCTTGGGTGAAGAAATCAGGAGCTCGCATCGTGATCATCTTCGAGGGCCGGGACGCTGCCGGCAAAGGCGGGATGATCAAGCGAATTACCGAGCGCGTCAGTCCACGGGTCTTTCGCGTAATTGCGCTGCCGGCCCCGACTGATCGCGAAAAGTCGCAAATCTACATGCAACGCTACATGGCGCATCTGCCGGCCGCAGGCGAGATCGTCATCTTCGATCGCAGTTGGTATAATCGGCCTGGCGTGGACCGCGTCATGGGATTCTGTTCGGATAAGCAGGCGCGGCGCTTTCTCGAGGTGGCTCCTCGTTTTGAGGCGGCGATCGTGGAAAGCGGCATCACGCTCCTGAAGTACTTCCTGACCGTAGGCGAGGAAGAACAGGATCGGCGCTTCAGACGGCGGATCGAAGACCCGCTGCGACAGTGGAAACTCAGCCCAATGGACGTCGAGTCATACCGCCGGTGGTGGGACTACTCGCGAGCCTACGACGAGATGATCCGGGCGACGGATAGCCGGCACGCCCCATGGTGGATCGTGCAATCGGATGATAAAAAACGGGCGCGCATCAACTGCATCTCGCACATCCTAAACTCGATTCCGTACGAAAAGATAAAGTTTCACGAGCCGGAACTCGGCAAGCGTCAGAAGCGGCCCAGTGACTACGTCGAGGACGAAAGCGTCCGCAACGTGGTGCCCGATGTGGTCGCCGGAGTTACGTGAGGGAAGGACAAGGGGCGCCATGGAGCAACGGCGCCTCCCGCTTCCAACTAGTCCAGGCCTTATCGCGTAATAATCAGTTCTCGCGCTGCTGTCCTCTCGGCGACCGATATTGTGTATGTCAATTCAGCTTCAGCAAAGGCAAACTTGGCAAAAATGTCTCGGATCTCAGGTACGTCGTTGATCGACAGAATGAAGCGGCCTCTTAACCGGCCAAGGCGCTCAGCCATCAGCGTGAATTGAGCACGTGCGCGCGGCTGCCAAGGGCAAGGGTATGAAGTCTTATCTTTCAATGATTTAAAGGCCTTCAAAGTCCGCTGGAGAATTTTTTGAATTGAGCCAAGCGCTTGGGGACCTGTCGGTGTCCGCTAACTCATCGGTTTTGCTGTGCCGCACTAACAGCACTGTAGCCGGGTAAACCCACCGGCGTGACTGCCTCAAATCCTTGCCCTCTCAGGCGTTTGCGCTATTTCCCACTTATTACCGGAAATTCCCACAAATTCCAGAATGCGCCGACAAGGAACACAGCGCATTTCCGGGCTTTTCAATGTGTTGCAGTTTATTACTTGCAACACGGATGCAACCCGTTTGGACGCCGCATACCTGCGCCCAAGATTCGGACAACCTCTGTATAATTTCGCAAGGTGCCGTCTGCTGATAGGTTCCCTTCATCGCCTCATTATTCCCCCCCACCCCCCCGATGAGGCGAGCAGCAGCGCCTCGGTGGCTTCGGCGTCCACGCACCGTGGCCGACGGATAACGCATCCGTCTTGACCGTCTCGACTGGCCAGGTTGAGGCGGTCTTTCTTTCGCGTATGCCACACGAATGAAAACCGCTTCCCGGTGGTGAGTCGCAGCGGTTTTTCTGGCGCTGTGGTGGTCGTCGGAACTCCGCTCTGGAAGCGAGGCACGATTGCTTCGGAACCGGACTTATGGGTTGACGAGCTTCCGCTTTTTCTCGTTGACACGGCTACCACCAGTGGAATGTCCGGCTCGCCGGTCATTGTGCGAGCAAACACCGCTCGGATGGAGGATTGGTGTCCTGGTGACAAAAATAGGGGAGCCGATGACCCGTTTCATTGGTGTTGATAGTGGACGAGTCGGCAGCTGCGCCCGGAACAGGATTGTGATTTCGAGCGCAGTGGATTGTAGGTTAGGATTTGCCGCGAGCCAGAAGGAGAAGACCATGAAGATGCTTCTAATAATGGCGGCGGCCATTGGCCTATCCGCTCCAATGGCATTTGCCGACTGCGCCTACCACGCCAAGAACAACGCGGCCGTCGACAAAAAAATGACCACAGCGACCGTCACGACGGACAATCAGACGAAATCTGATGAGCTTGTTTTGCTGAAGAAGACTGACCGCGTGTCAGAAGACGAAGAGCCCGCGGAATAGTCGCTGGCGCTATCGGAACGATCGCACTCCTTCCAGCGTTTGCCTTAGAGAAGGAGTGCGAGATATGAAGATCGTCGAGGCGACGGTAAAGGTCGACGGTAAACGCGTCCCGCTTGGCATTATGAATGCCCAACAGGCACTCGATATGCCGGCAGAGGAGGGAATGAAATTCAGCCATCCCGACGGCAAGCCAGGAGAGACTGATGTTCTCTTGAACAGAGAGCAACTTGATAAGGTCGTGAAGGACAAGGCCAGCGCTAATAAGCGGAAGCGGCCTATGTGAAATACATGGATGCTCTTACGTCCTCGATATTTTGGCGGGGGCGATCGCCGCCGCTGGCGCACCATGCCGTGGATGGTACTGCTTTTCGGGTTGCTGATCATCCCGCTGGGAGTGGTCAGCGTCAGTTTCGTCATCATCCAGCCGCCCCTGATCGGCGCGTTGTGTACGCTGTGTATCGTCCAGGCGGCGGTCACCGTCGTACTCGTGCCCTATTCGATCGACGAGGTGCTGGTGAGCTGCCAATACCTCTATGGCGCAAAACGCGCGGGAGAGCTATTCTGGCGGACCTTCTGGCGCGGTGGTCCGTCCTTGTCGGAGGACCAGACGCCCAAACCTGATCTCGACCGTCCCGCCTCGGCCATCCTGCGCGAGTTCGTTACCGGCGGCGTCAACTTCCCCTGGACGCTCGTCGCCAGCACCGCCATCGGCGCATTCCTGATGTTTTCGCCGCTTGTCTTCGGCACCGCGCCGCCGCTCTACTTCAGCGACCATATCCTCGGTTGTCTGGTGATCCTGGTCGCCGTCACCGCCATGGCCGAAGTCGCCCGCCCGGCGCGTTTCCTGAACGTGCTGCTCGGCGCCTGGATCGCCGCATCGCCGTTCGTGCTCCAGGGCGCAACGAGTCTCGGAACCGCGGGCGACGTCGCCGCCGGCCTGTTTCTGATCGGGCTCAGCCTGCCGCGCGGCAAGCGCAGCGAAGAGCACTACGGCAGTTGGGACCGGCTGATCGTGTAAGAAGTGAGATGCTGCATTTGCAGCGTGTCGCGCGCCAATGTAAAGGCGCCGCCGGCCGCGATGAAAGCTCAGTTTTCCGTGAAACCGCTCGCCGGTGGGAAGACGTTCCCCTCTGCGAGGAGGTCATATACGGTTCAAGTTCCAATCGGGAGTTTACGGGACTGAAAAAACTTTACGTTTCAGCGCACCATTACCCAAAGGGCCGGCTAGGGTCAGGACTACTTGTCCAGCACATAAATCGTGGCGTCGTCCTCTTCATCCCGCAGACCTTTGTAAGAGGCATGTCTCAGCTTCCCATCGTGCGTCCACGCGCGATACTCGATCTCGGCAATCAGCGTCGGCCGCACCCAGACCAGTCCCTTGCGCCTTCCGTCATATGTGACCGGCGGTTTCGTGACCTTCAGCCGATCGAGCTTTTCGCGCAGCTCCTGCGCCGTGCGTTCGTTGAAGCCGGTCCCGACATTGCCGACATAAACCAGGCCGTCACCCTTGCGCGCTGCCAGCAGCAACGAGCCGATGCCGGCCCGCGCGACCGTGGAAAGTTCATAGCCAACGATCACGAAGCCGTCGCTCTGCAGGCACTTGATTTTCACCCAGTCGCCGAGGCGGCCGGAGCGGTACTCGCTACGGCGATCCTTCGCGATGATGCCTTCGAGCCCATGCTCGCAGGAAAGCTCCAGCAGCCTGTCGCCGTCCGCCTGGAACTCCTCCGACAGCCGAATGACGCCCTCCCGATCGATGATCAGCCCTTCGAGCAGATGGCGTCGCGAAAAAAGCTCCAGTTGCCGCAGATCATGCCCGTCGAAATAGAGCAGATCGAACGCCACGAAGAGCGCTTCGCCGGAAGTCCGCTTGCCACCCCGGCCGCCGAGCGATTGCTGCAGCAGCCCGAAATCGGACCGGCCACGCTCATCCACCACGATTGCCTCGCCATCGATGATCGCTGTCGCCACGCCGAGCTGCTTGGCGGCCCGCTCGATCGCGGGGAAACGATGCGTCCAGTCATGGCCGCCGCGCGTGATGATGCGCACGCGCTGAGGCTCGATATGCACCGCCAGGCGATACCCGTCCCATTTGATTTCGTAAACCCACTGCTCGCCCCTCGGCGGCTTCGGCTTAAGAAGCGCCAGGCACGGCTCGATGCGGTCCGGCATGGGATCGAGGGGAAGGTTCGGCTGCGCTGGATCGCGTGGCTTGCGCGGCCGGGATCGAACCGGCTTATCGGATGCGAGCAGCGGCTTTGAAGCTGGAGACTTGGCCATCTGATGATTACATCAGGGAATGCTTAAAAAGAAAACCAAATTTGAGGCAATGACGACGGAAGAATATCAGTCGAAATACAAATGGCGAGAGACATGGCTCGGCGAGGGCCACCAGGACATTGTTTCGTTGGATGGAGATTTGCAGTTTGGGCGCATTTATCTCGACCTAACCAGCCGATCGCGCGCCCGCCAGTGACGATGGGCCATCAACACCATCCCTTGGCAGAGGCAAAGCATCCTGCCGCACCAACGGCTGGGCACCCACGGCGCGAGAGGCATCGAGAAAGGTCGAAGAGCCATAGGAGAAGATCAACGAGCTGCATGGACGGTAACCGATGTTCTCTTCATCCGGCGTTCAGGATCGATCGTCGAAACGAAGCCATCAAGTACAGCTTTGATCTGGGACCGGGAAGCAGGAGTGCGAGCCATGAAGATGCTGACCATCGCTGCCGCAGCGGGCGTGGCACTCACCATGTGTGCTGGCGACGCATCGGCCGATCCTTGGAAGGACGAAAGCGGCCATGGGCGGTGGCATTCCGATCGCTACTATGGTGAACCCCGATACGAACGAAGAGCATACAAGGAAGAGTATCGTCGCGGAGGATGTTAGATTAAGCGGAAATGGGGCGACGGAGAGTACAAAGAAGAGATCAAGTGCAAGCGCGGTGCTCGACCTATCTACGGATAATATCGGTATTGAATGCTCGGCGGTCGCCCGATGCCTCATTTAGAGGCGGGGCCAATCACTCGGGAACTTTTCCTTCCCCTGCCGGTTTATTGCGATCACGCGTTTCATCTTCCCACCAGTCGCTGAAGCTGCGTGATCTCAAGTGCTGCGGGATGATCCCTAAGTACTGAGCCAGTGGCTTGGGCTCGCTTTGCCCTCTCTTAGACGAGCCCTTGCCACGATATGTTTTCGTGAAGGCCGCTTTACCCCCGCTTCCGGCGGGGCTTTCTCTTAGAATTCTTAGGAGTTTAGGGAACCGAGCATGAGCAGAGGCTATTTCGCTACCGAAGATATTGAGATCTGCAAGAGAGTCTTCGATGATATCTGCGCTACCGGGCACATAACGAGCGATTATGAGCGCGTCGAACTCGCAAGCCAGATCATTTATTTCTATCAGCACGGCGTCACTATCGAAGATAGCTTGCAACAGCTAGTCGTGAGCATGACCGAGAGGCAGAGGCCGACGTGAATATGCGAATACGCCCGCAGTATTACGCCAGACGCGACGGGGATGGCAGCTGGTCGATTGTCGATACGCAGACGCACAAGGTCGCTGTCATTGCTGAAACTCTGCCGCTAAGACGTCTTGATGAATTGACCGCCATGGAGATTATCGATGCCCTGAGAAAGAGGCATTCGGCTTCCGGAGAACCCGGCGCCTCCGCCGAAGGCACAAGGGCCTAAGCCGTTTTAGCTAATTTGCTCCCTTTTGATCGTCTGTCATTCTGCTGGCAGAAGCGGTGAGCGCCCCTAAGCGCGTGGCTCGCTCTCCTTTCGAGACAAGATGTTGGAACCAAGTAGGCCGGATTAATTAATCTGCTTCGCCGCTCGAACTGTTTGACAAGGGCGGTTGAAACCGTTCTGGCGATGTCTAGTTCATCATCAAAACCTGCTGGGTGACTGGGTCATGAAGTATCGGATTGAGGCAGAGGGCAACGCCAAATACCGTGTTGTCGACAGTGACACCGACGAGATAGCCACCTGGAAGAGCCATCTCCAGACAGGCTTGTCGCGTCCGCTAGCAGAAGCGCTTTCAGGTTATCTGAATGCGCTCCACCGTTACGATGAAGCCCATGGCGGGCACTTCGGAAGGTCAGAAGACTAGCCCTTCGCGCGACTATGGCCACAGCCACTCACATCGCGATAGGTCAATTCCGCTTCTGCGAAGGTAAGGCTGAATACATCGCGGATCTGCGGAACGTCGTTGCTGGACAGAATGGAGTTGCCTTTGATGCGAGCAAGGGCTCCGCAATGACTTCGAACTGCCCCCGGCCAAACAGCGTTTTCCCGTAGTCGCCTTCGCTGCCGAAATACGGCGGATCGAGGTAAAGCCAATCCAAGTTCTCAATTGCGACACCTGCGAGGCGTTCATGGACGTCGTCCGGGAGCCGTGCCAGCCTGGTGAGATTAAAGCGTGCCCGCCGGTCGTATCGACACCGAAATTCTGCCCCGCGACCTTTCCACCGAAGGCGGGTTTCTGCAGATAGATGAAGCGAGCCGCGCGTTCGAGGTCTGTCAAAGTGGCGGAATCGCAGCTTTTGAGGCGTTCGAATTCCCGCCCGCTGGTGATCTTGAATTCAGGGTGTCCATGAACTGCGGGTAGTGCCGCTGCAGGAACCCGTGGTTTACCACCTCGCCGTTGCGGTCGTTGATCACCTCGCCACGCGGCACTCGCCTGAAAAACACGCCGCCCATGCCCACGAAAGGCTCCGCGTAGACGACATGCCGCACGGCCGCAATCATCTTAACCAGCACGGCGCAGGCGATCGTTTGCGGTCGATGCACGCCGCCGGAGGGGCCCTTCGGTGGAAAGGAGAGGCTTCGAACGAGGAGACTTGGCCATAGACGCAGCTTTGAGCCTGAGTTCTGCATCTTGAAGATGCGAGCTATGAAGCGTACTTTCCGACGTCGCCCGCTCTAGGGCGCTGCTCATCATATCTTGAGCCCCGTCCCCTTGCGGGGCTTCTTTTCCCAATGCGTCATCACACGCATCGCGTGTTAGGACACGCAATATGTCTCGTGTGCCACGCCACGGAAGTCATAGGGGCACTCGGCCACTTGCTGCTTAGGAGCATGACCGGCGAGGTCTTCGGCTTTCTCAGCGTGTCGATATCGCCATTGCCTTCGATTTCGACGTCTCTCGGGCTGATAAAACGTGGGACCTCACCGAGCCATGCTCCTAAACTCCATTGCCTTTATTAGAATTCAGTAAATGGCGCCGAGAAATAATTCTTCCAGCCCCTTCCGCCATCAAAGCTTATTGGCTTAAAGGATCGGAACAAAACGCTCTAGCGCCCGGCGGCTGCCAGAATACCCGAGCGAGAGGTATGGGCAAATGAGCGACTACACGGTCAAAAGTGACCTGGACTGAGCGCGACGGATGTCGAGCTCATGCCTTCGCCTTCCGAGGCATGCGACAAATCGTAGACGTTCCTGATTTCGGTACAAAACTTCATCTATCGCTCAGGTCGGGCGCTCCAATGCTGTAGCCGCGCTGAATCCTCAATGCTTGGAACCAAGCGGGCGGTATCTTCGTTTTCCTTTTGGCGTTCAAAGAGAGGAAATCCCCAATGCAGGTCGTTGGAACACAGGTTACCCCCATTGGCGGCGGGAAGGCTGGCTTTACGGTCGAATTCGTCGGCGACGGCGGCGAGATCGTTTCCGTCCAGTTGAAGAACGACGCTGAACGCTCGCTCAATCGGCAGAATGCCATAGAAAAGGCAAAGGAGCTGATGAGCCAAATCGCGTCCTCCAAGGCCCCGGAGGGCGAAACGATGAGCGTCAGGCTGAGCGCGCGCGCGTCCCATGATCGATTGACCCTCGAGGAGCAGCTTGACGAGGGGCTCGAGGATACGTTTCCGGCCAGCGATCCAGTGTCGGTGACCGGGACGACTATCAAGCACTAAAGGGCAAGCACGAAAAGGAATGTCCCGACAGAAAATCCTGGCGAGTCATCGCTTGATCGCAGAGTGCTGTGCGCGTTCCAGTTCGATAGAGCTAAAGAAAGGCGAGCAGTTTGACGGCTGCTCGCCTTTTTCGCCTATGTCATCAGCAACGGAATGCTGACAACCAGGGCGACGAGAATAACGGCGGTCGCGATCCGCAAAAGACGCATGCGCCGTGTACGCTCCCCACTCCAATCATAGGTCATGGCCGGTCTCCTCGGGGCAAGGACTTAGCGCCCGGTAAACCGGGTTCAATAGCTATGACGCAACTTGCTTGCGTAAGGCTGATCTAATTTATTCCTTGAAAAATTAGCGTTATAGCGGCTTCAGTCGCCGAAGCGAAGCGCCCAGCGGCGGCCGTTATGGGACATGCGGATGATGGATAACGGTTCGATATCCGCGAGCCAGAAAGAGGAAAGCGGCGCCTGAAGCACGTTCAGGATCGCAGCGCGGATGAGCGCGGCGTGACTGACGGCGATGACGTGGCCGCCGAGCACCGATTGCGTTTCCATCGATTGGGCTGCCCGCTCTGCGAGTTGCCTAATATTTTCGCCGCCATGCGGGGCCGATTCCGGATCGCTCATCCAGGCGAGCAGATTTTCAGGCTCCTGCATTTGCAGATCGGCGATCGCCATCCCACCCCACCTGCCGTAATCGCAGTCGGCAAGCAGCGGATCGGGAAGAGAGCCGAGCGAGAGCGCTTCGGCAGTCTGGCGCGCGCGCAGCGCCGGACTCGTCAGGACTCGATCGGCGCGCTGCAGCCGACCGGCAATTGCCCGCGTCTCCGCGACGGCGCTTTCTTCAAGCGGTTCATCGAGAGGGAAGCGACCATTGCGACCAGCGCTTGTCGGGCCGTGGCAGATCCAGGTGAGCCGGGTATGCACGTTCCTTCGATCTCCGGAAATGCGATGGGGAGCGAGATCAAGTCTCGTTGACAGTTCTCCGCGCGCAGATATAACGATCATGTTGCGGGTTTGGAAGCCGGTGAAAATCCGGCGCGGTCGCGCCACTGTGACCAGGATGCGAAAGCAGGCTGGAAGTCAGACCCTACCGTACAACGCTCTTTCGACTGAACGCGTCTTCCAGGAGGAAAACATGTCTGACACCGCTCTTCAGCCCATCGTAGCACCCGCGCCGATCCCGGTAGGAGAAATCCTGCCCTGGGCGATCTTCGGGGGCTTGCTGATGATCATCGCCATCTATTTCGTCGGCACGGAAGAGGGCGCCACGGCGCTGTTTTCCGGCGGCTACGTCCACGAATTCGTGCATGACGGCCGCCACCTTCTCGGCTTCCCCTGCCACTAAAGGACGACAGACATGGTTGGAAATCTTTTGCTCCGTGGCATGCTCGCGGGGGTGATCGCTGGCATCCTGGTTTTTGTCTTTGCCTATACATTCGGTGAGCCGCTGGTCGATCAGGCGATTGCCTTCGAAGAAGCCGCTGCCCGGGCGGCAGGTGAAACCGCTGAACCGGAACTCGTCAGTCGCGCCACACAGGCCGGTCTCGGCCTCTTCACCGGCGTCATGACCTATGCGATTGCGGTTGGCGGCCTCTTTGCTCTTGCCTTCGCCTTCGTTCATGGGCGTTTCAGCCGGCTCGACGCTCGCGGCACGGCCGCAGTGATCGCGCTTGCCGCCTTTGTTGCGATCGTTCTCGTTCCGGCGATCAAGTACCCCGCCAACCCGCCTGCGGTCGGCATTCCCGATACGATCGGCGTGCGCACCGAGGTGTTCTTCCTGATGATCGTCGTTTCCGTTGCCTCGCTGATTGCCGCAGTGGCGCTGGCGCGCAATCTCTCTGCCCGCTTCGGCATTTGGAATGCGGCGATCCTCGCAGGTGCCGCCTATCTCGTCTTCATCGGCCTGGTTCAGTACCTGCTGCCGCCGATCAACGAGGTGCCGGAAAATTATTCGGCCACGGTGCTCTGGCGTTTTCGCACGGCCTCGCTCGGCATGCATGTCATTCTGTGGGCGGCGCTTGGGATTGTCTTCGGCGTGCTGGCGGAAAAGCGACTGCGTCCGGCATTCCGGTAATTCGGGCTTGGTGCGTTGCCTCGTCGTGGCTCGTTAAAAGAGAACTCCTCATTCCCGTGTGTCACAGGGATGAGGGAAAGCTTGGCAATGTTTAGGCAATCTCATTATCGAAATTGCGCGAAGCGAGGGCTGGCGAAACTAGGTCTGGCAGCACTTCTTTTTTCCGCCGCCGGAAACGCTTCAGCGCACAGCAGCAGTTCCGCTGGCAGCCATGCCGGCATCCCCATCCCCGAAATTTCGCATGGCGAGATGGCGGTCATCGCCGGCTATCGGCACCGGATCATCGATCTCGCCTCGCAGGCGACTGATACGAGCGAACCGTTCAGGCGCGTGCTGAACTATGCGCAGATCCAGTATTCCTACTGCTTCTGGGGGCGGATGCCCGGCAGCGTCACCGATGAGCGGAGCCCGTTCAACGAATGCGCCCATGCTTATCTGGCGGCGGCCAAGGCCGTGCTGATCGCCATGCGCGCCATGCCGCAGGAAGCGGAGGCCGCATCGGCGATCATTGCGGATGCCGATGCCGAGATGGTGCGGCGCGGGCTTTCGCTGATCACCTGCCGTTTCAGCGGCGAGGCGTTCAACACGGCGGATATCGTGCGCCCGCGCTGGAGCGAAATCCCGATCCACGCGGCAAGCATGGCGTCGCTATCGGCGCTTGTGGGTATTCTCTTCGGCGTGTACTTCGCGGCCATGCGCCTGCTTCGCGGTCAGTCATCCGTATAGCGCTGCTCGCGCCATGGGTCGCCGTACATGTGGTAGCCGTTCTTTTCCCAGAAGCCGGCCTCGTCGGCCGGGATGAGGTCGATGCGGCGAAGCCACTTGGCGCTTTTCCAGAAGTAGAGATGCGGCACGACCAGGCGCATGGGGCCACCGTGATCGCGCGTCAGCGGCAGGCCTTCCCATGATGTCGCGAGGATCGCATCCTCGGCCGCGAAATCGGAAAGCGGCAGGTTGGTCGTATAGCCGTCATAGCTTGTCAGCATGACGTAACTGGCTTCCGGCTTCGGCATTACGAGATCGAGAAGATCGCGTGTCGAAACGCCTTTCCATTTGTTGTCATAGCGCGACCATGTGGTGACGCAGTGAATGTCGCTGACCTTGGTGCTCTGCTCCTGCGCCTGAAAGGCCGTCCAGGTGAGGTCCAGCGGTGTCTCGACGAGCCCGCGCACTTCCAGACGCCATGTGTCCAGCGAGATGACCGGCTGCTGGCCGAGATCGAGGACGGGCCAGTTCTTGACGAGATGCTGGCCGGGCGGCAGGCGCTCGGTTTCCGGACGGCTGATGCGACCTGTCAGGAACTTGCCTTCGGCGGCCCAGCGGCGCTTCGAAGTGGTGAGTTTGCTGTCGGCGGGGGGTTGCTCGTCGCTCATGCGGGGTGTCCTCATCGCGGTGGCGCAATAGGACATCCGGGCTCCGGGTGAGTCAAGGCAAAGCGCCTCTTGGAAATCCGTTATCCGGTCATTAGACTTGGCGCGTCGGGTATGCCTCCCAGGAGAGGAGGCAGGAAGGGGAGGAGGCGGACCTGTCGTCCAGATACAGGCTGATAGCCGCGCTGTTTTCGGTGCCGTTCGTCGTCTTCGCGTTCTTCTATTATGGCGGGGCGATGGCAACACGCGCCTATATGAGCGAGGCGTCATCGCAGGCGGGGACTGCGCTGCGGCTCGCGGTTTCCGCGCTCAGTGGCCACCTGAACCGCTATGAAGCGCTGCCGGCGCTGATTGCCGATCACGACAACATCAAGGAACTGGTCAGCCGCCCGCAGGACCAGGCGCTGCGCGATGCGGCAAATCTCTATCTCAAGGAAATCAACGGGCTTCTGAAATCCTCCGATATCTATGTGATCAAGCCGGATGGCGAGACGATTGCGGCAAGCAATTTCGACCTTCCGGGCAGCTTCGTCGGCGAGAATTTCAGTTATCGCCCCTATTTCCAGGATGCCGTTGCCGGGCGCCAGTCCCGGTTCTACGCGCTCGGAACCACCTCGCTGAAACGCGGATATTATTTTGCCTCGCCGATCTATGCAGGCGAGGAAATCCGCGGCGTCATCGTCTTCAAGGTCGATATCGACATGATCGAGGCTTCGTGGAGCGGCGGGGAATACCGCATCTTCGTATCGGACCCCGAGGGCATCATCTTCATGTCGGGCAAGCCGGATTGGCTCTATAACGGCATTCTGCCCCTGACCTCAGACCGCATCGCGCGTACCGGAGCGTCCCGCCGCTACGCGAATGCGAGGCTGACCGCGCTGCCGATCACGCGCAGCCATTTCGACGAGCATGAGTTGATGTCGCTTGTCGAAGAAGGTGTGCAAAAGGAATATCTGGTGCTCTCGCACTATATGCCGGCCGCGGATTGGACCGTGAACGTGCTGATGGACACCGGTTCCATTCGCACGCAGGCGCGCACCGCGCTTGGCGCCGTCTTCCTCATTCTCTGCATCGCCGGGCTGGCGATCGCGATTCTCCGGCAGCGGCGGATGCGGCTCAACGAGCGCCTGCATCTGCAGGCGGAAGCGCGCAACGAGCTGGAGCGGCGCGTCGAGGAGCGCACGGCCGACCTTGCCCGCGTCAACAGCCGCATCGAAGAGGAGATCGCCGAGCGGCGGCTGACCGAACAACAGCTTCGCCAGACGCAGGCCGATCTCATCCAGGCAGGCAAGCTTGCCGGTCTCGGC
The DNA here is from genome assembly GCF_015353075.1 of Rhizobium sp. 007. Lineage (NCBI taxonomy): Bacteria > Pseudomonadati > Pseudomonadota > Alphaproteobacteria > Hyphomicrobiales > Rhizobiaceae > Rhizobium > Rhizobium sp. 007. Next base: position 3,130,561 of record NZ_CP064187.1, on the reverse strand, counting down.
CGGATGTCGGCGGCACTGTCCCACGAGTTCAACCAGCCGCTTGCCGCCGCAAAGACTTATACGGACAGCGCCGCCGTGCTCCTGGACCGCGGGCGGACTGCAGAAGCGCAGGACAATATCCAGCGCATCGGCGGGCTTATCGACCGCATGGCATCCATCAGCAAGCATCTGCGCAACTTCGCGCGCAAGCCGAACGAGAAGCTCGGCCCGGTGCCGCTCGACGAGGCGATCCGCGATACGCTGGAGATCATCGCCTGGCGGCTGAAGGCGGCGGATGCCGACCTGCGGGTCGATCTTGGCATCCGCCCACCCGTCGTCCGCGCCGGGTCCGTCCGCTTGCAGCAGGTGCTGGTCAACGTGATTTCGAACGCGGCCGATGCCGTCGAAGGGATCGAGGACCGGCGGATTGAGGTGACGGCCTGCGAAGAAAAGGGCAAGGTGGTGCTGACGGTACGCGATCATGGACCGGGCGTGCCGGCGGCGATTGCCGAGCGCATCTTCGATCCCTTCTTCACGACCAAGGGCGTCGGCAAGGGACTGGGGCTCGGGCTTTCGATCTCCTACAACATCATCAAGGATTTCGGCGGCAGCCTGGCGGCCTCCAATCATCCGGAGGGAGGCGCCGTGTTCCGCATCGATCTGCAATCGGCGACGGGCATAATGCCGGAGGCGGCCGAGTGAGCGAACAGAAGATCCTGCTGGTGGACGATGAGGAAGAGCTGCGCCGGTCGACGGCGCAGGCGCTGGAGCTTTCGGGTTTCAACGTCGAGACGTTTTCCCATGCCGACCATGTGCTGGAGCTGATCGGCTATAGCTTCGCCGGGGTCGTCGTCAGCGATATCCGCATGCCGGGCACCGATGGCATGACTTTGATGCAGAAGATCCGCGAGATCGATGCGGAAGTGCCTGTCATCCTCGTTACGGGCCATGGCGACGTGCAGCTGGCAGTGAAGGCGATGCGCGAAGGCGCCTATGATTTCATCGAAAAGCCGTTCACGCCCCAGATGCTGGCCGGAGTGATAAGGCGGGCCATGGAACGCCGTAGCCTCGTGCTGGAAAACCGGCTGCTCAAGGCCGTCGCTGGAAAGCGCGACGATATCGAGGCGCGTTTGCCGGGCCGCACGCAGGTGATGGTGGAATTACGCTACCGTATCCGGGCAATCGGGGCGAGCGACGCCGACACACTAATCGTTGGCGAGACCGGCGCGGGCAAGGAGGTCGTTGCCCGGGCGCTGCATGACATCAGTGCCCGTGCGAGCCGGCCGTTCATCGCGATCAACTGCGCGGCGCTGCCTGCGAACCTCATCGAGAGCGAGCTCTTCGGCCATGAGGCAGGTGCTTTTCCCGGTGCGGTGCGGCCGCGTTACGGCAAGTTCGAGCACGGGCGCGGCGGCACGATCCTGCTCGATGAAATCGGATCGATGCCGTTTGACCTCCAAGCAAAGTTTCTTCGAGTGCTGCAGGAGCGGGTCATTTCCCGCCTCGGCTCGAACGAGGTCGTCCCGCTTGACGTGCGCTTCATTGCGACCAGCAAGGTCGATCTCGAAGCCGAAGTCGCTGCGGGACGTTTCCGCGCCGATCTCCTCTACAGGCTGAATGTCGCAACACTGCACGTACCGGCGTTGGCGCAGCGGCGGCCGGATGTCCCGCTGCTGTTCCTCCAGCTCGTCCGCGAGGCAGCGGCACGCTACGGCCGCGACGAGATGGCAGTGCCGCCCGAGGTGATTTCCGACATCGCCCAGCGGGATTGGCCTGGCAATGTGCGCGAATTGCGCAATGCAGCGGACCGCTTCGTGCTCGGCCTCGACGGCGAGCGGCAGCTGGGCGAGGTGAGCGGCCTTGCCGATCGGGTTGCGGAGTTCGAGCGCAGCGTGATCGCGAGCGCCCTTGTTGCACATGGCGGCAGCCTCAAACCGGTCTACGAGTCGCTGCAGATTTCCCGCAAGACATTGTACGAAAAGATGCAGAAATACGGCCTCGATAAGAAACTGCTCGTTTCCGAGTAGTTCGATGGGTGGATTTCCACACATCGCTAAACGCGTTTGTGTCCGAATCGACCCATGCTGCGCTGCACCCATGCGGAATTCGGGCAAAGGGCGGAGCGGGGCTGATTGCCGTAGCCGGTTCGGGGCGTGCTAATGGCCCTATCTCCATTGGCGCGTGGGAAGCGTCGGTGGTATTTTGTTTTCATCAGGGAGGAAAAAGATGAAAATTCTGAAGGCCATGCTTGGCATGACGGCGGCAGTTGCCGTTTCGCTTCTCGCAAGCGGCGCATCCGCGCAGACCTATCCCGAGCGCACCATCACCATGGTCGTTCCTTTCTCGGCCGGCGGCCCGACCGATACGGTTGCCCGCCTCGTTGCCGAATCCATGTCGAAGGACCTCGGCCAGCAGATCGTCGTCGAAAATGTCGGCGGTGCGGGCGGTACGCTCGGCGCGGGACGGGTGGCTTCAGCCAGCCCGGATGGCTACACCATCCTGCTGCACCACATCGGCATGGCCACCAGCGCCACGCTTTACCGCAAGCTCGCCTATGACACGCTCGGCGCCTTCGAATATGTCGGTCTCGTCACCGAAGTCCCGATGACGATCGTTGCCCGCAAGGATTTCGAACCGGCCGACCTCAAGAGCCTTATTGAATATGTGAAGGCCAACAAGGACAGCGTGACGGTCGCGAACGCCGGTATCGGCGCAGCCTCGCATCTTTGCGGCATGATGTTCATGAGCGCTATCCAGACGCCGTTGACGACTGTTCCCTACAAGGGCACCGGCCCGGCGATGACCGATCTTCTCGGCGGCCAGGTCGACGTCATGTGCGACCAGACGACCAACACGACGAAGCAGATCAAGGGCGGCACGATCAAGGCTTACGCCGTGACCTCGCCGAAGCGCCTCGACATCATGAAGGATATCCCGACGGCGGTCGAAGCCGGTCTGCCCGGTTTTGAAGTCGGCATCTGGCACGGCATCTACACGCCGAAGGGCACTCCGGCAGAGGTCAACGAGCGCCTGTCGAAGTCGCTGCAAGTTGCGCTGAAGGACCAGAACGTCGCGGCTCGCTTTGCAGAACTGGGCACCGCGCCATCGCCGGAGGCCGACGCTACGCCTGCTGCCCTGAAGGCGAAGCTTGAAAGCGAAATCGCCCGCTGGAAGCCGGTGATCGACGCTGCCGGCGAATATGCGGATTGAGGTGTAGTGCCTCTGGCCCCTCACCCTAACCCTCTCCCCACTGGGGGGAGGGAATTCTGGCATCATCTCCCCGGCGGGGAGAAGGTGGCGGCAGCCGGATGAGGGAAAACCACTTGCGCTGAGGGAACCATCTCCAACCCACGGAGACACCATGAAATCGGTTAGTTTCGATACCACCAATGTGATCTGCGGCGCGCTGCTTGTCGCGACCGGCGCATTTTTCGCCATCCAATCCTACAGTCTCGACCTGGGGACCACGCTTCGCATGGGGCCGGGTTACTTCCCGCTGCTGCTTTCAGCGGTGCTGATCATTCTCGGCGCGGTCGTCTTTGTTCAAGCGATCCGCGTGCAGGGCGAGCCGATGGGGCCGCTTGCCTGGCGTGGCATGCTGTTCATCCTGCCTGCGCCGATCTTTTTTGGGCTGACGGTTCGGGGGCTGGGATTTGTGCCTTCGATCTTCCTGACCGCTTTCATTGCTTGCTTCGCCTCGCATCGGATGACGGTGCTCCACGCGATTTTGCTCTCGGTTCTGCTGACGGCCTTTTCCGTTGGCGTGTTCAGCTACGGCCTCGGATTGCCGTTCGAGCGTTTTGGCCCCTGGGTCCGGTTCTAGGAGGCCGCGATGGAACTTTTCAGCAATCTGGCACTCGGTTTCGCGACGGCAGCAACGCCTGCCAACCTTTTCTTCTGTCTGATCGGCGTTCTGCTCGGTACGCTGATCGGCGTGCTGCCCGGCATTGGCGCCACGGCGACAATCGCCATGCTTTTGCCGATCACTTTCCAGCTTGAGCCGGTGTCTTCGCTCATCATGCTCGCCGGCATCTACTACGGCGCGCAGTACGGCGGTTCGACGACGGCGATCCTGATCAACATGCCGGGCGAATCCTCTTCGGCGGTGACGGCCATCGACGGCTACCAAATGGCGCGGCGCGGCAGGGCAGGGGCGGCGCTTGCGATCGCCGCACTCGGTTCCTTCTTCGCCGGAACGGTCTCGACCTTCCTCGTCGCGATCTTCGCGCCGCCGCTGACCGATATCGCCCTGCGCTTCGGTGCTGCGGAATATTTCTCGCTGATGGTCGTCGGCCTGGTGTCGTCGATCGCGCTCGCCCATGGTTCCGTGGTCAAGGCGCTGGCGATGGTCGTGCTCGGGCTGCTGCTTGGCCTCGTCGGAACGGATATCTATACAGGCACCCCACGCTTCACGCTCGGCATCCGCGAATATGCGGATGGCTTGAATTTCGTGGCACTTGCCGTCGGGGTCTTCGGTATCGCCGAAATTCTGCGCAACCTGGAAGGAGAAAAGACCCGGACGGTGCTGGTAGCAAAGGTCTCCGGGCTGCTGCCGTCACGCGAAGAATTCAAGGAGATGATCGCGCCGGTGCTTCGCGGCACGGCGATCGGCTCGGCTCTCGGCATCCTGCCGGGCGGAGGTGCGATCCTCGCGTCCTTTGCCTCCTACACTGTTGAAAAGCGCATCTCGAACAAGCCGAAGGAATTCGGCCAGGGTGCCGTTGCCGGCGTCGCAGGCCCGGAGTCGGCGAACAATGCTGGTGCGCAGACCTCGTTCATTCCGCTTCTCACCCTTGGCATTCCGGCCAATCCGGTGATGGCGCTGATGATCGGCGCGATGATCATTCAGGGGATCGTGCCAGGGCCGAACGTTGCGACCGAGCAGCCGGCGCTCTTCTGGGGCATCATCGCCTCGATGTGGATCGGCAATCTGATGCTCGTCGTCCTGAACCTGCCGCTGATCGGGCTCTGGGTGAAGCTGCTGACAGTGCCGTATTACGTGCTCTTCCCGATCATCATGGCCTTCTGCTCGATCGGGGTCTACAGCGTCAATTCCAACGTCTACGATCTCTATTCCGTCGCCTTCTTCGGCTTTATCGGCTACTTGCTTGCCAAGCTCAGATGCGAGCCGGCACCGCTGCTGCTCGGTTTCGTGCTGGGTCCGCTGCTCGAAGAAAACCTGCGGCGGGCGATGATCCTTTCGCGCGGCGATCCGACGACCTTCGTCACGCGGCCGATCAGCGCGATCCTTCTTGCGATCGCCGCGGCAGTCCTCATCGTCGTCTTCCTGCCGAGCGTGAAGAAGAAGCGCGAAGAGGTCTTCGTCGAGGAGGGTTGAAGTTCGCCGCTCTTTGTTGAACAAAGGATAACCTGACGCGGGCGCCGTTTTGGCGCCCGTTTCGTATGACAGGACATCCAGGCCCATGAACATCCCCGTGCGGATCAAGGACGATCTGGCTTTTCTCACAGCGCTGCGCCGTGACCTGCACGCCCATCCCGAGCTTGGCTTCGAGGAGGAGCGCACGAGCGGCATCGTGGCGGAGCTGCTTGAGGAGGCGGGCATCAAGGTGCATCGCGGACTTGGCGGTACGGGCGTCGTCGGCACGCTGCAGGCCGGCAGCGGCACGCGAGTGATCGGGCTTCGTGCGGATATGGATGCGCTGGCGATGCCGGAGATTGCCGAGCGGTCGTATAAATCGACCGTGGCCGGCAAGATGCATGCCTGCGGGCATGACGGTCATACCGCCATGCTGCTCGGCGCGGCACGTCATCTGGCGGCGGTCAAGGGCTTTTCGGGCACCGTGCATTTCATCTTCCAGCCGGCAGAGGAAGGGCGAGGCGGCGCGAGGCGGATGGTGGAAGAGGGGCTCTTCGAGCTCTTTCCCTGCGATGCCGTCTACGGCCTGCACAATATGCCGGGACTTGCCGTCGACGAGATTGCAGTGGTCGAAGGGCCGCAGCTTGCTTCTTCCGATAGCTGGCGCATAACCTTTCGCGGGACGGGCACGCATGGCGCAAAACCGCATCTCGGGCGCGACCCAATCACCGCCGCGGGCACCTTCCTAGCCTCGCTGCAGACGATCGTCGGCCGCGTCGTCGATCCGCTGCAGCCCGCCGTCGTGAGCGCCTGTTCGCTGCAGGCGGGTGACCCGAAGGCGCTCAACGTCATCCCGGACACGGTCGAGGTCGGCGGGACGGCGCGGGCCTATTGCGCCAACGTGCGCGATCAGCTCGAAGCGGAAATCGGCCGCCTCGCGCAGGGCACGGCGGCGATGTACGGCATTGCCGTGGATTATCAATTCGAGCGGCGCATTCCGCCGGTCGTCAACGATGCCAATGCAACGCAACAGGCCCTGGCTGCTGCACGGGCGGTGTTGGGGGAGAAGGTGCGCACCAGTTTTCCGCCTTCGACGGCCGGCGATGACTTTGCGTTCTTCGCACAGAATGCGCCGGGCTGCTACGTGTGGCTCGGCAATGGCCCTGCCGTCGACGGTGCCCTGCACCATAATACCGCCTATGACTTCAACGATGCGGCGATCGGCTATGGCGTGGCTTATTGGGTGAAGCTGGTGGAGCAGGCGTTGACGTCCCCGGCATAAGAGCTCGCGGCCTTCTCCTCCATCCGCCTGCCGGAACCGAGGGAGAAGGGGCTCGCGGCGATGCCCCAACCTTCCTCTTCTCGTCAGCGGCATAACTTCGCCCGAAGGTCGGACGGGGGGAGCGGCAAGCTCCCCCGTCCGCTACAAAATCTCCAGCACCGGACTTTCCAGCACCTTTCCCGTCAAGACATCCGCAATCCCTCGATCCGTTTGATGCGGGCCGGTGTTGCAGGCGAGTGTCGCGCCGAAGCAGGCCTTGAAGACAAGGTAGGGCGGTTGCCAGTCGACGATCTTTTCCATTGCCTTGCGAATATTGCGGAAGGCGGAGGCGGTGTCCTTCAGCGAAATTTCGGTGACGAGGCCGGAAAGCGGCAGGGGCAGCAACGCTTCGATCTGACCATCCCTGGCAACGGCCATGCCGCCGCCGGCCGCGATGACGGCGTTCGCAGCGAGCGCCATGTCGCGTGCATTGCCGCCGAAGACGGTGAGGTTATGGCTGTCATGCGATACCGTGGTGCAGAAAGCGCCGCGCCATTTTCCCCAGCCCTTCAGGAAGCCGGTGCGCGGGCGGCCATCCGCCCTGCCGTGACGATGGGCGACGGCAATCATGGCGCAGTCCGGCGGCGGAACGACGAAACCGTCCTTAACCTCGGCATCGGCTTTGCCCCATTGCGTAAAGCGCGGCCGGTCGATCGTGGCGATGCGGACGCGATTGCCCTTCGACGGCACTTTGAAGTCGTCCTCGGTTAGCGGCGAAAGCTTGACGGAATTGGTAAGCGGCGCGGAGTCGAGCGAATGGACCGGCGACGTAAGCTTGCCGTTCTGCGCCGTCACGTGGCCATTGGCGATGACCGTGCGGGCTTTGAAGTCCTGCAGGTCTTCGAAGAGGACGATATCTGCGCGTCGTCCGGCGGCAATCAGGCCGAGGTCGTTGCGTTTCAGGCGTTCGGCGGCGTTGAACGTCGCAGCGCGGAGTGCCCATTCCGGCTTCATGCCGTAGCGGACCAGACGCCGGATGACGTCGTCGAGGGCACCATCCCTTTCGAGTTCATCCGGAAAGACGTCGTCGGTGCAAAGCGTCACAGTTGGCGGCATATGGCCGATGCCGTTCAGCGTCTGGACGAATTCCTCAAGGAGGTGATCATGCGAGCCGCGGAGCTCGATCGTCATTCCGGCGGTAAGCTTCGAGAGAAGGTCGGCGCCGGAGGTCAGCTCGTGATCGGAGGTGACGCCGGCCGCCATGAAGGCGTTGAGATCGGCGCCTTCCAGCCCGCGAGCGTGGCCGCAGACGAGCTTGCCCGAGGCGAGCCCCGCTTGAACGATGGCGTTCATGCGCGGATCGCCGTCGATGACGCCGCGCATGTTCATGACTTCGGCAACGCCGCCGAGCGCCGGCAAGCGCAGCATTCCGGCAATGACCGAAGCGTCAAAGTCGGCGCCTGCCATTTCCAGGCCGGGTGCCGAAGGAACGCAAGACGGGGCGAGCAGGATCATGTGCAAAGGCAGAGCGTGGGAAGCCTCGATCGCCCAGCGCACGCCGTCAAGGCCGTGCACATTGGCGAATTCGTGCGGATCCCACAGGATCGTCGTCACGCCGCGCGGCAGGACGGCCGCGGTATATTCGGCAGGCGTCACCATCGAGCTTTCGATATGCATGTGCGTATCGATCAGGCCGGGCGTGACGAACGTGCCGCCGGCATCGATGCGTTCGGTCGCGTCGGTGCGGGTGCCCGGCGCATGCACGCTGGCGATCAGTGCGCCGACGAGGCCGATATCGGCATCGCGGAAGCGGCCGGTGACCACGTCGAGCAGTTTGCCGCTGGTGATCAGCGCGTCGAACGGGGCAGCACCCCTTGCGGCGGCAACGGCGCGGGCGCGCAGCGACGGATCATTGATGTCTGCGGGTTCCCGCCCAAGCTGTGCGTTCATGTGCGGGCCTCGTTGACCAGGGCTGCGAGGATGATGGTGCGCGCCGTCTCGGCGTCGATATCGGCGGCGAACTGGGCGTTAAACGTGGCATGCGTGTCGCGCGTCTCGACCACCGTGCGGCCGCGGGTCAACCGGCCCCCCAGCTCGACATCGATACGGGCGGGATGAAACTTCACAGCATCCGGCGCCACGAATGCCACGGCGGCGCACGGATCGTAGATCGCCATGGCGGGGCGGCCGCGGCTGGTGCCGATGCGGATGTAACCGGCAAACATGTCGGCCAGCAGTTCGGCCCTCGTGCCGCCCGCGCTGCGCACGGGTTCAGCGTCTTCCGGTCTGGCGAGCACCTTGCGGCAGAGGTCGAGATCGACCATACGCAGCGGCATGCCGTGGGCGATGACGATCGCCAGCGCTTCGGGATCGGCAAAGGCGTTGAATTCCGCCGAGGCCGTATGATTGCCGGCAGTGACGCTGCCGCCCATCCAGGTGAGTTCGGTGATGCGGGCAGCAAGATGCGGACGCGCGAGCGCCACCGCCGCGATATTCGTCAGCGGGCCAAGCGCCAGGATACGGCGCGGACCGTCAGCCTCAAGCCAGCGGCAAAGAGCAGTGAAGGCGTCGCTCATTGCAAGCGCCGCCGCTGCGGGCAGGCCTCTTCCGATCGTCGGGATGCCGGTATCGCCGAGGATCGCCTGAGCGGTCTCGAACTTGCCCAGGACTGGTTGGGCGCGGCCGGTATGAATGGGGAATGTCCAGCCGAAGGTTTGCATGGCACCAGCGGCGTTTGCCTGCACCTGAGTCAGCGGCGTGTTGCCGAAGACGAGCGAGACGCCGTCAATCTCGAGCTTAGACTGATCAACCACCAGAATGGCGGCGATGTCGTCAAAGCCCATATCGGTATCGATCCAAACGCCCATGATGTCACCCGAACCGCGTAAGAGTTGCAGCCGCCTTAAGCGGTAGGTCGAAGGAAAGTGCCGCGCCGATTTCGTGCGGTGGCAGGCTTGCATCCACCTCGGCCTTGATCGGCCCGAGCGGCGTATCAAGCAGATATTCGCGCGTGTTGCCGGCAAAGGAGGTGCCGCGCACGGCGCCCTGGAAAGGACCGGAACCAAGCGCGATCGAGCTGGGCCGCCAGGCCAGCCCTGCTGCCTGCGGAGCGGGAAGGGAAAGTTCAATGGCGCCGTTCGGCGTGACAAGCCTGCCGTTCTGCAGCTTGAAGACATTCTCGAAGCCGACGAAATCGGCAACGAAGGCGGAGACCGGTTTGTTGTAGATCTCTTCCGGCGTGCCGATCTGCTCTATGCCGCCGTTCAGCATGACCACGATACGGTCGGCAAGGGCCAGGGCCTCCGCCTGGTCGTGGGTGACGAAGATCATTGTAACGCCGGTTTCCTTCTGCACGCGCTGCAGTTCTGCCCGCATTTCGAGGCGCAGGCGCGCGTCGAGGTTGGAGAGCGGCTCGTCAAGCAGCAGCACCTTCGGCTCCATGACCATGGAACGGGCAAGCGCCACGCGCTGCTGCTGGCCGCCGGAGAGTTCTGCGGGTTTGCGTGAGGCGAAACTGGAGAGGCCGACTGACTTGATGCCGGCGTTGACGCGGGTATCGAGCGTCTGTCCGTTGATACCCTTGAGGCGGAGGCCGAAGGCGACGTTCTCATAGACCGTCAGGTGCGGGAAGAGCGCGTAGGACTGGAAGACGAGGCCGACGGCGCGTTTGTTGGCCGAAACGCGCGTGATGTCGGCGCCATCGAGATTGATGCGGCCGGAGGCGGGCGCGAGCAGACCTGCAATGGAGCGCATCGTCGTCGTCTTGCCGCAGCCTGAAGGGCCGAGCAGGGCGACGAGTTCGCCCTTGGCGATCGACAGGTCGAGATCCTTCACGGCGACCGTATCGCCGTAGGCCAGCGTCAGCTTGTCGAGTTGAAGATAGGTATCAGACATAACGAGACAGTCCCAGGAAGCGTTCGGCGAGGAAGACGATGCCGATGGAAAGGAAGGCGAGCAGCGAGGAGAGCGCGGCGATCGAGGGGTCGTAAGTGGTTTCCATGTAGCCCAGCATATCGATTGGCAGCGTGCGGACGCCGGGGCCGGACAGGAAAAGCGAGACCGGCACCTGGTTGAAGCTGGTGACGAAGCCGAGGATGAAGGCGGCAAGAATGCCGCCGCGGATATTCGGCATCACGACACGGAAGAAGGCGCCGAGGCGCGACGAGCCGAGCAGCACGGCGGCTTCCTCGATGTCTGAGCGCAAATTATTGAGGCTTGCGGAGACGACGCGCACGGCATAGGGCAGGACGAGCGCCGTGTGGGCGAAGAAGAGCGCCAGCGTGATGTTGAAGCCGAAGGGCACGACGAGGTAACGCAACAATGCGAGGCCGACGATGATGCCCGGGACGATGATCGGCAGCGAGACAACGGTTCGGACCGTTTCACCGAACGGCAGCCAATAGCGCGACAGAGCGTAGGCGGCCGGAATGCCGAGCACGAGGGCGGCGAGCGTTCCGAAGACTGCAAGGAACATCGACATCGAAAAGCTGTCGCGGAAGCTCTCGATGGTGAAGACCTTGATCACCCAGCGAAGCGAGAGGCCTTGCGGCGGAAAGGCGAGCGTATCCCCGGCCGAAAGCGATGCGGCGATGATGATCAGAAATGGCCCGATCAGGAACGCCAGCACGAGGAAAAGCACGATCGGTGAGAACAGACGGGCGGTCATCGCTTGTTCCTTGCAGTTGCCAGGCGCTTCAGCAGAATGTTCGCGGCGAAGCTCATAACGATCAGCATGAAGGCGATGACGCTTGCGGAAACGAAGTTATTGGCGACGGAGACCTGCTGGTAGAGCAATGTTTCGAGCATCAGCACCTTGGAACCGCCAAGCACGGCGGGCGTGATATAGGCCGTCAGCGAGCCGGTGAAGACGAGCGTGCCGCCGACGACGAGGCCTTCGCGGGTGAGCGGCAGGATGACCTTCCAGAAAACCTGGAACCAGTTGGCGCCGAGGACGCGGGCCGCCGGGATCGCATCCTTCGGCATATTTTCGAGCGCGCTGATCAGCGAAAGGATCATCAGAGGCAAGAAGAGCTGCAGCAGGCCGATGAACACGGCCGTTTCAGTAAAGAGAAGGCGTAGTGGTCCGTCGCTGAGGCCCATGCCGGTCAGCGCCTGGTTGACGATGCCGGTGCGGCCGAGGATGACGATCCAGGCATAGGTACGGGCAACGGGCGAGATCATCAGCGGCAGGGTAACGAGGCCGATCATCCGGCCCTTGCCCTTGGGCGGCAGGTTGACGATGGCGAAAGCTGCGGCATAGCCGATGATCGCCGAAACGGCCGTCACCTCAAGACCAAGCTTGAAGGTGCGGATGAAGACGGTGCGGTTCAGCGTCCCGGAGAAGAAGTCACCATAGGCAGAAAGCGTCCAGGCGCCTTCCAGGCGAAAGCCTTCCGAAAGCAGGATGGCGACGGGCAGCAGAAAAACCACCGCGGCAAAGACCGCTGCGGGCAGGGCGAGCGCCAGGGCTTCTGCTCGGTTCTGAAACATGATGCGCCTTTCGGAACGGCGGCGGAATGGGCGGTCCCGGCAAGCCGGAACCGGGTGATGGGCGCTTTACTGGCCGACCTTGTCGTTCCATTCCTTGAGCCATGCGTCGCGATTGTCGAGCGCTGCTGCGGACGGAATGAGCTTGAGGCTCTTGGCTGTGTCCTCGCCGTAAGTGAGGTTGTTGGCGGCGGCCTCGGAAACCTTCACGTCCTTGTTTGCGGGACTATCGATCAGCTTTTCGGCGAGTTTCGTCTGGATGTCGGTCGAGAGCCAGAAATCCATGAACTGCAGCGCCAGATCCTGATTCTTCGAGCCTTTGGTGACGACCATGACATTCATACCGCCGGTCTGGCCTTCCTTCGGTGTCGCCCAGGCGACCGGAAGGTCGAGCTTGGTGAAGCCCGCCCAGGAGAAACGGCCGATCGGGGCGGCCCAGATTTCCTCCTGCTGCATGAGCTGTATCAGCTGCGAGGACTTCTCGTAGAAGGTGACGATGTCATCCTTCTTTTCGCCGACGGCTTCGATCGGTCCGTTGAGGTCGGGCGTATCCTTGCCGAGCGCGAGGCCGAGCATATAGAGCGCCGGCGGCCCCTGGTTGGTGGTCACGTTCGGAAAGGCGACGTGGCCGACATACTCCGGCTTGAGGAGATCGGCCCAGGACTCGATTTTCATCTTGTCCGAGCGGTAGGCGATAGACGTGGCATAGAACGTGTAGCCGACGCTCATGCCGTCGCCGTTCGGGTCCTTGGCGAGATCGTAGAGCTTGCCAAAGTTGGTAAGCTTGGACGGATCGATCTTTTCCACCAGGCCCTTGCGGGAGGCCGACAGCGCATCCGCCATCGAGACGACAGCCATGTCGACAACCGGGTTTGCCTTGTTCGCCTCCATCTTGGCGAGGCGTTCGACGCTGTTGCCCGTCTCGACGACGAGCTTGCAACCACATTGCTTTTCGAAGGGATCATAGACCAGCGTCTTGAAGTCGTCCTGCGCAAAGGCATAGACGGAAATAGTCAGAGTGCGATCCTGCGCCACGGCGCCGAGCGGGATAAGCGCGAGCAGCGCTGTCGATGCGATGAGGGATGTCTTCATGTCATGAGTTCTCCATCTGCAGGTTTTCTTGAACCGGCTTCGCCGGCCGGGATGATTGGCGAATGATCAGTTGCATGGGCACGCGATCATTCTGCGCGGTCACGAGTGCGCCCTCCCGGGTGCGGCCTGTGTTTATGCTGTTAAGCAAGGCCGATACGGCGATCTCGGCAATGGCGTCCATGTCCATCTTCACCGTGGTAAGTGCGGGTGTCACGACCGCAGACCAGATGAGGTCGTCAAAACCGGTGACGCTGGCCTCTGCAGGCACATCGATGCCGTCGCGCTGCAGCTCCGTGAGCACCCGCAGCGCCTGAAGATCGGACAGGGCGGCAAAGGCGCTGAAGCCCTCCTCGACCTTTCTTGCAAGTCCGAGCGGGCAGCCGCTGCCGGCCTGATGTTCAAGCTTTTCGATCCAGAGCGTTTCGGCGCTCATGCCCGCACAAAGACCCGAACGGATGCCACCCGCCCGATCGTTCTGCACGTTCGATTCCGGATTGTTGCCGATGATGAGGATTCGCTTATGGCCGAGATCAGCGAGGTGAGCGGCAATCAGTTCGCCACCCTGCCAATGATCGGCTGCAACCGTGTTGCCGGGGGTTGATGCGGTGTCGATGACCGCAACTGGGCAGCTTGCCGCCGATATTCGCGTTGCGCGGCGGGGCACGATCACCATACCGTCGACGCCGCGTTCGACCAGCCGGTTGATTGCTTCGGTCTGCGCCGAGACATTGCCGCGCGAGTCGGCGATCAGTACGCCGTAACCGGCAGAGGCGGCGGCGAATTCGATCGCCTGCGCAATCTTGGGAAAGAGGGGATTTGCGATGTCGGGAAGAACGAGGCCGAGCACGCGGCTTCGGCCGGTGCGAAGCGCCCGACCCGCCTGGCTTGGAACATATCCGAGCTCCGCGGCATGTTCCCTGATCTTTCCGACGAGCTGCTCCGAGACGCGCCCCTTGCCCGAAAGCGCGTTCGACACCGTTGCGACCGACACGCCTAGCGACGTCGCAATCCTGCTGAGGTTCGGTCCCGGGCGCAGCTGAGCCATGGTTTCATAATGTGTTTGATTAATCGTTTAATCACGCGTACCTGAAGCGCACCGGCTTGTCGAATCCATTTTGTGGGATAGGGCGTGTTGCACACGGGATTTTTCGAGAAGCAATAAAAAAAGCCCCGTTGCCGGGGCTTTTGTCATTCATAGAAATGGCTTTCTCAGCTCTTTGTGGGGCCCTTTGCCACGGTGGCGGAGACAGAGTTGACCTTGCCGCCCGGGGCATAGCCGCCGCCGATGGCGACGTTGAGGGAGACGTAGTCCTTGGCCATCTGCTGCACGGCCGCCGCCAGGCTCGCCTGGGCCAGCGACACCTGGCGCTGGGCGTCGAGCACGTCGAGCAGCGAGGAGGCGCCGTCCTTGTAGCTTGCCGTCGACAGTTCCAGCGATTCCTGCGTCGTCTTGACCTGGGCGCGCAGCGCTTCCACCGTCTGGGCGTCGCGGCGCACCGCCGACAGCGCGTTCTCCACCTCCTCGACGGCGTTGAGCACCGCTGCCTTCCAGGCGAGATAGGCGGTCTTGGCGTCCGACTTGGCAATGTCGACATTGGCGCGCAGGCGGCCGCCGTCGAAGATCGGCAGGTTGAGCGTCGGGCCGAAGGACCAGGTGGTCAGGCCGCCGCCGCGGCCACTGGCCGGGTTGACCCAGGTCGGCGAGATCGAGCCGGACAGCGCGATCGACGGATAAAGCTGCGATTGGGCGACGCCGATATTGGCGGTCGCCGCTGCCAGATTGCGCTCGGCCACGCGGATGTCGGGACGGTTGCGGATCAGGTCGGCCGGGATGCCGGAGATGATGCCGGCACGGTAGACCGGCTGGGCGGCCCCCCTCTGCAGTTCGGCCATCAGCGAGGAGGCCGGCAGGCCGAGCAGCGTGGCGATGTGATGCGCCGAGACGCGGAAGTTGGTTTCCAGACCGGGGATTTCGGCCTGCGTCGACTGCACCAGGCCCTCGGCCTGGACGACGTCGAGCCTGGAGGCGGCCCCGGCTTCCAGCTGGAACTTGGTGAGGTCGTAGGTCTCCCGGCGCGATTGCAGGTTGGCCTTCGACAGCGCAATGCGCTCCTGGTAGAAGCGGGCGTCGATATAGGTCGAGACGAGATCCTGCAGGAAGGCAAGCCGGGCCACGTCGGCGCTGGCATAGGCCGAATCGAGCGAGGCAAGCGCGCTTTCCTTGGAGCGGCGGTACTGGCCGAAGAGATCGAGCAGCCAGGAGACATTGGCCTCGCCGCCAGTGGTGTTGGTAGCACCCACCCGGGTGCGCTCCGAGCCCATCTGGCCCGACACCGTGTGCGAGGCACCGACCACCAGGCTCGGCAGCGAACCGGCCCCGGCGACCGTCACATTCGAGGACGCCGAATTGATGCGCTCCATCGCCTGCAGCACGTCGAGGTTCTGGTCGATGCCGCGCGCCACCAGGCTGTCGAGCTGCCTGTCGCGATAGGCCGACCACCAGGCCACCGTCGCAACATCACCGATATTCTTGGTGCTGCCCTCACCGAATTTCGCCGGCAGCGGCATCTCCGGAGGCGTGTGGTCCGGTCCGCTCACGCAGCCCGCCAGCAACAGCAATAGTGCCGGTGTAGCAAAACGAAGAGATATCATTCATTTCTTCCTGTAACTCGACCAAGTCTAAATTCTTGCCAAAAGCATCATGCTTTGCCTTCGGCCGCGCTTCGTCCCAACGAGGTACACCATGCCGAAGCAGTCCGCGGGCAATGTATCAATGAGTCATTCATTCTGGCAGTGCATTTTTATCACACTCACGCCACAATTTTCTTGCGGCGGGAGAATACGCGTCGGATGACGACGAAGAAGGACGGCACGAAGAAAATCCCGAGCGCAGTCGCCGCGAGCATGCCGCCGAGGACACCGATGCCGATTGCGTTCTGGGCTGCGGAGCCCGCGCCGGTGGCGACGGCAAGAGGCACGACGCCCAGAATGAAGGCAAGTGATGTCATGATGATCGGGCGCAAACGCAGCCTTGCCGCTTCCAAAGTCGCCTCGAAGAGCCCCATTCCGGTCTCCATCCGGTCCTTGGCGAATTCGACGATCAGAATCGCGTTCTTCGCTGCGAGACCGATCGTCGTCAGAAGACCGACCTTGAAGTAGACGTCGTTCGCTTGTCCGAAGAGGGTCGCAGCCATAAGCGCGCCGAGCACGCCGACAGGCACCGCCATGATCACCGAGAACGGAATCGACCAGCTTTCGTAGAGTGCGGCGAGGCAAAGGAAGACGACGAGCACCGAAATTGCATAAAGCATCGGCGCCTGCGAACCCGAGAGCCGCTCCTGATAGGAAATGCCCTGCCAGGCGACCGTATAGCCGCCGCCGAGCTGTGCAGTCAGGGCCTCCATCTCGTTCATGGCGTCGCCGGAGCTGACGCCCGGTGCCGAAGCGCCCTCTAGCGGGATCGCGCTGACCGCGTTGAAGCGGGCGAGCGTCGGGGCACCCTTTACCCATTCCGTCGTGGTGAAGGCGGAGAAGGGAACCATTTCGCCGGAAGAGTTGCGGGCATACCAGTGGTCGAGGTCAGTCGGCTGCATTCGGAAGGGCGCATCGCCCTGCACGTAGACCGGCTTGATCTCGCCGTTCAGCGTGAAGTCATTGACGTCGCGGCCGGTGAAGATGACAGAGAGCATCGCATTGACCGCAGATATATCGACGCCCATGGCGCCGATCTTCTCCTGGTCGATGACGATCCGCATCTGCGGCTCGACCTCCTTGTTGTTATTGCGGAGGGCGACCACCTTGCCGCTGGCATTGGCCATCTGGATCAGCCGCTTGGAGGCGGTGTCGAGCGCAGCTGTGCCGTGTCCGCCGGTATCGACGAGGTACATCGAGAAGCCGCTGGACACGCCGAGACCCTGTATCGCCGGCGGAAGCAATGCGAAGACCTGCGCTTCGCGGAAGGTGAAGAAGGTCTTGAGCGCCCGCGTCACGATCGCCTGCGCGTGCTGATTGGGATCGGTACGAAGCGAGAAGTCCTTGAGCTTGGTGAAGACGATCGCGCTGTTCTGGCCGGAGCCGTTGAAGCTGAAGCCAAGGGCGCCGAAAACCGACTCGACGGAGTCCTTCTCGTTTTCGCGATAGTATTTTTCGACCTTCTCGACGACGGCCTGGGTCTGTTGCGTGGTCGATCCGGGCGGCGTGGTGACGATCGTCAGCAGAACGCCCTGATCTTCCTGCGGCAGGAACGAGCTCGGCAGGCGCGTGAACAGATAGGCGCAACCGGCGCCGACGAGCAGGAACACCAGCATGACCCGGATCGGACGCTTCAACAGATAGCCGATGGTGCGGACGTAGCCATTGGTCGAGCGCGTGAAGTTGCGGTTGAACCAGTCGCCGACGCGGTGCTTCCTGTGTTCGCCGACCGGTTTCAGCATGCTCGCGCAGAGTGCCGGCGTCAGCACGATGGCGACGAGGGCCGAAAGCAGCATGGCCGAAACGATGGTGATCGAGAACTGACGGTAGATGATGCCGGTCGAACCGCCGAAAAAGGCCATCGGAATGAAGACGGCGGTCAGAACCAGCGCGATGCCGACGATGGCGCCGGTGATTTCGCCCATCGACTTCTCGGTCGCCTCAAGCGGCGATAGCTTTTCCTCCGACATGATGCGCTCGACGTTCTCGACAACGACGATAGCGTCGTCGACGAGGAGGCCGATTGCGAGAACCATGGCGAACATGGTCAGCGTGTTGATCGAATATCCCGTTGCCGCGAGAATGCCGAAGGTTCCAAGCAGCACCACCGGCACGGCGATGGTTGGGATCAGCGTCGCGCGCAGGTTCTGCAGGAAGACAAGAAGAACCACGAAGACGAGAACGATCGCTTCGATGAGGGTATGGACGACCTTTTCGATCGACAGCTCGACGAAGGGCGTCGTGTCGTAAGGATAGGTGATCTCCACGCCTTCCGGCAGGCCGCGTCCGATCGTGTCGAGCGCCGAGCGAACGCGCTCCGCGGTATCGATGGCGTTGGCGCCGATCGCGAGGTTGACGGCAAAGCCGCTCGAGGGCTGACCATTGTAGCGCGAAGAGCCGCCGTAGCTTTCCTGGCCGATTTCGATGCGCGAGACATCGCTGAGGCGGACCGTCGAGCCGTCCTTTTCCACTTTCAGAATGATCCGCTCGAAGTCCGCGACCGTCGTCAGCTGGCTCTGCGCGGTGATCGTGACGTTCAGCTGTTGGCCTTCGACGAGCGGCTGTGCGCCGAGCGAGCCAACGGAGACCTGGGTGTTCTGGGCCTCGATAGCCGAGGTTACGTCGCTTGGCGTCAGCTGATACTTCTGCAGCTTGAAGGGATCGAGCCAGACGCGCATGGCGTAACCCGAACCGAATATATTGATGCTGCCGACGCCTTCGAGACGCTGGATCTGATCTTCGATCTGATTAGACAGGATGTTGCCGAGGTCGACGGAATTCCGCTTGCCGTCGGTCGAAACCAGCGAGCCGACCAAAAGGATACTGGAGGTCGATCGCGTGACGCTGATGCCGGCATCGATGACGTCATCGGGAAGCTGCGATTGAACGAGCTGCAGCTTGTTCTGGACCTGCACCTGGGCGATGTCCGGGTCGACGCTTGTTCCAAACGTCAGCGAGATGCTCGCCGAACCGGTCGACGAGGTCGAAGTCATGTAGGTGAGGTCATCAAGGCCGGTCATGCCGTCTTCGATGATCGTCGTCACCGATTTCTCTACGGTTTCAGCGCTCGCGCCGCGATAGGTGGCGTTGATACGCACCGTGGTGGGTGCGATGTCCGGATACTGCGAGATCGACAGAGTGAAGATGCCGAGCAAGCCTGCGAGCATGATGGAAATCGCAATGACCCAGGCAAAAATCGGGCGTCGGATGAAAAACTTGGCCATCAAATTATTCCTGTGCGGCTTGGATCAATGTTAGAGGCGGGCGCGTCCTACTGCGCGGCCGGCTTCTGGGCGTCACCGGCCGCTGCCTGCTCGGCAGCCACGACCACACCGCTTTCATTGATCTTCATGGGGACGGGCGTAAC
The DNA here is from genome assembly GCF_015353075.1 of Rhizobium sp. 007. Lineage (NCBI taxonomy): Bacteria > Pseudomonadati > Pseudomonadota > Alphaproteobacteria > Hyphomicrobiales > Rhizobiaceae > Rhizobium > Rhizobium sp. 007. The sequence continues at coordinate 3,111,367 of NZ_CP064187.1, read as the reverse complement.
CGGCATGCCGGGCGCGATCGACTGCAGACCGCTGACGATCAGCTGATCGCCATCCTTCACGCCGTCGGTCACGAGCCAGGAATTGTTGGAGGGCGAGGCGTTTTCGAAGACACGTGCCTCGACTTTGCCATCAGCGGAGATGAACTGCGCCGTCAGACGCCCGGTTGCGTCGCGGCTGGTGGCGAGTTGCGGCAGCGCATAGCCGACCTCGGCGCCAAGTTCGACGGTTGCGCGCACATACATGCCCGGCAAAATGACCAGATCCGGATTCGGGAAGAGCACGCGGATGATGAAGGTGCCGGTCGTCTCGCTGACGATCTGCTTCGACATATCCAGCTTGCCCTTCTGGGCGTATTCCTTGCCGTTTTCCAGGATGAGCCGGAATGCGACATCGGCGCCTTCACCCCGAACGGTGCCAGATGCCAAGGCATCACGGAGCCTGAGGAGATTGGTGCTCGATTCGGTCAGCGAAACATAGATCGGGTCAAGCTGGCGGATCGTCGTCAGCGCCGCTGTCTGATTGGCGGCCACCACGTTGCCCACGTTGTAGGCCGTCTCGTCGATGACGCCGTCGAACGGCGCGACGATCTTCGTGTGGTCGAGATCGATTTGCGCGGAGGCAAGGGTGGCCTTGGCCGATTCGACCTCAGCGTGAGCCTGGAGAAGGGTGGTCTTTGCCGTTTCGAATTCGATCTGTGTCGCGCCGCTGCCGACGAGGCGCTGGTAGCGGTCGAAATTACTCTGCGCGCTCGGCACGCTGGCTTCGGCCTTGGCGATTGCCGCCTTGGCCTGTTCGACGGTTGCAACATAAGGCGCGTCTTCGATCTGATAGAGGAGGTCGCCCTTTTTCACCTCGCTGCCGTCTCTGAAGGCGATTTCACGGATGATGCCGCTGACCTGCGGACGGATATCGGCCGTCTGATAAGCCTCGGCCCGGCCCGGAAGGATCGTCGTGACCGGGAACGTGTCCTTCTTCAGCGCCACGACACCGACCGGGGCTGCCTGCTGAGCCGCCGCTCCAGGCGCGCCTGCGCCGCCGGCCTGGTTGTTGCCGCTGTCGCTGCAGGCAGTAAGCAATCCGCCCAGCACCAAAACTGAAGAGATGATGAAGCCACGCCGTATCATGCTGAATTCCCTTGCGGTTGGCATTTGCGGATCGGATCACCAGCCCCGGCGACGGAGCGCTGCATCCACATAAGGAGCGTGATTAGCGGGATTCAAATACCCTTCGATCCGAACTTAAGAATAGATTTACGAAGTGACGTAATTCAATGATCGTCACTTAGCAAGCGTTATTTTGCAGTGCAGTATCTACAAAACAGACGATCTCCTCAGCCCTGTGCACAAGTGTATCCTTATCGTCACGGGCGATCAGCACGGGGTGCAGCACCGATGCAAGGACATCGGCAACGGTATGAGCGGCGCGGCGCGGATCGGAACATTTATAATGATCTGCGCTAACCCCCTCGCGGATGATTTCTTCGAGTTGCTGCTCGATTCGCTCGCGGTAGCGATTACCCGCTTCGAGCTTCGCCTGAACTGTCGTCAGCACCATTTCGAAGATGTAGGGATTTTCCTGAATGTCCTTGAGGTGGCTTTCGAGAAGCCGAAGCACGAAACGCAGCAGTTGCTCTTTCGGCGGGAGGTTTCGCTCGAAAGAGCCAAAACGCTCGGTGGCGTTGCCGAGATGCCGTTCGGCAATGGCATCGACGAGCGCCACTTTCGAATGAAAATGCTTGAAGACATTGGCCGGCGACATGCCGAGGGAGGAGGCGATGTCGGCGATCGATACGGCGACGAAACCGCGCTGGCGAAACAGCAACTCGGCCATCGACAGAATGTCTTCCCGGGTTTCCTCGGCCTTGCGCCGCGGCCTTCGTGCCATTCGTTCCCAAGCCGGCCTTCCGACCGGCACCCCTTCCTTGCACATGCTAACGCCTTCCGGCGAAATCCCGCAAGCGCACAGGCGGCTTTCGGGCGGTTCGTTCCGGATTTTTAAGGGAAATAGCGCGCAAGGTTGCTTCGCACACGGGCAACCGGGGTTTCGCCGCTGTCATCCGGCACGAAAGACTGGGCGGTAATCGCCTCATAGGCCTTGATGTAAACCTTCGATGTCTGCTCGACCAATTCGACCGGGATCTCGGGGATCTCGTCCTTGTACGGGTCGCAACGCTCGGCGACCCAGGCACGGACGAAGTCCTTGTCGAAGCTTGCGGGGCGCGTGCCGGCTTCGAAGGCCTGCTGATAGCTGTCCGCGAGCCAGTAACGGCTGCTGTCCGGCGTGTGGATTTCGTCGGCGAGAATAATATTGCCGTCCTTGTCGGTTCCGAATTCGTATTTGGTGTCGACAAGGATGAGGCCGCGTTTTGCAGCCATTTCCTGGCCGCGTGCGAAAAGCGCGAGCGCGTATCTCGAAAGCGTTGCCCACTGTTTCGCTGTGAGCAACCCGCGGCTGACGATCTCGTCAGGCGTCAGCGGCTCGTCATGGCCGCCGTCGAATTCCTTGCTGGTCGGCGTGATCACCGGCTCGGGCAGGCGCTGGTTGTCGCGCATGCCGTCCGGCAGGCGCATGCCGTACATTTCGCGCTCGCCCTTCTTATAAAGAGTGAGGATCGACGTGCCGGTGGTGCCGGCGAGATAGCCCCGGACGACGACCTCGACGGGCAGAATGTCGAGCCGCTTGCCGATGACCACATTCGGGTCCGGATAGGCAATGACGTGGTTCGGGCAGATATCCTTGGTTGCTTCGAACCAGTAGCGTGCCGTCTGCGTCAGCACCTGGCCCTTATATGGGATGCAGGTCAGGATGCGGTCGAAAGCGCTGAGGCGGTCGGTGCTGATGATGATGCGGCTGCCATCCGGAAGGTCGTAATTCTCGCGCACCTTGCCGCGATAATAGTTCGGCAGTTCGGGGAAATGGGCTTCGGAAAGAATTCGCACGGGCTCGATAGTCCTTTGTCGCGGGGTTTCACCTTGCTCTAGTTCCATTGCAGGGGATGTCAAGCAAATGGCTTTCAAAGCCAGATCAGGGCGACCAGAAGAACGGTCAGAAAATAGGAAGCAAACGCCAGCGGACTGCCGGCGCGCAGGAAGTCGGAGACGCGGTAGCTGCCGATGCTCATCGCCAGCGTATTGTTGTGGTGGCCGAACGGCGTCAGGAAATCGAGCGATGCGCCGGCGGCAACGGCAATCAGATAGGCGGCCGGGGCTTGGTGTGCCGCTTCCGCGAATTCCAGCGCAACGGGACTGAGCACAATTGCCACTGTCGCGTTGTTGACGAAAGGCGTAAGCGCCATGGCGATGAAGAGCAGGAGTGCGATGCCGGCAAGCGGCATGGATATCGGCACGAGCAGGCTCAGCCAATCGGCGACCAGCTGGGCCGTGCCTGTTGCGGCAACAGCCGAGCCGATCGGGATCATCGCGGCCAACATGATGATGATCGGCCAGTTTATGTCCGCCATGGCCTGGCGGATGTTGAGATAGCCCATCAGCGCAAGAACGAGCACGACAGCCGCAAATGCGATCTCCGGGCGGATCGGCCCGACAGCGGAAAGCGTCACGCCAGCAGCGAAGATCAGGAAGGGCTGCCACGCATTTGACGTCGCCTCGTCTGCGGGCTGGGAGGCGAGCGGCAGGCATTCGCATTCCTCAAGCGCTTCAGCGACCGCCTCGCGTGGGCCTTCGAGCAGGAGGATATCGCCGATCGAGAGCTGCAAATCCTCGAAGCGGCCTTCGATCCGTGGTGACCGCATGGAGAGAGCGGCAACCCTGACGCTCCGGCTCTTAAAAACCTCCAACGAGCGGATTCGCGAGCCGACCAGCGTGCTCTCCGGCATGACGACGGCCTCGATGCGGGTGAAATCCGCCTGCAGCCCATTCGGATGAGCTTCTGGAACGAGCGCAGCCGAGGCGGCGAGACCGGCAAAAACTGCATCGGCGCCTTCGGCAAGCAAGCTATCGCCTGCCTCGATCGTCGACTGATCGAGCGGGCCAAAGACGAACCGGCCGTTGCGGATCAATGCGTGCGGCTGGATTTCAAAGAGGCTGGAGCAATCGAGAAGGCGTACGCCGGCGAGCGGCGAACCCTCAGGAATGCGCCGTTCCGTCACGATGCGCCGTCGGGCTGGCGCCGCAGCGGCAGGTTGGTCGTCCGTTTCGGGAAATAGGTGCGGAACGAGAGCGGCCATCAGCAGAATTCCGGCGATGGCGACAGGAAGGCCGACATAGGCGAAATCGAAAAAATGAAAGCCGGAGCCCGTTGCCTTGGCCAATGCATCGCTGACAAGCAGATTGGCCGGCGTTCCGATCAGCGAGACGAGACCGCCGAGAAGTGCCGCGAAGGAAATCGGCATGACGAGCTGGCGCCGGGGGATATCCATGACGCTGCTGATGCGCAGCGTTGCAGGCAGCATGATCGCGAAGGCGCCGATATTGTTCATGAAGATAGAGATGAGCCCGGTGACCGCCGAAAGACTGGCGATGACCGTGAAGCCGGACAGTCCGGCGGCTGCAAAACGTGCGGCGAGGCTGTCAAAGAGTTTCGCGCGGGCGAGCACCTGGACGATCAGTAGAATCTCGACCACGGTGATGACGACGGGACTCGCGAAACCGGCAAAGACCTGATCGGCTGGATAAAGTCGGAGCAGATACCCGGCAAGCAGGCCCCCGATCGCCACGACCTCGATGCGGATACGGTTCAGGGAGAACAGAACGAGCATTGCCGAGAGAAGGATCAGCAGGGATGCTTGCTCGAACGTCATTGGCGGGCTCGCGTTTCAACCGTCAGCGGAATGTAGCCATCCGGACAGGGCTGTATAGGGAGGGCGCGCGGAAAGATCGAACAATCCTCATATTGTGCGAGGTCAGGCAGTGGGCGCGCGCCAACGGCCTTCTGCCGTCCTTTCGAGTATCGGTGTCGCGAAGACGCCAACGGTGCGGTCGGGCCATTGGGCGCCTTCAGCGGCGAGCTTTTCCTTCCAGCGTTCGGATTGCAGCATCGCCGCGGCGACGACGACAGGCTCGATATCGCAGGCCATCATCAATTGCAGGCCCGCGACGATGGAACTGCCGCTCGAAATGACATCGTCGATCAGCGCGACACGGCGGCCCCGAAGCAGCGGCAGCATGCGCGGGTCTATATAGAGACGCTTCTGCTGTTCCGGCGTCGTGATCGACGACAGGGCTACGGAAAGGTCGGTGCGGTACCAGAATTTCCGGGAGGTGCCCAAGGGTACGTAGCGCGCGTGTCCGAGCTTCTGGGCGACTGCTGCAGCAAGCGTCAACCCGAGCGTCGGCAGGCCTGCGACGATATCGATGTCAAAGTGCCTGATCGTTGCCGCCAGTTGCCCGGCAAGCGCATCGAGCACGGCGAAGCTCGCCTGGTTGACGATCAGCGAGGCGAGCGCGTGGTCGCTGTCGGCAAGCACCCGGATCGGCAGACGAAGCTGGCGGCGGTCCTGCAGTTCCGCGACATAGAACGAGGTAAAATCGCCATCTGCCGGAAAGCTGCCCGGGGGATGGAGCTCCTGCCAGAAGTCATGCGGCGCGATATCGTCGTTCTGCATCAATTCCGCCCGGTCCTTTCCATGCCCGTCCGCCGCTTCAGGTCGCGTAGCTCCGCTTCTGTCAGTGTGCGCACCGAGCCTTTCGGCAGCTCTCCAAGCTTGAGCCCCCCAATTGCAACCCGCACCAGCCGCAGGCACTCCGCACCGGTGGCTTCGAGCATGCGGCGGATCTGCCGGTTACGGCCCTCGTCAAGCTCCACCTCGATCCAGGAATTGCGGTCGCCGCTTCGCAGGAGCCGTGCAGCCGTCGCTGTCAGCACTTCGCCGTCGTGCCGGATCCCGTATGTCATTTCGGCCAGCGATTCCGCATCCATGATGCGGTTGACTTGCACATGATAGGTCTTGGTCACATGGGTGATCGGATCGAGCAGGGCCTGCGCGAACTCGGTATCGTTGGTAAACAGCAGCAGGCCTTCGCTTGCCTTGTCGAGCCGGCCGACCGGTGAAAGATGCGGAATGTCGAATTCCTTGAGACAATCATAGACCGTCGGACGCTCTTCCGGATCGTGCCGGGTCGTCAGCAGCCCGCGCGGCTTATTCAACATCAGGTAGATTTTCGCCTCGGCGGCGATCGTTGCGCCGTCGACTGCAAGCTTTGCTGATTGGAGATCGACCCAGGCGTCGAGATTCCGGATGATCCGCCCATCGACCGCAACACGGCCGTCGGCGATCAGGCGTTCGGCCTGGGTGCGGGAACAATAGCCGAGCTTCGAAAGAGCACGCGGCAGGGTGACCCGCTTGCCGCCGGTATCCGCGCCGGCTTTCTCGCGTTCACGCAATTTCTGCGGTTGGCGCCGCTCTCC